>CAIUUO010000123.1 GCA_903902325.1 uncultured Bacteroidia bacterium
CCGAGAACTTTGGTGATATACGGCATTGGCCCCCAGAATTGGAACAGCGCAAAATGGCTCAGCGCCCTGACAAAATAAGCCTGGCCTCTCAGGTCATCCTTTTCCTTTTGAGTGGCATCCTCGATCCTGTCCACATTCTGAAGCGCCATATTGGCCCTTCTGATGGTAATGAAAGCTGTCCAAAGCACCGGGTTTCGTGACCCGTCATAGGTCATTTTGTTTACGATGGTTTCAGACATATTGCCCGATTTCCAGGCATGTCCTTCCATATAACGACCTCCGTCGGCACAATCCGTTACCCCTTCGGTTGTATACTTCTGATCCCATTGATCCCAGTAGAACGGATAAAATAGCTTGATGTTAAAATCAGACCAGGTAGTGCTTGACCACATGCTGCCGGCTTGAAGGTATGTTCCTGCATACACGGCATCGAAATAGCTCTTAAAGTTAGAAAGTCTGGTAAATATTACATCGTCAGTCAATCCCTGTTCGGGAGACTTGTCGAGATAGTCGTTCAGGAATTTTTTCACGCACGAAGTTGAAAGAAAAACTGTTAACCCTGCAAAAACTATAATTAATAGGAATTTTTTCATGATATCTGTCTTTGAGATTAGAATCCAACTTTAACACCTAACCTGAATGATGCCATTATGGGGTAATATCCCTGGTAGAAGTTGGTAGCTTCCGGGTCGCCTTCAACCAGCGGTGTGATGGTGAAAAGGTTACTTCCACTTGCGTAGACCTGGAGATTTGAAATTCCAAGGGCATTTTTGAGAATGCCAACATTTTTGAAAGTATATCCCAGGAACAAATCTTTCAGACGAACATAGGAGGCATCCCTGAAGAAGCGACCCTCTATAATGGTCTGATATCCCCTGTCGGCCTCGCCGCCTCCCCAAACCAGGTTGTCCTGGCTGGAACTTCCGCTGTAATGGAGTGTAGCATGTCCTGCATTCGGATTGGTCGGCGACCAGAAATCGAGCTGGGATGCATGCATACGCCAGTCACCCTTGATAAATTCAACTTCCCATGCCTGGTTGTACTGTACATATTTTCCCTGGTTTCCAGCCAAAAGAAAGTTGAAATCAAATCCTCTCCAGCTAAATCCACTTGAGAATGAATAGGTGATGGGCGGATAGGTCAAACCTTTTATCGCATGCTTGTCAAATGCATTTACGGTTCCGTCAACCTTGTAGTCAAGGAACTTGTAGTCACCGACATATAGTCTGGTTAAATCAACAGGGGAAACATTGTTATGAATGTCATCAATGGAGGTGTAGTACCCTGATCCTGTTAGCGTAACACCGTTTAACTCGAGTCCGTCGAGTCCATACTCTGCGTTCAGTGTTCCGGTAATAGGTTTTCCTGCTGCTTTCATATAATCGGGATAGCTGGCCGGGTCATCCTTGAAGATAACACGGTTTTCATTGAATCCGAAAATGACTTTTGCAAAATAATCGAAGTCTCTCCCGAATTTTTTTCTGAATTCCAGATCAATATCAATACCATGTTTTTTTACCTTACCCAGATTCAGTTCCTTGATAGAATTTCCAATGAGGAAGGTTGTACTCTTTGGACTCAGCAACATTTGATCACGGTATTCGTCGTAAAGATCCACATTCAGTGAAATCAGGTCCTTAAACATTCCAATTTCAAAACCGATGTCACGCTTGTGCGCCCTTTCCCACTGTGCGGACGGATTAGCCATGAGGTCTTCGCTGATATAACCACGGTTATCCTTGTAAAAGGAGCTTTGATACAGCCACCTGCTTTTTGCATAGTCGCTTCCAACATATCCGTCAGAATAACGCACCTTAAGCTTGTTCATCCAGGTAACATTGTTTTTGAAGAATGGTTCTTCCGTTACGACCCATCCAATTGCGGCTGATGGGAACAGGCCAAAGCGATTGCCCGGAGCGAACCGCTCGGATCCGGTATAACCAACATTAAACTCAACAAGGTACTTTCTGTTGAAATCATAAGTGGCTCTTCCTACCAGCCCTTCATTATAATAAGGAAAATCAGAATTGGTATTTTTCTGCTGACGGTTGAACAAACCCATTGCTGTTACACTGTGTTTGCCAAACGAATTGGCATAATTAAGTGCCGCTTCATAATAATAATCAGTGTTGTAAGGGGTGTTCAGGCCTCCTACATTGATATCAAGAGGAGGATTATAATAATACTCATTTGATTCAGCAGGGCTGTACTGGTACCAAGGATTTGCAGTAGTACCAATCTTCGTGTAATCGAGAAGCCAGGTTTGGGTGGATGGGTTGGCGGTGAGTTGTCTGTTGTTGTAGTTTGTACTGACAGAAACCTTGCCATTGAGTTTGAGTCCTGTCAAAAGGAATCCGAGGTCCTGGTTAAAAATTAGGTCAGTAAAAAGCCTTGAGGTAAGATCCTTGTTGAACTGTCCTGTATTCATCGTATTAAATGGATTGGAGGTATATTCTCCAAATGGGGCAGCATATCTCATTCCTGAGTCGTTGGGGTAATTTGGATCAGGAACTTGTTGAAGTACCCAGTCGGGGTAGTTTGCCGGGAACCTGGCGCCGCTGGTTGAAAAGAAATCCCTCCAGGGGCTGCTGTTCGGGTTATTTTTCAGGTTAAGTGAACCTCCGGCATTTAGTGACAATACAGTAGTTTTTGTAATGTTAAAATCGAGGTTGATCCTGTAATTGAAGAGGTGATTTGAATAACCCATATCATAGAAATTCTCTTTTCTCTGCTTGAAGAAGCTACCTTCATACTGATATCCGAAAGCAAGGAAGTATTTTGCAAAATCAGTTCCTCCAGATACATTTAAATTTGCTGTTGTAATCGGTGCAAATTTGTTGGCACATTCATCGAACCAGTTGACATTGGGGTATCTCAGTGCATTAAGCGGAGAGGAAGGATTTTTATATTCGTTGAGTGAAGATTGTGGTGTGAGCGATGTGAATTGCTGACCATTCATGTAGGCCACGTTCAGATCATTCATAGTGGTATAGGAATCAATGTATTGGGGCAGCCTTGTAGCAAGCTGAATTCCGGAGGAAACGCTGAAGTCCATTTTTGGTTTTCCAAGTGTTCCCCTTTTTGTGGTAACAATAATAACACCATTTGCACCCCTGGCGCCAAAAACCGCAGTGGCAGAAGCGTCTTTAAGGACAGAAATTGCATTGATTTCATTCGGGTTTACCTGGGAGAAATCACGTTCCACACCATCTACAAGTACCAATGGAGCGCTGCCGTTCCAACTGGAAACACCGCGAACATAAATTTCAGCAGCATTAGCACCTGGTTCGCCCTGTTGCTGGATGGTTAGGATACCTGAAAGCTTGCCTGCAATTGCATTGGTAACATTGGTTGCACCTGCCTGCATGAGGGTGGCATTGTTGACCTGCGTGACGGCGCCTACAACGGTCTCTTTCTTTTGCGTACCGTAACCAACAATTACAACCTCTTCCACTCCAATGGTTGACTCCTCAAGCACAACCCTGAAACTGGATGAATTTCCGATCGGGATTTCCTTGGGGTTCATACCGACAAAACTCACCAACAGCGTTTTGGCTCCCGTCGGAATGCTTAGGGAGAAATTGCCATCAATATCTGCAATAGTTCCTACCGTTGTGCCAGCAACAACAACCGTGGCCCCTGGAACGGGAGCACCGCTAATATCACTGACCTTTCCGGTAATTTTTTTCTGCTGTTGCTCGGCAGGGCTTGGTGCCTGGCCGGACCATGTTGCCGGCAAACCCTTCCCTGCTCCCAGGGAAGCCATTGCAGTCAACAAAACGACAGAAAGCAATTTGATCTTCAAAAGAAAATGTGAACTACATCCCGGAGGAAAGCAGTCCAGCCTTCGATTTTTTTTCATAATCTGTCCTGTTTGAAATTTAATATAGTTTGGCTCAATCTTCTTCCTAGTTTCTAACAATAAAACTGACAGAAAACACAAATACAATCGATTGCATAAACTGCCATAGAGAATTTATTGCTCTATTATTCATTCATAATTTTAAAGATTGGTAGTTATCTAGGTATAAATACTACCGTTGGTTACATTTTTTCTCGAATGTGAATATATGTAAATTTTTGTTAATACAGTTAAGAAAAAACTGTTTTTTGCTAATTTATATGTAGTCTAGATTAGGTTAGGAAACCCGACATTTGATATTGGGAATATTTTAAAAAGGACAAAAAATGCATTCAGGTGAGAAATGATAATTAATATCAGTCTACTATCAGCGAAGTTGTCAGATTGTTTTTTAGGGCTATCCAGATGGCAATTGACGTTGATATTATTCCGCAGGTTATTACCAAAAGCGACACGGAAGGCAGCCAGATCCATAATCCGGAATGTGACGATGTAATTAAAAAGGGGAGGGCACTCATTGTCCCCGGGATGATTCCGATAAGCACGGAAGGGAGTACTACAAATAGTTTTTCAGTCAGTATAATCCTGAAGATTTTGGATTTTGGAAACCCTATTGACTGCAATAATGCATATTCGGGTATTTGTTCCCATGTTATCCTGAAAATGACAATTCCGAGTCCGGCTGTTCCTATCAACAATCCCAAGGCTCCCAACATCAGGAAAATATTCAGGTAGGTATTCTCAATCCTGTTGAAACTGATCAGCCTATCCTTTGCCGTAGTTATTTCAGCTCCGTAATGTCGCCATCCTTCCTGCAATCCCTGCATGTCAGGTTTATTTGCCGGGGACCTGACCAGGAACAAATTACCCCCGCTGACGGATGGGAAAGCTTTCACAAAGTACTCCTCTGCCATGATGATATTCCCCTGGAATATTGAGTTTTCGAGTCCTCCTATTATTTTTAGTTTCAATGGGACTCCCGACTCATCCCTGTAAATAAGCGTGTCGCCGACATGTTTACCCAAACCCCACTGAATGACGGTTTGATCGGCAAAAACCGGTAGGACTCCATCCTGCAATTTTTTTTCCAGTGAATTCCATGGATGGACCTTGTCCAACTCCGGTGTTCCAGTGGTAAAGGTAAATGCCGATCGATCATTAAACTGTTCCGGGTTGCAGGCGATTATCCTTGGCCTGCTGATCCTGTTCAGATTGAGGCAGCTTGCATCGTCACCGGGCTGAACAAGAAAAGAAACTATCAGGTCATCTGAAGGCAAATTCAATTCACTTTTTCCGGGTTCTGTGTTTGGATCAAAAAGAACTGGCAGGGTGGTTTCGATAAAATAGTCATATCCTCCAGTTCCCGACGAAGCTGCCTCCGAATGAAGTGAACCGTCTTGTCGGTATAATCCTGTTGTTACTACAAGAAAAATTCCGATTGAAAGAAAACTTACGGATAATAGTGCGCGCTTTCGTTCTCCTGCCAGTTTTTTCAAAATAAATGACCACATCGTAAATTTGACAGACAATTGTCTAACCAGAAGTCTTCTGAGTAAATAATCCAGTAGAAGGACGAGTCCGGGAAGCAGACAAAATCCACTGATATAAAATAATTCAGGATTGATTTCTCCACCAATGCCGGTTAGCGATATTCCAAGGATTGAAAAGGAGACCAGCAATATTCCCCACAAAAGTGATCTGTTTCTATTTCGGGAGCTTTTAATTTTCTTTTGTTTGAAGATTCCAGTTTCACTTTTCAGAAAACGATTCAATATACCTGCGAACATAAGCAGCGAAATAGGGGCAATCACCAGTACCGACCAAAGGATAGACTCCATACGGAGATCAACCTGTGCAATTGAAGTTCTGACTATATCGAACCAAATGGTATTTATGGCCCTTAAAATCAAATAATTGTAAGAAACACCCAAAGGAATTCCGAGCAATATGCCCATAAGAATAAGCACGGAGGCTTCTGCCTGAAACAGGTTTCTGATGGTTGCAAGCGGGAATCCGATTGCAGTCAATGTATCCGTTTCATTTTTTCTGAATCCAAGGAAGAGTTTGAACAGCAACCAGGTCAGCAGGAATGCGGCTATGAGGACAAAGAAACTAAGCCCGAGAAACAGTTGACCGAAATCGACCCCATTGGCAGCTGCTGCCAGGCCTTCAGTCTTGACATTATTGACAGTGAATCCAGCCTGAGCCGGCTGTAAACCTGAAAGAAGATTTTTTGAAAATTCAGAAGATTTCAATCCGTTCATCCGGATTGCTGTCGACTGTCCAAAACGATTACCCCACAACTTTTTAGCTGTTCCAAGTGAAACATAGGCTTTGGGTGTTCCCTTGAATAGTTTCCAATAGGATTCATCCTTTGGCCTGATTTTTTTCAGGTCTACAGGAACGCCTGTTTTCCATTCGCGGCAATTTCCGGCATCAGAAAGTCCCGGAATGACAGGCATCAGGTCAGGGTCGGCATATTTTCCCTCCATACTGAAAATATTCTCAACTACAAAGGAGGTGTCTTTTTGTATCAGTTTCCTCAGCGGTCCAACCTCAAAATAACTCACCCTGACGGTATCAGAAACATTTAATTTCAGGTCATCTGCCAGCCACTGGCTTACATTTATTTTCATACCTGACAGAGACTCGTCGGTTGATACAAAAGAGTAGGGGGTATGTCTCCCACGATATTCAAAATCATTGATGAAATAGCTAAAGACAGGGTATGAACCTGATATTTCTGAAAGGCAGTATTGTTCGATGGCCGGTTCAATGAAAACCCTGTCGGACAAGAGTTCCGTGCAGTTCAGGGTTTGATTTTCGCGGATATTAAGGTTCAGATCCTCCGGTTTCCAGCATTGCTGAATGCCGCGATTCAAATTTTTTATACTGATTTCCTCCTTGACGAGAATGACGTTTGCTTTTTGTTGCAATTTCATTTGTTCATTCAGCCAGGTCAGGTTTAGAAAAATATTGCGCGGAGCCGACTGAATATTCAGCAAGCTGAAATTTCCCAACTCATCCGATTTTAGTACGCGGACCACTTTGATCCTAAAGGCAACGGAGGTCTCTTCAGCGGCTACGAAGGGTGTATTGGCCGGGAAGGTATTCAGTTTGTTGACACGGAGCAAGAATTCATCGCCGGGTTTGAGACCTGTTATATTTGCCAGGCTCTCATTGATGGCAGTCTCATTACCATCCAGGTTGAAGTTTCCCGGATGATTGGAAAAAGATTCCAGGTCTTTTTCAACGCCCCAAACTGCAATCTGGTTGTACTGCGATTTTCCGCCTTCAATTATCGCAATTCCATTGGATCGAAGTAAAGAGGTGGTTTCGATTCCTGTTTTTGCAGATATCTCTTTGCCAAGATTTTTTCTGAAGAGCCTTTCACCGGCGGTAATCACTTGGGAGGTTTGACCGAGTCGATGTGAGGTGATTTGCTGTAAACTCAATTTCACAGAATCACCCACGATCAGAGCACCCAACAAAATTGCAGTACTTAGCGCTACTCCGAGTACAACCGTAAGATTCAGTCTACGGTAATGCCAGAGGGAGCGAAGTACAAATTTGGTTGGAGACATGTTTTTGAAAAATGAAAAATGAAAAATGGAAAAGGAAGAGTGAATAGGATTACATTATTTCAAACGGATTAGTTTGCAGTTTTCGAGGGAGAGGATGGTGTCCATTTTTTGTGCGATTTCCATCGAGTGGGTTACGATGATCAATGTGGTACCTTCTTCCCGGTTCAGTTCTACCAGCAGTTCTACCAGGTTAATGGCAGACTGATGATCCAGGGCGCCGGTAGGTTCATCGGCCAGGATTAGTTCCGGCTTGTTGATAAGAGCCCTTGCAACGGCAGTCCTCTGGCACTCACCGCCTGAAAGTTCCGCCGGTTTTTGGTGTTTTGCATCATTTAATCCAAGTCTCCCAATCAGATGACTCGCCCTTTCATTGGTCGCACCTCCCTGAAATATTTTATCCGCCAGGGTAGGCAACAGAATATTTTCGATGAGTGAAAGTTGGGGAAGCAAGTGGTGGAGCTGAAAAACAAATCCGATCTTGCTGCTTCGGAATTTTGCAAGATCCTTTTCCTTGAGCTGAGTAATATCCTGATTTTTAAAGTATATTTTACCTGAATCTGGTATATCAAGAGCCCCAATCAGGTTGAGCAAAGTTGTCTTCCCGGAACCCGATGGTCCGACAATGGCAATCATGTCACCCTTATTAACCTGAAAATCCAGGTGATCCAGTATCAACCTCCCTTTCGAGCCACTTTCGTTGAAATAGGTTTTGGAGACTTGCTCCATTTTTAGGATAATCATTTGGCTTATCTGGCTAAATTCCTCCGGAGAGGTTGTTGTCAATTTCTGATTTTTGCCTTCGGACTTTCACTGCGTGTTCGTACACCTTTACCATCTTTTTTGCCTGTACGTGGATATCGAAGTGCTCTTGAACACCAGCCAGGCTAGCGGTGCTCAACTCCTGAAGTTTTGTGCTGTCAAGGATAACAGATCCAAGTGCTTTGGCAAGTGATGCAGGTTCGTTGGGTGAATAAATCAAACCGCCACCACTCAGACCTATCACCTCAGGAAATGCGCCAAGGGATGGCTGTACCATTGGGATTCCTGATGCCATGGCTTCCAGTTGGTAGAGACCAAACGCTTCACCGTTTAATACCGGAACCGAGATAACCCTGACCGTGTCGAAGAATTTCTGCCGTTCTTCTCCTTCAAATTCATCCGCCCAGATTACCATCTTTTCCAGACCGGCTTTAGATAATTTTGTTTTTTGGTTCTTGATGAAATGTATGTCATCACCTGTACTGCCTCCGGTTAATTTGAGTTTTACCTCACTGAATTTGTTGTCCTGTTTTAGGATGATGAAGGCATCCACCAGGACTGCCAAGCCGTTTTCCTCGCAAAGCCGGGAGAGAAAGCCAATCATAGGTTCCTTTAGTGTAATGTTTTCAGGAAAGTAGTCGGCAGCATCCACACCAATGTGTACTGTATACATCTGGTCGTCCCTGATCGTCATTTTCTTGCGGATCTCACCGGCATAAAAATCACTCACAGAAATAAATGCATCTACCTCTTTGCCACGCTCACCCATCAGGTCCCAAACTTCCGAACGAAATTTATCTGTCATTACATCCACCCACACGTCTTCGTCCTGCAGGGAACATACTACAGGAATATCCAGTTTTTGCTTGATTCTGCGGGTCAGACCGAGAAGCAGGGCATTTGACAAATGTACCACATCGGGTTTGGCTTCATTTACAAGCCAGTCAACCATCCTTTCAAGTTCCTCTTTTTGCTGGCCTTCTTCACCAAGCAACATGGAAACAGTCATCTCTTCGAGACCTTTGGCCCTCGTTGAGCCAGCTTTTTGGGCGGCAAACTGCAGTATGCCCTTTGAATCAAGGGCATGTTCAACAAAAGCCGGCATATGCCTGAAAATAGGATAACGCTGCTTCAGGTAGAGGTTGACTGCTCCGTAAAATACGGGCACGTCGTTCAGGTCGTGCGCATCATCAAACAGGGGAAGGTACATGGGTACCTTGATAACCTCATGGCCAAGATCTTTCAGCGCCTTGACGTATTTGCTGTCGCGCAGGCAGTTGCCGCAGTAAAAACTTCCGCCGGAACCCGGTATAATGTGTACAATTTTCATAATTATATATGACTCTTTTTTTAATATTTGTTCCATCCGTCCGATCCAAAGATGCTTGTTTTTATCAGCAATCAAACACGGACAGGGTTATCTCGACATTTCCATTTTCAAACGCCCTACGGCTTCACTCAGGAACCAGTTCCCCCGGAAATTTAATTGCCTTTCGAATCCGCTCATGGACGGGTTTTAACTCATACCCTCCGTTTCTCTGTTTCGTCGTTTCCCAGTTTCATTCTTCTCTTTCATTTCTTTTCACCAAACACATAAATCCTGCCATCACCGGCTCCGACGACGATTTTGCCGGAACAAACGGCGGGGTTACCTGCGATCGGACTTCCCAGTTCATATTTCCAGAGTTCTTTCCCGGTTTTGAGATCGTGGATATAGAGAATTCCGTCCATGGTACCTGTAATGACCTTATTTCCTGCTATTACGGAAGATGACTCGATTCTGTTACTGGTTTTAACCTTCCAGATCACTTTTCCTGAATTTTTGTCAAGACAATAGAGGAATCGATCCTGATTTCCAACCACGATGAAATCTCCGCTTAACGCCGGGGATGCGAGGAAAGGCAGGTTCATTCCCGGTTCCTTAAAATTCCAGACAATCTTTCCCACCTTCAGGTCCAGACAGAAAAATCGACCCTCGTAATCTCCCACAAAAGCAAGGTTTCCTTCAATCAGCGGAGAGGATGCGATGTACGTTTCGAGCTTGATTTTTTTGAATACTTTGCCGGTTTCTATGTTTACCAGGTGAATAAAACCGTCGCAACCGCCAAAAACGGCATATTTTTCATAAATAGCCGGTGCACCGTTGATGTAATTATCAGATTCATAGTGCCATAAACTATCCCCTTTGAAAAATCCTACTGCGTGTAGGTTGTAATCATAGCTGCCCACTAGCAATCTGATTTTCGAACCAACCTTGTACCAGTTGGCAGAACCCATGATCTGGTTATCCGTCTTGTATTTCCATATTTGCTTTCCGCTTTTCTCGTCCAGCCTGAAAAACCATCCGTCAAGCGTACCAAAAACCACTGAATTCTCAATCAGTAAAGCAGGTGCCTCAATCGAATTTCCGGATGCAAATTTCCATTTCATTTTTCCGTCAAAGCCAATTGCATACATATTCCCATCTGTTGATCCGCAGTAAATAGTTTGACCGGAAACTACGGGAGATGCCTTGATGTCATCCCCGGTAGGAAACGAAAACAACAAATGAGGAGACTCGGGTACGACTTGTGATGTAAAACCTGTTAATTGCTGGTTTCCTCTGAAAATAGACCAACTTTGCTGGCCATTAACGGCAGTGATTCCAATCAGGAAAACGAGGGACAGGAAAATGAGTCTATTCATCATGAAATCAGTCAATTGACAGTTGATAATTGACAATTGACAATGTAAAATGGATCCGAAGGAAGGTGAAATGCCGGGGAAAAGGCGAAACTCAAATTTATTCACACAACAATATATTATGAATGTTATTTACAGCAGATAAAATTACCAAACTATTCGGGTTAAACTAAAGGCTTGCATTGAAAGAAATTTCATGCATTTAAATGATTTGCCATGTTTTTTTCTAATATTTGGAATAGTTATAAACAATTGCCTGTTAATATATGACTTTATGCAGGAATTCAGATAATTATGAGTATCTTGCAACAATTCTGCCATTCAGGGACGGTACTTCACTTCAATGTAAAAAGCGACTCTGACTTAAGCCACATTCGCTTAAAACTTTCAGGCAGTGATCGGATATTTCAAATTTAAATACCAGTTATTATGGCCTCAAATCACAACTACGATAAGAAACCTACCACATTTGTTTCTCCGGATCTTTCTAAATTACAAGCCGTTGTCATTGACGTAAAGACCATTCTTTACATTGCACTTGATGCTGATCCGGTTTTGGCCAAAAGCAGTTATTTGTCCAGGGTAGGTATGAAGAAATTATAGATTTAATTGCTGTTCTTCGTTAAACATGGCAAGAGCCCCTGTCGGACAAGCCTTTGCCACATCCAATGACGTGTTTTTTAGACCTTGCTCAATTTTTTCATTGAAAGGGACTCCTATTTTTACTTCAAAACCACGCCCGATAAAGGTCAATCCAAACTCCTCCCGGTGATTGCTTGTAAGTTGGACGCATATGCCGCATTTGATGCATTTGGACGGTTCGTAGACAATGCCTTCGCGATGAATAAGTTTCTCTACAGTTTTCCGCTCTTCGCCTTTAAATCTTTTTTGATCAGCAAGGTAATGGTTTGAATATTCCCGCAACAGGCAGGATTCCGGCTTGCGGCAGTCGCAATGCATGCAGCGCCTGGCCTCCATCATGGCAGAATCAATTGTGAAACCTTCCTTTCCGGCACTTTGTCGGGGAAAAGTCTCAGAATCCTTGAGGTAATGGATAAATTCCTCCGTCATCAACTTTCCAAATTTTGAATTGAATCTTGCCGGATAACCCTTCATCTCCCCTGAATTCAAATATCGGTCAATCACAGCAGCTACTTCTTTGCCCTGGCCAACCGACCGAACAGCCATTTTTGATGTCCGCAGGGCATTACCTACTGCAAATACATGACGTATGGAGGTTTGGTAACTGAATTTGTCCGCTACGATCCCCACATTATTGGTTGCTAGTCCATACGGAATTCCATCGGTTGAAGGCGTACCAGTTGCAACGACAATTGCATCGAATTCCTTTAAAAAATTAGCAAACCGCTCCTTGTCAATGGTTTCATTGACATGAATTTGAACTCCCAATGATAAAATTTCATCAATTTCCAATTTGATGGTATCATCTGGCAGGATTTCTTTGTCAATTTGCAAAAGGGTACCTCCCGGTCTGTCAGCCTGCTCGAACAGGATGGCCTGATGGCCTTTTATTTGCAGGTAATACGCGGCCGCCAGACCGGCTGGACCGGATCCAATGATGGCGACAGTTTTCCCGGAAGGATCTGAAATCTTTGGACGATATGGCTGAACACTATTTAAATCTTCATCACCGACAAACCTTTTCAGTGTGCAAATAGATACTGCATCGTCCACCTGTTTGCGCCTGCAGGCCGCTTCGCAAGGTGCCGGACATATCAACCCCAGAATGGAAGGAAGTGCGATATCCCGCTTGACAACCTCCAGCGATTTTGCAAAATCTCCTTTTGCAATCAACCTGTTCATCAACGGGATATTCATGTGTGCCGGACACACAGACTGACAAGGAGCCTCGCAGTCACCCACATGTTCACTGAGTAATAACTCCAGTGCTGTTTTTCTGGATTCCGTTACTTCTTCGTCGTTTGTTACAATGATCTGACCTTCGGATACCGGAGTTGAACAAGAGGCAAATAGCTGCCCGTTTTTTGTGTTCTTGACCAGACAAACCATGCAGGAAGCGATGTGGCCTGTCTCTTCCATGTAGCACATCACAGGAATGTCAATCCCGGCAGATTTGGCTGCCTGCCAGACGGAAGTGCCTTCCTGGGCTTCGATTTGCCGATTGTCTATTGTAAGGTTTATCATATTATTTATTAGACTAGTCTGTCGAAATAGTAGAAATTTTACCACAAAGGACCCGAAGGTTAAAAATTAAGTTCACAAAGCGAATATAATCAATGATATAGCTTTGTGTACTTTGTGTTGCCTTAGTGCCCTTTGTGGTTAAATATGACTTTTTATTCATCCTCCTGGATTGATTAATGAATTTCTACGGCATCCACCGGGCAAACTGTCCTGCAGGCATCACATTTGATGCACAGATCATGGATGACTTCATGTTTATGATGCGGTTTGAACAAAATCGCCTCTGTCGGACATTTCTGCGCACACAAGGTGCAACCAATGCATAAATCATTGATTTCATAGCGGATCAATCCGGTGCATTTCCCGGAAGGACATTTCCCGTCGATATGGGCCAGGTATTCTTCCCTGAAATATCTGAGGGTAGAAAGTATCGGGTTTGGGGCCGATTTTCCCAGACCACACAAACTTCCCTTTTTCGTCCAGCCAGCCAGATATTCGAGTTCATCCAAATCTTTCAAAGTGCCTTTACCTACCGTGAATTTGGTGAGGATGTCCAGCATTTTCTTAGTCCCAACGCGGCAGAAGGTGCACTTGCCGCAGGATTCATGCTGTGTGAAGGAGAGAAAATAGTGGGCAATGTCGACCATGCAGTCATCCTCATCCATGACCACCAGGCCGCCTGATCCCATCATGGCGCCGACTTTGAGCAGGGATTCGTAGTCGATGGGTGTATCGTACAATTGCATGGGTACGCATCCCCCCGAAGGCCCACCGATCTGAACTGCCTTGAATTTCTTCCCATTTTGAACGCCTCCCCCGATATCCTCCACGATCTGGCGTACCGTAATGCCCATGGGGACTTCAATGAGTCCGCCCCTGTTGATCTTTCCTGCAAGGGCGAAAACCTTGGAACCTTTGCTTGTCGCGCTGCCAATGGAGGAAAATTTTTCGGATCCTTCCAGGATGATGTAGGATACCTGTGCAAAAGTTTCTGTATTGTTGATAAGCGTAGGCATTCCCCACAATCCCTTTTCGGCAGGGTAGGGGGGACGTATCCGCGGAAAACCGCGCTCCCCTTCGATGGAAGCGATCAGGGCCGACTCCTCACCACAGACAAAGGCTCCGGCACCTTCATAAATATCTATTTCGAATGAGAATCCGGAACCCAAAATGTCTTCACCAATAAGGTTGTTTTCCCTGCAATAAATCAGCGCCTGGCGAATTCGTTTGACTGCAAGCGGATATTCGGCACGGATATAAAAATATCCATGTGTGGCATTTACTGCCTTTGCGGCAATCAGCATTCCTTCAATGACCCTGTAGGGATAGGATTCAAGCAGCATCCGGTCCATGAAAGCCCCCGGATCTCCCTCGTCTCCGTTGCAGATCAGGTATTTTACTTCCGTTTTTTGTTCCGCTGCAATTTTCCATTTGATCCCAGTAGGAAAACCTGCGCCTCCGCGACCACGCAAGCCGCTCTCCTTGATATGCTGAATAATTTGCTCTCCCGACAGGTCCGCCAGTGCAATTTTCAATGCTTCAAACCCTTGATGAGCCTTGTATTCATTCAAATCAAGTGGGTTAATGATGCCACGGTACCTGGTAGCGATCGGGATTTGCTGGTCCAGGAAATCTGTGACCTGTTTTTCACGCGCATCGATGGAGTATTGTTTGACACCTTCCCAGACGGAACTGGTTTGGACATTTTCAAAAAAGCGGTAAATGTTGTTCTTCAGTTTGTTGAAATAGCCCGGAGGTTTGAAGTGAGTCGCAATAATTCCCTGAATATCTTCGGGTTTTACTTTGGCATACAGAATTGGTGATTGATTATGCGGAATCACCTCGACGAGAGGAACCTGGTGGCACATTCCGACACAACCTACATTTTTCAGGCTCACCCTGATGCCGCTATTTTCCACTGTCTCTTCCACGGCCTTTTTTACCTCCTCGCTTCCGGATGCCACACAGCATGAACCCAGCCCAATCCTGATTTCCCCTTGTATATGATCGCCTTTCATGCTGCGGAATATACCCTTTTCCGATTTTGATGACCCTGCATGCATTTCGAAGTCCTCCAGCATGTTTTCTATTTTATCGGAGGATACATGCCCATAGGTGATTTCGTCGATCTGAACGACAGGAGCCAGGGTGCAGCAACCTAAACATGCTACCCTTTCTATTGTATATTTTCTTGAAGCATCCGTTTCTTCCTCTGCTGTGAGTTTGAAGTGACGGCGGATCGCATCATGGACATGGTCTGCGCCCTTGACGTGGCAGGCTGTTCCGACACAAACCTTGATGATGTGTTCTCCTACCGGATGCATCCTGAACTGCGAATAGAATGAGGCCACACCGATGATCTGATCATTGGTGATATCCGTTTTGCGGCAAACGTACCGGAGCGCATCTTCAGGCAGGTAATTGAATTTCTGCTGAATGGCCTGCAGGATTGGAATGACGGATCCTTTTGAACGTCCTTTCTGTTCAATGATCCTGTCAACCTCCTGGTATATGGCTATTTGTTCGTTCACATTTTCTATTTCAAATTATTTGGATCCAAAGCAGAACAACTGATTCATCCCCCGAATGTAAACCTTCCCATCCGTGAAAACGGGAGAACAGACTGCTTTTTCACCCAATTCCGGAGTACCCAACAATTGGTAATCCTTGGTAGCTTTAACGATGTGGGTTTTCCCCGACATATCCGTGATGTATACTTTCCCGTCGGCATAGACTGCTGAGGCATAAAATGGATCACCGTATTCCTGACTCCAGTTTTTCTTGCCCGTCTTGGCGTCGAAGCAGGCAAAAACGCCATAGGAGGTGGCAATGTACAACAATCCCTTTACCGCCATCGGGCTGGATACCTCAGGAAGAAATTCGTCGGATTCCCAGGCTATAGCCGGAGTGGCACCGAGTTGGATGCCAACCAGTTTGGCATATTCGTTGGCGGCAAAAACCATTCCGTCGGCATATCCAACCGAAGGGCCGACCTCTCCTGAAAGGCAATCGACAGACCAAAGTTCCTTGCCGGTTTCCGGATTGTAACTACTCACATTGGGATTGGTGGAAAGAATGACTTCCATGCGGCTTCCGGTATTGATGAGGGCCGGGGAGGACCAGGAAATTTTTGATTTTCTGAGTGTTTCCCAGGCGGTCTCACCCGTCTTGGTAGAGAGCGCGATCAGTTTTCCTGCTTTGTTGGTATCATACTGGACGAGCAATTTATCCTTGTAAATAATCAGCGAAGAGGAATGTCCGTAATGATTGTCTGGCATTCCCAGGTTTCGCGCCCATAACCTTTTGCCTGTGAGGTCGAATGCGATTACATCACCTGTGGCGAATATGGCGAAAACGGCCCGGCCGTCTGTGGCCATGGTTGGCGCTGCCAGTCCGGTATCTGTTGATACTTTTGGAATGCCGGCAGTCGAACCTTCAATCTTATCGGCTGCGGCTTCCCATAATAGTTTGCCGTTGTTTTTGTCGTAACAATACACCATGCGTGCCTGGGCATCCGCACCTGTCACAAAGAGTTGGTTTCCCCAGATAATCGGAGAGCTGAAACCTGGTTTGGGAATTTTTACCTTCCAGACAAGATTCTTTCCCGTATTACCGTTCCATTCCGTCAGGGTGTTCTTCTGGTAAGCAATTCCAATGCCTTCGGCCCCGCGAAAAAACGGATAATTGGTTTTTAATTCAGCCAGTGTTGGGAATGCCAAAACAGCAGCGATTACAGGTTGTTTTGGAGGTTCAGCTGCTACCTTTGCTTTTGTTGAGTCAACAGTTTTAGATTTCTGATTCTCTATTCGGGAGAAGGTTTTTGCAGCTATTTCCGATGAAGTAGTCGAGGGATTCTGAATTGGTTCTATGGCAGTAATTACTGCCTTTTCTTCTTTTGCAACTGGACTTTCCTCTGTCTTGTATTCGTTCAGCATGTTGGTTGATAAAAATCCGGAAACCAGGGCCAGGAGCAACAAGCCCGCACCTGAATAGATGATCCACTTTCTTGCCATCAGTTCATCCAGTCCTTTAACGTGTTCGATCTGATCAATCTCACCAGGCTTTGTGGTAATGGAAGAAATGGTCCTGACAGAAAGTATGGCAATCAGGACACCCAGGATCAGGAGATAGCTTCCTGTTCGAATTTGCCAGTGGCTTGTAAAGTAGGCTTTTCTGGCCATCAGGTCGAATGCCCTGATTTCCCCCTTCAGGTTTTCATCTGCCGGATTCTGGCTCAGCCGTTTGACAAGGGCAGGAATCGTTTTGTTGTTGATCGGGTCGTTCAGTTTTGTTTGAACGAAGTTGGCAATCAACAGTACAGACATCGCCACGGAGAAAATGGCGGCAAACCAGCCAATCCTGCCGGCGAGTTTGATTTTATCGTTGTCTGAGAAATTCATTCTATTCCAATTAATTTTTTTAAGCTATTGGCTGTTAGCGATTAGCTATTGGTTAAAACTCAAATTTGATTCAATAAGATTGCAATTGCACGCTATCATAATTTGTTCCCATCCTTTCTGATGTCTAATCACCCTTTGGACACATTGGACTCTTAAGACATTTAAGACTGCAACTCCACATAGGGTAAATACTCAATTTATCGCTTTCCTCACAATTTATTTTAACACCCCTTCTGTTATGCCCAGAATAAATTCTAATCATCACATCAACTCATCTTCCCCGTTCTCATCCTTTCGTCCTTCCGTCGTCCCAGTCCCAAAGTCTCCTAGTCCCCAAGTCTTTTTTGGTCGTCCAAGTCGTCCACTCGTCCCAAGTCATTCCTTGACCGGACAATACGGCATGCACCTTGCACAACTCAGGCAGTTGGTCTGATCCGGTTCCCAGTCCTCCCTTTTCCTGAAAGTGGATAAGCGAATCAGGCTCATTCCGATCACAAGTCCCATAAAACCACCCAGAATCAAGCTGCCGGTTTCGAATTGTTTTCTAATGACTACTGCCTCAGCAATAAGTTTATCCATAGACTTGCCCAGACTCATAAAAGTCCTCACATCGATGTTATTGGGATCATTTTTTACTTCCGGGTGCTCAATGATTAAATCTGCCAGGTACACCGTTCGGTTGAAACGCGAGAGTTGTACGTGCATTTTGGATCCCGCATAGCCTCCTATCCCGATCCAAAACGGTAAAACCAGGAAATAGACCATCAGCCTGTAAACGTTGCTGCGTCGCTTTCCGGTCTCTGCTACAGGTTCATTGATAGCTCCGAAAGGACAAGAGTTGGCACAAAGTTTGCATTGAATACATGCAGAAGGAGTAATTTTCATGTGGTGGGAGGAAAACCTCGACATCCATCCCAGCAATACGCCATACGGACAAAAAAATCTGCAATAGGGCCTGGCTACAAATACTCCAACCAGTAAAAACAAAATACCGAGTACAAGCATGTGGAAAGGCGCGTCCCATCTGAAAAACCCTACAAACGGATCGTATCTGCAGATGATGAATTCAGATTTGGTTGCAACAAGTAGTACCGCCAGTCCCAGGTACAAAAACGGAATTAGTCCGAGTACTTTCTGCAGCCATTTGGGGAGTTCAATCGGTTTGAAGGCGATGAGATCCTGTATGGCGCCCAATGGACAAGCGCCGGCACAGAAAATGCGACCGGCAAATAGGGCGAAGATTAGTGGAAGAAGGAAAAATATCAGTGCCGTAACCGGTATGGCATAGGTCGGATCAACAATGCCCAAAACCACATTCTGAACGGATCCAACTGCACAGATGCAACCTTCGCGGTACCATCCGAAATAGAGAAGGCTGAATGCCGAAACCCAAAAGACACCCCTCCTTGATCTTTTTTTAAGAACCAACCATGTCAAGATGAGCATGACTGCCAGCAAAACGGTCACATCAAGGTATTCGAGTAACTGAAATCTTGCAGCAGGAGCAGTTGTATTCGGCTGACTGTAACCAGTTGCAAACTCCGGTTTGGGAAACCTTTGTTTGGATTCGGCAGCCATGGAGTTGACAGTTCCAAAAGCCAGTATGACCAGAAAGAATATATATTTTAAAAATCGATTCATCTGTTGTTTCAGTGGAGCTTATTGCCTTTTTATTTTGTTACAGGTTACAAGTTACAGGTTACGTAAAATCGCGATTAAAGCATTTTTTCCTTTTTCCTTTATCCTTTTTCCTTTATCCTTTATCCTTTATCCTTTTTCCTTTATCCTTTATCCTTTATCCTTTGCAGGAGTCTTCCTGAATCCACCCTTGATCTGGTAGGGCTTATCTGCTGGAATGCGGCTGATTGCTTCTGCCGGACAAACCCTGGCGATGGCGCATTCGTTGCAGTTTTTGCAAAGGTTGTGCCTGATCTGAAGGTGCAGTGAGCCATTCCCGAAAGATGTGCATCCGGCCACACACTTGGCACAACCGATGCAAAGGTTCTCGTCAATGACATATTCGTAGAACGGATCTTCAATGAACCTGCGTTGAATGGCGGCAGTGGGGCAAAGCTGGTTTTCGGCAGCTGTGCTCCTGGCGTTGGGATCGGGCTTGAGGTATCCTCCGCACAAATCGCAATAACCGCAAAGGTTATAGGCATGCACACACTTAACAGCCGAAGGCATCCTTACGCATTCGGTGGCACATCTTCCGCACTGTACACATTTGAACGGATCGATCTGCCATACCATTCCGCTGGCCCTGGTTTTTTTGACAGACAATGCTGCCACTCCGACCAGGGTACCGGCCAGTGCCAATTGCATCCCGTTGCGGATGAAGCGGCGTCTTTCAATATTTTTTGGTTCGGAGTTATCTTGCATTGGATTTTAACTCCTTTTTTGCTGGTTCCAGCGAACATACACTCAATTTTCCGCAATTCCGGCAGAACTGATTGTCATTGCATCCGTTCATACTGATCCTTTTCTTCAACACTAAAGCTGCAGATCCGCCCACAAGAACCGTAAGGCAGCTATATTGCCCGACTTTCCTGAAAAAATCCCTTCTATTTGTTTCCATTCACATTTTTTTCGAAAATACGTACCTGTTTTCTGTCAAAATCCAGGGCCAATATCCTCTGATTGACATCAATGGCCAGATCGGGAGCATACCATCCGTTGTCAAACAATTGAGGTGCCGCAACAATGCCTTGCAGTACACCGTGCTGGTCATACAATTTGATGCGCGGAATGCCTTTTTCAGCCGTAACAAATGAATTATCAGGCAAGATAGCAAACTGCGCAGGATTGCAGCATCCGATAAATCCATCAATTTTTACGGAGGATTCACCCCATGCCGTGCGCAACGACCCGTCGTGGTTGTAATTTTCAAGGCTGTGACGGCCAGTGTTTGCCACCCAAAGGAAACCATTGTCGTCCAGGGCCAGATCAAAACAGGGACTCGGAATGATATATCCGGGAACTCCTTTCTGCTCATTTTTCTCTCCGATTTTTGAAAGAATTTCCCCGTTGGTATTGCATTGATATACGATTCTGTTGCCAGCATCAGCCACATATACTGTCTTACCGGAAACTGCCAGAGAGGTGATGACGGAGTTTTCGTCAAAATTCTTCCATCTAGTGAGTAATTTGCCATTAGCATCAAAGGAGGCAACTGAATGCAGCATGCCAATCCATATCTGGTCTTTTGTAACAGGGGCAATGCAGTTGGCCGTATCCGGAAGTTCAAACCTGGACAGTTCCTTGCCGGAATAATCATACCTGATCAATTGTTTTTCAGTCAATACCAGGATTTGCTTGCCTGCAACTGCAATGCCTTTGGGCGAACTGTCGTTAACCTGAAATGTTTTGATCTCATTGTATAGTACGGTGGTGGAATCGATTTTTTTGAATTGATCTACATCCAGCTTGTATGGATTATCCATATTTTTCCCGGCCTTGTTTCCGATAAAATCCTTGCCGATAATGAATACGATAGCCAGTGCAAGGATAACCAGGATAATATTGATGTGCTTTCTTTTCATTTTTTTTAGTTTACCGTTACACAATACATGGTTTTTGAATCTCGCAACAACAATTTGCCATCCACAAGGGCCATCGGAGCCCATGCATCACTGCCGTCAAACAGTTTTTTCTGAGCCAGTTGTATGTATTTTTTTCCATCCGGCTTGATCAAGGTCAAGGTTCCGTCATCGCTCAATATGAACATTTTGTTGTCGCCGATCAGATAAGGTCCCAGTCCGAAACGACCTTCCTTTCCGGAGGTCCACAGTGGTTTGGTCACATCTTCCGGACTGACACAAATCAGTTGGTTACGAAGCGGACCTGCATCCTTGGGCTGAATTCCGAAAATCAATCCATTCCAGACGATGGGAGTCTGCTGCTCACTTGCCATTCCGTCCTTGGGGAAATATTCTTTCAGTACCTTAACGGAATATCCATTATCTGACGTAGATACCTGAATCATCATGCTGCCGGCGCCATATCCTGCACTTAGGAACACCTTGCCATCCGGCAGGCAGACCGGAGCAGGAGCAACGACAGCATGGTTCCAGGCATTGGATTGCCAGAGGATCTTACCCTCGTCTGCACCTTCTGCCGAAATTCCTACCACTCCGCCCACTGCACTGTAAACATACATTTTTTTGCCCTTAAATGTCCAGGGCATGACGGAGGAGTGTGACATTTTCAGGTTGCCGGGATTGGGCGTTTCCCACAGAATTTTTCCAGTTGCACAATCGACAGCAGCCAGAATGGCCGTACCTCCCGGCGCCAGGATTACCCTGTTGTGGTCTATCATCGGGCACTGGCCGGTGAACCACAGGGGAACTTCGGATTTGTATTGTTTTACCATGTCGATGCCCCACAACAGATCTCCTGATTCACGTTTGACACACATAACATGACAGCGGGGACCTATCGTGACAACAAAATCTGAATTGACAGCCGGCACAGTGCGGGACATACCGTGATTTCTTTTCAAAATCACCCGGTATGAACGTCTCCACAACTCTTTTCCATCCTTCAGCGAAAAACAGCGCAACGCATCTTCACGCTTCTCTTCGTCGTAATCCATGAGATATACTCTACCCTCATAAACTGCAGGTCCTGCATGGCCTTCGCCCAATTCGACAGACCAATTGATGGCCGGTTGATTTTCAGTCCAGCTATTTTTTAGCTGAACAGGATTGGCGCTGATATTGTCGTAATTGGCTCCCCTGAAATTCGTCCAGGAGGCTTTTGAATCGGAAGTTGTATTCCAAAAGAGTTGAAATTTCTCGCCGATATTCACTATTTCTTTGACCATCATCGAGTCGTTACCACGATTGTCCTGGCCGGGCATGCTTTCATGAAACTGACGGGTAGGATCCCTTAGCAGCCACCAGACAAGCAGCGATACAGCCAATGCAGGAATTAACCAGCCGATATATTTTAGGTCAAATTTCAACTTGAAATAGCTTTTTTACTTAAGACTTCTATCTGGTAATGTTACAAGTTACAGGTTACAAGTTATAGGGCACTTTTTGATCAGCGCTTTTCTTACTTTAGCCTTTCAACTTTAGCCTTTAGCCTTTAATATTGTAGACAAAGAGAACATCTCCGTGCCGCAAATACAATTTCCCATTGGAAATGAACGGATGCGACCAGAAAGGGCCGTTTCCACCTTTCAGTTTAAAAGAACTGATCACTTCAAATTTCTCGGGATTCGGCCTGACCAGTCCGACTGTTCCCGACTTTTCCTCCATGACGTAAAAGTACCCGTCGGCATAAATCATAGCTCCTTTCGTATTCCACTCCTCTTCGTACTTTTTCTCACCGGTTTCCCAATCCAGGCAGATCCACTTGCCCTTGCTGTTGCTTTCCCAGTTGGAGCCATAGACAAATCCATCCTTTTCAATCACCCCATGGTGATGGTTATCCAGAATCTTATTGCTCCATTTTTCAGTTACACCGGTTCCCTGGTCGTTCATGTGAAGCATCATGTTCGGGTAATTGTATCCAATCGTTAAAAATATATCCAGACCCTTGAATGTTGGTATATTGCACCAAATCAGATCTTTATCGTTGTCTTCAATCTTTTTTTCATCGAAGTACCTGTATGTCCAGGCAATTTTGCCGGTGGCAGGTTCAAGTGCGATCAGATTTGTTGTGGTAACTGCGAGAATGAAACGAAACTTTCCGTATTGATAGATGGTGGGAGAGGCATAGGCACGCTGGCCACCTACCGGGACACTTTGCCACATCAGTTTTCCTGTCATCTTATCGAAGGCAGTGACGGAGGTCTTGGTACCTGCGGGTGTGCAGATCACTTTGTCGTCCACGATCAGGGGTGATTCAGAAACACCCCAGTTAAACCAGGTTGCCTGGTACTCCTTGTCGACATTCACTTTCCACAAAATTGAACCATCTTCCAGACTGATGCACGCCAGTTCCCCGATACCGCTGATCACATAAATGCGGTTTCCATCGATGGTAGGAGTACTTCTTGTTTCAGGAAAAGATTTGGCCCACGAATGTCCGTAAGGAACTTTCCATTTGAAAGTACCATCGGTTTTAATGCATGATAAATAATCAAGCGTATCGATCATTCCGGTAGCAAATATACATTGATCTGTAGCCACCACGGAGGAATATCCCTTACCGATGCCTTCCACTTTCAACAGCAGTTCAGGACCACCTTCGGGCCAGATTTTCAGTAATCCGGAATCGGGGAATTTTCCGTCACGCTGCGGTCCCCGAAATTGAACCTGCTGGGACTGAACGAAAAAATACAACAACAAAAAAACGACTGTAATGTTAATTCTTCTCATTATTTCAATCTATTTCAATCTATTTCAATCTATTTCAATCTATTTCAATCTATTTCGAAATTTTATATGCAATCAGCGTATCCCCATGCCTTACATATAAAACTCCCTTGTCAATCACCGGATGAGCCCAATGCTGTTCTGATCCCAGGGTGACTTTTGTACTGCTGATCGCTTTAAACTCTGCTGGATCCGTCTTTGCCAAAAACAGCTCTCCTTTTTCGGTATATCCAATCAAATACTTGTTGGCTGCGATGACAACTCCCTTAAAAAATTGCTGGGAGGAATATTTTTTTACGCCGGCTATCCAGTTGATGCATTGCCAGCTGCGATCGGCATCACCCGAGCCATAAAGGTAACCATCGATGACAACGGCTCCACCCATGCGGCTATCGAAGCTTTTCAATATCCATTCTTTAGTCACAGAACTGCCATCTGCCCCTAATTTCAGCTTTTCAGCGCCCTGTCCCCAGCCACTAAAAAGCAGGATGCCTCCATCATAAAAAACAGGCGTATTGGCATGGGCAGCCCATTGGTTGGGGTGTTCAAATGACCAAAGCAGTTTTCCGGTAGCAGCATCGATCCCCAACACATGATTGGCCATGTGGGTGACCAGCAGTTTCCGGGATGGTAACTGGATTAGCAATGGAGTACAATAGGCCGACAACTCTCCAAGTCCGCTGCAATTCCAGATCGTCTCACCTGTCATGCGGTTCAATGCCATTACGTTGTTGGTCTTTCCCCCCGGTGTGCAGAACAGTTTGTCCCCGTCGATTACAAGGGACTCCGTGATACCCCAGGTAATATTGGCGCCATCCATCTGTGAAAAGAGTTCCTTTTCCCAGACCGGTTTGACCGATTTCAAATCCAAACATACAACTTTACCCATGCCCGTCAAAAGATAGGCCATGTCTCCGACAATTGTAGGTGTCGATCTGCATCCAGGATAACTTTCTTCAAACTCTTTTCCATATTTGAATCGCCGGAGTTCTTTCCCGCTTTGATCAAGTACGAATAAAACTGCCTGACCGTCTATCATTCCTGTGATGAAAATTTTATTGTTGGCAAATGCAGGCGAAGAAAATCCCTTACCCAGTCCATTGTGTGACCATAGAATTTCAGGGCCTTGGGAGGGCCATTCCGGCAAAAGTTGATCCACATTGTAAATTCCCGAAGAATTAGTTCCCCTCCATTGAGTTGCAATCTGTCCACTGGATGTGATACACAGATATCCGATAAGAAATAAGAGTGCTGTCAATTTTTTCATACGAGTATTATTTATTTTTTTCCGTATGGAATATATTTGGATGATTTCATGAAAAATGAGATCTGCTTTTTTCGTAAAAGTATTAAGGATGGATCAGGTTTACAATACCATAGGTCACAATTTGTGTAATAAATATTCAGTATTGTTAAGTGATTTCCCCGAAGTTTGAGTTCTTATGGAACGAAGAAGCCGCAACCTGAATCTGTATTCAATATTGCGGCTTTATTTCATTAGCGAAACGTGAAAAACCTTCATTTGGTTGTCAATAGGCAATAAGGTACTATTGCTAATTGAACAACCGGAAGAGTTCAGACTAATTCAAAAGGATGTAACCCCTACTTATTACTGCCCAGATAATCCTTCAATTCAGAGATTAATCCTGAAGTCAGAATTTTTAATTTCGTAAATACCTGATGGATATCTATTTCTGATTTCAGTTTGGCCATTTCTTCAAGTTTTCTGCACACTTCATAAGGTTCGGGTGCCATGAAGTTGCCAATCACGCTCTTTAAACTATGGGCATTGAAGGCTAACTGCCCGAAGTTGCCCTCCGAGATATTTTTCTCTATGCTGTAGAGTCTTTCTTCAGATTCTTCAATGAAATTTCCAATTACTAAATTGATAGTTTCCTTGTCGTAATACTGAAAGTTTTCGTCGAATTGCACTTTGTCAATGATGGCCATGGGTTTATTTTAAAGCGTATCTGCAAAATATTGGATGGTTTGGATAAGTCCCTCTCTCAATTGAATCTTAGGTTCCCAGTTTAGTTTTTTTCTGGCCAGGTCAATGTTTGGTTGACGCTGGGTTGGATCGTCGGAAGGCAAAGGCATCCTGATGATTTTTGATTTGGAGTTGGTTAGCTGGATGACAAGTTCTGCCAGCTGCATGATTGTGAATTCATTGGGATTCCCAATGTTGACAGGTCCGGTAAAAGATTCAGGAGTTGCCATCATGCGTATCATCCCCTCGATCAGATCGTCCACGTATTGAAAGCTTCTTGTTTGTTGCCCGTCGCCATAAACAGTGATATCGTTTCCCTGCAACGCCTGTACGATAAAATTGGAAACCACCCTGCCATCGTTGGGATGCATCCTTGGTCCATATGTATTGAAAATCCGGATAATCTTGATCCTGACATTGTTTTGCTTGTGGTAGTTGACGAACAATGTTTCGGCCGACCGTTTTCCTTCATCATAACAGGATCGCTCACCGATCGGATTCACATGTCCCCAGTAGGATTCTGTCTGAGGGTGAATCTGCGGATCTCCATAAACCTCGCTGGTGGATGCCTGTAAAATCTTTGCCTTGACACGTTTGGCCAATCCAAGCATGTTGATGGCACCCATCACGGAGGTCTTCATGGTCTTGATGGGATTGTACTGGTAATGTAACGGCGAGGCAGGACATGCCAGATTATAAATCTCATCCACTTCAATGTAAAACGGGTTCGTGACGTCATGCCTGATCAGTTCGAAATAGGGATTATTCAATAAATGGACGATGTTTTGCTTCTGGCCCGTGAAATAATTGTCGAGGCACACCACATCATTGCCATCCTTTAGCAATCTCTCACAAAGGTGCGATCCGACAAACCCGGCACCTCCTGTGACCAATACCTTTTTTTTGATCATTTTTATGAACATTTATTTGGTTGTATCAATGCCAATGCAGAAATAATCAAAACCCTGACGCTTCATTTCAGCGGTTTCATAGATATTCCTTCCGTCAAAAACGACAGGTTTGTTCAATAATTTTTTGATAATTTTTAAATTCGGAAATTTGAATTCCGGCCATTCAGTTACGAGAAGCAGACAATCGGCATCAATGAGAGCATCATACTGATCATCCGCATAGGTGATGGTTTCTCCGAGGTAATGGGTAGCCTCTTTCATGGCCACGGGATCGTATGCTGTTACTTTGGCCCCAGCTTCGAGTAATTTCTGGACAATCACGATGGATGGCGCCTCCCGCATATCATCTGTTTGCGGTTTAAAAGATAGTCCCCACAAGGCAATCACCTTATCCTTCAGGTCGCCGTTGTAATAGTTGAGCACTTTGTTGAAAAGTACAGATTTTTGATCCAGGTTGACCTCTTCCACGGCCCGAAGTACTCTTAATTTGTAATTGAAATCTTCCGCTGTGCGTATCAGAGCCTTCACATCCTTCGGAAAACAGGATCCTCCGTAGCCGATACCCGGATAGATGAATTTATTTCCAATTCTGGAATCTGAACCAATTCCTTTGCGAACCATATTGATATCTGCACCGACAATCTCGCAAAGATTGGCGATGTCGTTCATGAAACTGATTTTGGTGGCAAGCATCGCATTGGCGGCATACTTGGTCATCTCGGCAGAGGTAATATCCATGAAAATGATCGGATGACCGTTCAAAGTAAATGGTTTGTAAAGGCTTTTCATCAATTCTTCAGCTCTTTGGGAATCAAGGCCAACAACAATACGGTCGGGTTTGAGAAAATCATCAATTGCCGCGCCTTCTTTCAGAAATTCGGGATTGGAAGCAACATCAAACGGAATATCAACTCCTCTTTTGTTCAACTCTTCCTGGAGCGCCATTTTAACTTTTTCGGCTGTACCTACCGGGACCGTGCTTTTTGTGACTATCAGCAAATAATCTTTCATATTTTTTCCGCATTCACGGGCTACGTTGATGACATACTGAAGGTCTGCGCTGCCATCCTTACCGGGAGGGGTCCCGACGGCGGTGAACAGTACTTCGCAATCTTCTAGCGCCTCAGCGAGGGAGGTTGTAAACTTCAATCTCCCTTTTTTTATGTTACGGTGGACCATCTCCTCGAGACCGGGCTCGAAGATGGGGATAATTCCCTGGTTTAAATTTTCGATCTTTTTTTTGTCGATATCCACACAAGTAACCTCGATACCCACTTCAGCAAAACATGTTCCGGTTACAAGACCTACATACCCACTACCAACTATGGTAATTTTCATTTTGTAATGTATTTGATATTATTATTTGATATAATTTTTGTATTAATTCTTTTATCATTGAAAGTAAGATTCGTCTTTCGCAAATTGGTTTTTACCGTGAAATTAATCCATATTGTGCATGAGCCATCCAGATTTAACATGAATATTTTATTAAATACAAGACTGATTAACCTAAACATAGGAGGTTAACCGTTCTGTTGTTACGGTAAACGATGCTGGCAGTTTCCCCGTTCGGACAACTAAATGTTTTTTTATTGAATTTTCTCAGTAAGATATCATTTTTCTCGAAACCGCTCACATTGACAGACCCAAGGTTATCTATCAATCCAACTCCGGTAGCTTTCAAAAAGGCCTCCTTCAAAGTCCAGATTTCAAGAAAACGATCCGGTAGCCCTCCATTTTTGCAATAATCAGCTTCAACTGGTGAGAATGCATATTCTACAAGTGATGCTAAATCCTCTGTGCCGGACAGTTTTTCAATGTCTGCACCGATTTTTCCACCGATGCAAAAACCAAGAAGCCAGGAACTATTTGTATGGCTTACATTGAAATAGAGATCAGATGTTGACAGATACAATCTGCCAAATCTGTTTTTTTTCAATTCAATTTCGGCCGGCTCTGATTTCAGGTAGGATCCAAGCATGGTCCTCAATGCAACATGACAGGATAACCAGGTATTTCTCTCGCTAATTGATTTGATCCGGTTTCCTATGGCAATTTCATCCCTTGTCAGAACTGAACTGGATAAGGCTATATCCGATGTTCGGCTCGTACCATAGACTACAAGCACATCCTGAGAGGATTTTAATGTTGGTATTACATCAAGGGTTTTCCAAATCATGCAACAAGTTAATAATTGGTTTTGCTTTCAGAATTACAATTTAATGAATTTTCCGGACCATGCATTATTGATAGTACGGATAAGATATACATATACTCCGCCAGGTAGTATCGAGACATTAAGTTCAGCCATACTTGTTCCAGATTCAGATTTTGACTGCGCAGATTCCGTTAAAACGGCTCCGTGAATGTCTATAATAGTCACAACGTAATCAGTGTCAGGTTCAGTTACAAAATTAATTTTCAGCCAATCAGTAACAGGATTTTGCGTAAGCCAGCTAATTTTTTTATGGGTGTCAAAAGTCAGATTGCTGGATGAGGTAATGCCACTATATTCATAGGCACCCACGTCCGATTTTGATCCGTATGGACGAGAATAGTGCAGGAAATCGAAGGTTGCAGAAACTTTTGGATTCGGATCGGCTACATCGATCAGAGGAGAACCGGCAAGTAGTATAAAATCACTTGCAGCATGCAAATTCTGGGACAAGAAGCCTGCAGCTGATCCGTCTCTCTGGAAATAATTATTTTTTAAGGTAAAGTCTGTACCAGGAATCTGGATCATGACATAGGAATCCGGGCCTTTAAAGCTTGTGTTGCCATTCTGGTAATAGTCGTAGGCTCCCGGGTTGATGATAACATTGGAAGAGATTAGGTTTCCCCTGCTGATTGCACTTGAAAATCGTATACCGTCTGATTTGGGATTGATGATATTGTTGTTGAAAATATAAAAGGCAGAATCTTTCTGTACGGATTGGTCTGAAATATACATTCCATGCTTTGGCAATGCAAAATCGCCGGGGAAATAGGTCTTGCCCGGATTGACAAGGATGTTGTTGAAGATCCTTGTACCCCCAAGACCTAAACAATCAACCGCATCACCTTTCCCGTCGGCGATGTAGTTGTTGTAGCAGTCGCATTTAGTTCCATAATTGATGATGATTCCTGACATTTGTGTATCAACCCCGGCATCACTGTCAAAAGTAACTGTATTGTTGTAGATCGCACAGTTTTTGGTGGCACATCCGACCTGAATGCCATCCCAGCCTGTATGCGTTACCGTATTGTTGTATACCTTTACCCCATCCAGCAAACTCGGCATGACAATGGTATCCTTCCCGTTGCATTTGATGGTTTCTCCGAAATATTTTGAACTACCGATATACATTCCTTCGTTGGCGACATACCCGATATAATTATCATGAATGATTGTATTATACTGGGTAAATACAGTCCGCTGCGTTGCAGGCGTACAGTCCGGATCAGTTTTTGCATAAAGTCCTGCAACTTCCGTATTTTCGATGGATACATGATCTATTTCAAAATCCGAACTCAAATAGCCGACCTCCATCCCTGCTCCAGCAGCAACCCTTTTTATCTTGAAACCGTACAACGAATTGCGAATCCCAGTTCCGGTAAAATGAATGTACCTGCAATTTCTGATTGAGATTCCATAGTAGTGGTCGGTATCAATGATGACATCGCCACCCAGGTTGATCATAATAATCGGTTTTGCAGCGCTACCCTTGAAATTTGCAATGCCCAGATAATCACGATTCCCGGCTATGAAATAAAGTGTGTCACCGGCTTTTACCTGATTGTAGGGTAATACATTGGCATCCACGAAGAATTCGTTTGCAGGTACGATGAAGCCTTTGTTCTGACATTCAGCCAACCTGGCAATTGAAATCAGAAATAAAATCAATAAAAATATTTTTCCCTGAACCATCATAAATTTCTATTTGCCACGTTGAGCCCTTTCCCAGTTCACGGATTGAGATTTTTTTAAAATTCTATTCAGTCCCAGGAAAACGGAAAGATTCATGATGAAGAAGTAGTATGGGACAAAAAGCAGTTTCAACCGGATGGACCTGTTTTCAAGATACCATCCCAAAAGTGCTGCCAGGTAAAACAGCAACTGGAGCCAAAAGAGTACGGAATAGAAATGAAAAGCGAATATTCCATCCTTGAGTGCAAGCATCAGGCCGGCAGGAATCATCAGTAAAAGGGAAAGAGGTGCAAGCGTCCAGCGCAATACCCTGTGTGAAATGTACTGGAAAGACAAAACGCCATATTTAAAAATTTTTAGAAGCGATCTTAATCTGAAAACGGACTGGATTCCTCCTGCAGAAATTCTGATCTTTCGTTTTAATTCCTCCTTCACATTGACAGAGGCTGTTTCGATGGCGTAGGCATCCGGATCATATTGGATGGTATATCCATTCTGGGCTATTCGAAGTGAAATAATAAAATCGTCAAGCAATGTATCCATTTCCACTTCCTGATATAATTCTGTCCGGATAGCAAATAATTCTCCCGCAGCGCCTACCACGGAATAGAGTTCAGCATCCCATTTTTTAAGTTGCGATTCGTATTTCCAGTAAAGTCCTTCTCCGGCGCCCGATGCCGTATCCTTTTCCCTTGAGAAAATTCTTTTTTCACCTGAAACGCAACCAACACCAGGATCACTGAAAAGCCTCACAATTCGTCGGATCGATTCTTTTCCCAGAATCGTATTTGCATCGCAAAATACAACAAAAGGTGTTCGGACAAATGCCATTCCCCTGTTCATTGCACCGATTTTTCCATTCCGTTCAGGAGTATGAAGGACTGTTATGTCATGATATTTTTTCAGTTCTTCGGGGGTTCCGTCGTTTGAGCCATCAGTAACCCAAACCATTTGTAGTTTTTCGCGCGGATAATCCAACTCCAATGAATTCCTGATTTTCTGTTCCACAAATTCTTTCTCGTTGTAGGCAGCAATAAAAAGAGTCACAACAGGTTCAAAAGAATCATCCAAAACCGATAATTTCCTTATGCCTGTAAATCGCCGGATTTTTATGATCAGATACAAAATCATCCCATATCCAAGGTAGGTATAAAATACCACAAAAAACAGTACCCAAAAAATTATGATTATTGATGTCATAGATTATCAGTTAGTTTGTAGTCATCTCATCCAGAGATTTCTGAAGGGATTTGGCGAAAATTTTATCATTTGGTGGCGCAAATATTCGTGAATGTGATCCCGGAATATCATGTATTACAATACCTCCTGTTACAAAATCTGCCCAGCCATAGTTTTTGGGATCCCTGATGTAAAAGGTTTGATCCAGAGCTCTGAACAGATGAATTTTTCCAGTATATTCTTTCATGATATAACTCTCAAGAGCATTGTCATTGGCTTTATGAACTTTATGCAGGTATTTGGGTAATTCATTTTTTCTTCCTTCCGAAATACTTTCCGGTTGTAGTTTGTAGTCATCTTTTGAGAATCTTTGCCTGAACGATTTCAGTTTAGAAGCAAAGAATTCATCTTTTTCATTGACAGGCTTTTTGACGAATGTTTTAGCATTCCAGATAATCTGGTTGTAAAACCGAAAAATGCGTCTGATAATTCGTTGTTTCAATTTTAAATGCATGTCGGATGCGTCATCTGATACTGTATCAAAAACTCCCAGAAAAGTAATTTTTTTGTTTACAGCAACTAGTTGCCTGGCCATTTCGAAGGCAATATGACCTCCCATGGAAAAACCGGCAAGTGCAAAAGACTCGCTTTTGTCGATTTTAAAAATTTCTTCCAGATAATATTTTGCTATTTCTTCAATTGTAACGAGAGGTTCTTCATTGCCGTCAAGACCTTTTGCCTGAAGCCCCAATACAGGTTGGTCGGGATGCAGATGAGAAGCTATCGTTGTATAAAGCAATAGGTTGAGTCCGGCTCCATGTACAAGGTAGAGAGGTGGTTTAGTTCCTTTTGAGCGAATTGGAACCAGCGATCCCCATCTGGCTGATTTGGCTTTCCTGTCGATAAATTCTGACATTTCCCTGATATTGCTGTGGTCTATTAGGGTAGCCAACGGTAAGCGAATACCCATTTCTTTCTCAATTTTGATCATCAGTTTGACAGCTAAAATAGAGTGCCCACCGATTTCAAAGAAATTTTCGTCCGTGCCGATCTGCTTTGTTTGGAGTACATCAGACCAGATATAGCTAAGTTTTTTCTCTGTTTCGGTCATTGGTTCCTGAAAATTTTCTGAAATATCAGGAGTAGAATCATAGGGCACGGGTAAAGCCTTCCTATCAATTTTCCCTCCTGCATTAACAGGGAATTTATCAATAAAAACAAATGCTGATGGAACCATGTATTCTGGAACCTTAGTCCTGAGGAATTTTCGGAGTTTGGAGATCTCTATTTGCTGGTTATTCCCTGCAATGATATAGGCTGCAAGTCTCTTGTCTCCGGGCGTATCCTCCCTGACCATGACCACACTCTCTTTTATATTCTTGTAATGTTTCAGTGCGGATTCAATCTCTTCGGGTTCAATTCGGAAACCCCTGATTTTGACCTGTGAATCTAACCGCCCAACATATACTATTTCGCCAAATGAATTGTATCTGGCCAAATCCCCTGTACAATAATATCTTTCAGGTGTGCCTTTGTAGCGATCCGTGACAGGAAATTTCAGAGTAGTAAGATCATTCAGATGGAGATATCCGCGGGCGATGCTTTCACCCCCGATAAGAATTTCGCCTTCTTCGTTTTCCCCAACAGGCTCAAAATTTTCGTTGACAATCAAGACTTCATATCCTGGTAAGGATTTGCCTATGGTTACGGCTGAGTTCACATCTATGATAGAGAAGGTCGCAATCACGGTAGCTTCGGTCGGTCCGTAGGTATTGAAAACCAATCTTCCTGTTTTGCACCATCTGTGGCCCAGATCTGTAGAACAGACTTCACCTCCGAATATCAATATTTTCATGGATGGAATATCTTCATCAACCATGGACAATAGGGAAGGAGTACAGGAGAGAAATGAAATTCCGAGTTGATTCACCTGGGCCGCAAACTGGTCGCCTGAGCGCATCAATTCAAAAGTGCCAACTACAACTGTGGCGCCTACAGAAAATGGAAGCCAGATTTCTTCCACCGAAGCATCGAATGAAACTGAAAAGCCCTGGAGTGTACGGAAGGTGGAATCGATGGGATAAATGGTTTGAGCCCCCAGAATGTAATTGGTCACATTCCTGTGTTCCAATTGAACGCCTTTTGGTATGCCCGTTGTGCCGGAAGTATAAATAATGTAGCAAAGATCGTTGGGTGTTCGGTTCTCCACGAAAGGTTGGCTGTCGGGGAAAGGCATGAGCATATCCCAATGTTCATTTATGTTGAATAGGAGTTGCGGTTTTGATCCCATTGCCATCCTGTCCAAAATCTCATTGGAAGTGATCAGTATTTTCGCTTCTGAATCCACCATGATGAAATTCGCCCTTTCTGCCAGAATTTCAGGGTCAAGCGGAACGTAGGCGCCACCAGCTTTCAGCACGCCAAGCATCATGATGTAAACCTCGGCGCACCTGGGCAAAAGGATCACAGCCTTGTGACCTGAGCACACTCCTTTTTCGATTAGGAAATGCGCGAACCGGTTGGCCAAAGCATCTGTTTCGGCATAGGTAAATTTTTTATCACCCTGTTCAATGGCAATTGCATCGGGGAAGAGAATCGCCGAATAATGAAAATAATGATCTAAAAATTTACTTTTCTGTTCTTCCATGTATTTTTCGTTCACTTGACAAATCAAATGGTTTGTATTGAATGAATTTATTGCAGTACACTCATGAAATAGTGTTTATTTCATCCAGGCATTTCTGTAGAGCTTCTGCAAAAATTTTATCATTAGGAGGTGCAAAAATTCTTGAATGCGATCCGGGTATATCCATAATCACAACTCCGCCTTTTACATATTCAGGCCAGCCGTAGGCAATCGGATCCTTGATGTAAAAGGTATGATCCAATGCCCTGAATAAGTGCATTTTCCCGGGATATTGAGGCAGGATGTACCTGTCAAGGGCTTCAAAATTGGCTTGATGAACTTTGTGCAGGTACTTGGGCAGTTCACTCTGTTTTCCCTCGGATACGCCCTCCGGTTTTAATTCATAGTCGTTCTTTGTAATTCTCTGCCTTATCGACTTCATTTTATAGGCAATGAAATCATATTTTTCGCTGGAAGGTTTTTTAATGAACGTTATTGCATTCCAAATTACCTGATTGAACAATCGATCCACACGGCCTGCAATTCTTTGTCCCAATAGCAGATGCCTGTCTGATACATTGTCTGATACCGTATCAAATACGCCCAGGAAACTGACAGTCTGGCCCATCAGCAGAAGTTGGCGCGCCATTTCGTAAGCAATCTGACCTCCCATTGAAAAACCAGCCAGGGCATAGGATCCGCTTTTGTCAATCTTTCGTATCTCATCATTGTAATAGGCAGCGATTCCTTCAATCGTATTAAGAGGTTCGTCGATGCCGTCAAGGCCTTTGGCCTGGAGTCCAAACACGGGCTGTTCAGGATCAAGGTGGGATACAATGGTCGTATACAGCAGAAGATTTAGTCCGGCGCCATGTACCAGGTAAAGAGGAGGTTTACTCCCTTTCGACCTGATCGGAACCAGGGATCCCCATCTGGCAGGTTCGACTTTTTTGTCGATGAATTCAGCCATATCCCTGATGTTGCTGTGATCAAAAAGTGTTGCTAATGGCAACCGGATTCCAAGTTCCTTTTCGATTCTGATCATCAGTGTTACTGCGATCATGGAATGGCCTCCGATTTCGAAGAAATTTTCGTCTGTTCCCACGCGTTTCAATTTGAGCAACTCAACCCAGATCAGGGCCAGCTTTTTCTCTGTATCCGTTTTTGGTTCAATGTAATCTTTGGTACTTTCCTGCCCCGAATCCAAAGGTGCAGGCAAAGCCTTCCTGTCGATTTTGCCATTGGGTGTCAGCGGAAACTGATCGATAAAGACAAATGCAGTAGGAACCATGTAATCAGGAATTTTGGTGCGCAGAAACTGCCTGAGTTCAGGAAGGTCTGTCTCCTGGTTCTCTCGCTTAACGATGTAGGCAACAAGTTTTTTATCTCCGGGAGCATCCTCCCTTACCAGGACTACGTTATCGCTGATGGTAGGATATTGGGTCATTGCTGATTCAATCTCACCCAACTCGATTCTGAATCCGCGTATCTTCACCTGTGAATCTACCCTGTTGAGAAATTCCAGTTTGCCTTCATCCGTTTGTTGAACAAGGTCACCGGTCCGGTACATTCTGTCGCCAGGCCTGCTCGAAAATGGATCAGGTAAAAATTTCTCCCTGGTCATTTCCGGTAAATTGAAGTAGCCTTTGGCCAATCCATCCCCGCCAATAAACAACTCTCCCGGATATCCAACCGGTACCGGTTGAAATTCCGAATTCAATACATAAATGAAAGTATTGTCGATAGGTTTCCCCAAATTTATGTAGCCTGTTTTATCCTTCTCATCCACAACGACTTTTTCCACCGTCGACCAGACTGTCGTCTCCGTCGGACCATACATGTTCCACAATTCGCCACATTTCTGTACCAAATCGAAGGCCAGTTCCTTTGGCATTGCTTCACCACCGCAAAGTATTTTAAGCCTTTTCGACCCGGTCCATTCGGCAGAGTTCAACATTCTGAAAGTAACAGGTGTAGCCTGCAAAATGGTAGCCTTGTTTTCTTCGATTTTCCGGATGAGCAATTCCGGATTCATGGATGTTTCCTGACTCGCGACAAAGATAGTCGCACCACAAATGATCGGGAGGTACATCTCAAGTCCGGCGATATCGAACGAAATCGTTGTGACGGCCAGTAGCACATCCCGGGAGGTGATTCCCGGCTTTTTCGCCATGGAGGCTAAAAAATTGACCAATGCCCTGTGCTGGATTTGAACGCCTTTGGGTTTTCCTGTGGAGCCGGAGGTATAAATAAGATAGGCAACCATGCCGGGATTCACCTTGTAATCCGGATTTTCTCCTGATTCGTTCAGATAGGTCTCCTCTTCTTCCACAAAAACGTTTATCGCATCTGTTTCAGGCAGATTATCGAGAAGTTTCTTTTCAGTTAGCAGAATAGCCGGATTCCCATCTTCCAGTATCAGGGCAAGCCTGTCTTTGGGATATATAGGATCCAGCGGAATATAGGTACAGCCAGCCTTTTGGATCGCAAGAAGGCAAACCAGCAGATCTGTACTCCGCTCGATACAAATGGCTACAAGAGATCCTTCAACGGCACCTAACCTGTGCAGATATCTGGAGAGTTTGTTTGCCTTTTCATTGAGTTGTGAATAGGTGACTCTTTTCTTGTCATCACTGATGGCAATGGCATCAGGAGTCTTAAGAACCTGCTCTTCAAAAAGCTGATAGATGCATTTCTCTTTTGGAAAATCGACGATTGTGTTGTTCCAATGCCCAAGGATCAACTCTTTTTCCTGATCTGTAACAAGAGATATTTTCTTCAGCTTCTGATCAGGTTGGTCCATCAGACTAAGGAGAATCTGCTGAAAATGACCTGCCATACTTTCAATACGGCTTCGTTTGAACAGATTTGTGTTGTATTCGAGCACACAATTCAACGTTTTATTCGTCTCATAAATATGCAACGTCAGGTCGTATTGCGAAATATGCCTCCTTTTGTCGACCAATTCCATTTTTGCCGTATCCAGGGATGTTACCTCATCAAACATCTCCAGATAGTTAAACATTACCTGAAACAGGGGTGAAATATTTGCCGTCCTGGCTACCCTCAATTCCTCAATGATCCGGTCTAAAGGCAATTCCTGGTTCTCGAAGGCGCTGAAGAATTTCTGCCTGCATTGTTCATAAAGTTCCGGAAAAGTCATATTCTCCAACGGAGTAATGCGAAGTGGAAAATTGTTGATCACCATTCCAACCAATGATTCACGCTCTTCATAATTTCTGCCGGCGATAGGAATCCCAATCAGAAATTCTTCTTGCGAAATATACCTTGATATTAGCGTATTGAAGATGCTTAAAAGGGTGATAAACATAGATCCGTTGAGTTTCTGACTAAATTGTTGCAACTGTTCAGTCAAATTGCCGTCTATGGTGAATTGAACCTCATCTCCATCGTAAGTTTGATTCTTTGGACGCTGAAAATCCATGGGTAGCTGAAGAATATCCGGAGCGCCCTTTAACTCGAGGATCCAGAAATCCAATTCCTTCTTACATTCTTCACCTTTTAGCCATTCATTTTGCCAGTTGGCAAAGTCAGTATAGGCAATCGGTAGGGCAGGGAGGCTGGCCTTCTCATTGTTTTTGAGGGATGTATAGATCAGTCCCAGTTCATTCAAAAATACTTTTACAGACCATCCATCCGTTACGCTATGGTGCATATTAAACAGAAATAGCCAATTATCTGAGCTGTATTTTAATAATTTGCAGATAAATAAAGGTCCTTTTTCAAGATTGAAGAGATGCTGATCGTTTGCATCTGAATTATTTTCAGCCACTCTTTTTCTCTCTTCATCAGGGAGATTTTCAAGATTTTCAACATTCAGTTTAAAAGTAGTCGGCTCAACAATTCTCTGCACGGGTTCACCTTCAACAGTTGTGATAATTGTGCGAAGTGACTCGTGTCTCCAAATTAGTTCCGCAATACTTTTTTCAAGCACAACAGTATCCAGATCACCTTTAATGCTGTATTCAAAGGGCATGTTGTATGCCCTGTTTCCCGGTTCAAAGTTTTCAACAAACCAGAGTCTTTTCTGACCTGGAGATAATGGCAAAAATTTTTGATCTGAAGCAAGATGACGGATTACATTGGTTTGTCCCTTATCCGTTTCAATGGTTTTTCTTTGCTCAATTTCAAGGGATATTTCAGCAATTGTTTGATTTTCAAAAAGATCGCGCAAAGTAAGGCGAATTGAATAATTTCTGATGATTCTGGATATCAGCATAGTAGCGCTCAATGAATTGCCACCCATTTCGAAGAACTTATCTGTAACGGAAATATTTTTGATTCCAAGAATTTCGGTCCATAGCGCCGCCAGTTGTTTTTCAATTTCGGTAGCTGGTAATATTATCTCCGATGATTCCTGGTGGGCGTTTTCAACTGGCGCCGGCAAGGCCTTCCTGTCAACTTTCCCGTTTAGTGTAACCGGGAACTGCTTCATGACCATGAAAGTCGTAGGAACCATATAATCCGGAAGTTTGTCGCTCAAGAAAAGCTGGAGTTTTTTTAAATCTATGATTACATTTTCCTTCGCAATAAAATAGGCAGTTAATTTCTTGTCTCCCTTCGCGTCTTCATGCACGATAACTACATTGTCCTTGATCCCGGGAAATTGAGAAATGGCTGACTCAATTTCACCAAGTTCGATCCTGAAACCTCTGATTTTTATCTGAAAATCAACACGATTCAGAAACGTCAGGTTTCCATCTTCGAAATATTGAACAAGATCCCCGGTTTTATATAATTTTTCATCCGGATTGGAACCGAATATATCCGGAATAAACCTTTCGTCCGTCATGTTGGGAAGATTGAGGTACCCCGGAGATACTCCATCCCCGCCGATATACAACTCTCCCGGAATTCCTATCGGAACAGGGACCAGTTTTTTATTCAGCACATATAACGTGGTATTGTCAATAGGCCTGCCGATTGGAACGTATCCCTCTCCAGTGGCATCCTGGAAGGTGAGATTTCTGACGACCGAATAAATGGCTGTTTCGGTGGGTCCGTAGGAGTTCCAAACTCCGGCGCAAATTGGCAGCAATGACCTGACCATCTCTTTTGACAAGGCTTCACCACCTATGATCAATTTCAGATTTTTTTTTCCAACCCAGGAATTGATAAGCAGCATTTTGAAGGTTACAGGCGTTGCCTGGAATACGGTTGCATTGGATTCCTCTAATTTTTCGGCCAGAAGATACATGTCCGTGGTTGCTTCCTGCGCGGCAATAACCAGTTTACCTCCTGTAAAAAGAGGCATGTACATGTCCAGTTCAGCAATGTCAAATGAAATGGTAGTAACAGCAAAGAGCGTGTCTTTGGACGAAAAATTCAATAATTTCGACATTGAATGCACCAGGTTGACGACAGCAAGTTGTTTGATGGGTACACCCTTGGGTTTTCCTGTAGATCCTGAAGTATAAAGAATATAGGCTGGTTTTTGTGCGTTTCCGAAGGAAAGGTTACCGCTGGAAAAATGCTGATAGGCTGATTTTTCATCGAAGAATATCGTTTTTGCCGATGTTTCCGGCATATAATCCTTCAATGATTTTTGGGTCAGGAAAATGACTGGTTTGGCGTCCTGTACAATCAAGGAAAGTCTTGCTTTTGGGTAAATGGGATCAAGAGGAAGATATGTTGCCCCTGTTTTGGAAATTGCCAGCAAGCCTACTATCAATTGGAGACCCCTTTCCAGAAAGAGTGCAACAATCTGGTCTTCGCAAGCGCCATTTTCAGAAAGATAATGAGCAACCCGATTGGATGCCTCATTCAATTCGGAATAGGTCATCTGTTCTTTTTCGTAGACAACAGCAATTGCATCAGGTGTCTTATTTGCCTGATCTTCAAATATATGATGGATGCATTTATCCCTGGAGAAATCCACTTTGTTTGCATTCCAATCCGAGAGAATTTGTTTCTCTTCTGGTTCTGTCAGTAGTGGAAGCAATTGTATTAGTGAATCAATTTCTTCTGCGATGGCTCGCAGCAAGGTTGTATAATGACCTGCAAGCCTTTGAATGGTAGTTTCCTTGTAAAGTTCCTTGTTATAGGTCAAACAACAAATGAAGGCGCCATCCCTTTCCTCGATTCGAAAGGCAAGATCAAATATATCGGCTTCCTTATTTTCTAAAGATCCTTCCGGACAATTGCCAGTTTCGGTTGTGGATTTCTCTTGCCGGAATTGAAACAGTACATTTGAAAATACGGTGGGACCGGACCTTGAAGGTCCATGAACCTGCTGAAATAAATCGATGTAGGAGAGATCACTGTTGTGCTGGGCTGAATCGATTTTTAAGCCGATCAGTTTAAGGGTTTCCGCGAAGGTTGCCTCCTCCGGGAAAAGGAACCTGACCGGAAGAATGTTTGTTTTTGCATCATTTCCCTGATTCCTGGAGTTTTCAATGGACAGATTGATAACCAGATCATCTTGTGCGGAATATCTGTACAACAACGTCCCGAAGGTAGTCAACAAAACTTTCCTTAAGTCGGAATTTGATGGTTTTGAGCTATTTGAAATTGCGTTGTGCAGATCATGTCCAATCGTAAAGGAGTATTGATCTCCAAGATATGGCTGATTTTGAAGCCGACCGTGATCAGTTGGTAACTGGATCAGGGTTGGCGCATCTTTAAGTTCATTTTTCCAAAAATTGAAAGACTCAATATTTGGGGGTAAGACTCTGTCAGTCATTTTATTATAATTACAGATTCATTATTTTGTTTATTCTATTCACCGGCTTTCAGGATACGCGATCCCATTTCCCGCTGACACTGTTGTATTGTTTGATGATTCTTGCCGGATTTCCTGCAACAACCGAGTAGGCCGGAACGTTTTTTGTCACAATGGATCCTGCTGCAACGATTGCATGTTTACCGATTGTCACTCCAGCAACTACCACCACGTTTGCGCCAATCCACACTTCATTTTCAACAGTGATACTCTTTTTGGATACCGGTTGATCATGGGGTGGAAGCAGAATATCTTCATATCCGTGGTTAAGCCCCGACATAACAATGTTTTGGGCCAAAATTACATCGTTGCCAATGGTCACAGGACCAATCAGCACATTGCTCATCCCTATTCGGCTTCGCCGGCCGATCAGAACATCTCCAACACCATTGTTGATCGTACAAAAATCTTCAATGGTCGAGTTGTCTCCCAGTACAAAATTATTGAATGGCATCACGTCCATCCTGGTATATCTGCAAATTCTGGCATTCTTGCCTTTTTTATGTACGAACGGGTTGAGAAACCATTTCACCCAAAGGCGCGGCCTTGCCTGATTTTTTTGTGTCATAAGACTGAGAACAAACTTTTTCAGTCGTGGATTTGCTTTTATTTTTTCGACCAGATTCATGGTTGATGTTTTGCTTTTTTGATGGCGATTACTATTTCTTTGACATTGTTTTCCCAGGTATGCTGTTTTGCAAACATTTCCCTTTGCTGACGTCTTTCCTCTGTATCTTCCTCCAGTGCCTTTTCAATACAAATGATAAATTCCTCCATATTTTTGGCCAGATAGGTGTAATCAGCGAATACACTCATTGCCTCAGTTCTGGTGGCAACCGTTGGCTTTCCCATTACCAGGTACTCATCAATTTTACGCGGATAATTCCCAATGGTAACAGGATTTATTACCTGGGGATTGATGGCCACGTCGAAACAACCAAGGTAGGAGGGAAGTTCATCCGCCGTTTTATTCCCAAGAAAATGTACATTGCTCAATTGATGGAGCCTGCTGGCTTTAAATGCATCATCTTCAGGTCCGACCAAAACCAGATTCCATTCAGGTCTGTTTTCAGCAATATATTCCAAAACTTCCAAATCAAGTCGCAGGGAAAGCAAAGCGCCAATATAACCGATTATTGGACCGGGAATATTTGCGACATCTTTCGGTACGGCAGTTACCTTATTTCTGTCGAATTGACCGACATCACAACCCTGCCCGACATAATAAGATTGCGGATTGTATTTTTGTGCAAGTGCGGCCAGAAAGGTGGAATTGGCAACTACCAGATCGGCTTTTTTCATGTGCAGGGCTTCCACTCTGACTCCGTGTTTTTTCCAGTAATCCACTGCGACGAGGTTGTCGCGTGTATAATAGATATAGGTTTCCGGCATCAATAACTCTTTGAGGTAAAAACCACGAAACATGTCACTGTCATTGAACAGGATAATATTGCTGAATCCCAGTGTATCCATTGCGAGCTTGATTTGCCTCGAATATCTCTTGTTATTGATGTAATTGAAGAAATCGAATATCCGTGGATTGCCTATCCAGTTAATTGATTCCAAAATGGTTGAGGGATATAGATTCCAAAGGCTTGGAGAAATCTCAACTATCTCCGATGACCCTCTCTTCAGAAACTGTATCCTCCTTTTAATTTTTTCTGATCTTCTCTGCCTGTACCTGGTAATCCTGTCGAGCGGATAATTGACATACAGCACCCTGTTGGTTTTGGATAGTTCCAGGGCAATATTTTTGCAATTGCTCCCGATTTCTATATCCCAGGCCTGTATTCCAATGATTACAATATCTCTCTTCATGATCACAATAGATTATTCCGGTCAGTTAGTTTTGGAAGAAGTATGTTTGGTATGGATGAACTGTTTATTTGCTCCTTTGATTTTGAGCAGTGAATCAAGCATCAGTAACATTCCTTTCGGCAGACTTGCCAGAGCCCCAAGTGTTTTTTTGTTGAAAAAGGAGGCAGGTATCGCAAACAGGAAAGTCAGCACTGTCATCATAATCATAATTGCCCAAATAGCAGAGTAAACGGGAAGGTTGTTTATCCAGAAATTGGCGATGATAAATAGTACTCCAAAAACTGAAATACCTCCCAGTAAAAGAATCCTTGGAGGCTGCACAAACTGTATGGCTTTGTCAAAATAGTCGGCATTCCCCTTCATAAACAGGGCCTTAATAGCCTTGAATATATCCTGTCTGAAATAGTGGAACTGTGCCGACAGCCAGCGGCGTCGCTGATGTCTGAAAACTTCTGAATTCTGCACTTTCTCATCGTAAACCATGGCATCATTGAGGTATTCGACCGTATGTCCTGCGCTGGTAAGTTTAAGCTCAATTTCCTTGTCAAATCCTCCTATAGCCTTGACAGGCAGCATCAGTTCCCTGAAAAATTTGTATCGGAAAGCCATTCCGGAGCCGATAATCGCCGAAGAAAGACCCAACACCCTGTGGCCTTTGCGGAAAATGTGATTGTTGATCTCTTCGCTGATGGCATCCAGAATTGCCCATGAAGTATTTAAGTTTTTTGCAGTCCTGTGTCCCTGTACAACATTCCAGTCTTTTTCGAAAGTGCTATTCATCTTGGACAGGAAATCCACCGCCATGATGTTGTCAGCATCCAGTACAATGGCCAGGTCATACGAATCATCCAGCAATTCCATTGCTTGGTTGAGTGCTTTTGCCTTTGTGCTTTTTTCGAAGGCGACTTCAATTACCTTGATTGGAAGCTGCCTGAGTTTTGCGATTGTTTCCTGGGTGAAGGAATCGGCGATGACAATCACGTCAAAACACTCCCGCGGATAATCCTGCAGGAGCGCTTCTTCAGCAACTTCCACGATTACTTCATCTTCCTTGTAGCCAGGAATTAGCACCGCAATCTGTCTTTGAAATGTGGCTTTAGGATACGGCTTTTGCTTATAAAACAGACCGGCAGTAGAGTAAATGAAAATGTAGACCAGTGACAATCCAAGAATAACCAGGATTGTAATTTGCAGGATATTGAACAGGTAGATCAAGTAAGGGTGCATATCTGCGTTATATTAATGATTGAATTTTGAATTCAGGTGTATCTCGACCGAAAACAGGTGCCGCAAATGCCACCAGAGTGCTTTCATGTAGGCCTTGAAATGGCCATTCCTGACATGAAGCAGGAAAACAATTGAATTCTTTGGTATGGCAATAATAAGCTGGTACATGATTGAGATCAAAAAGGTCAAACCATGCAGGTTTCTGCGCAGGTAGAGAATTCGGGAACGATTCATGTAATAGGTCTTGAATGGGGTCTGTTTCCCGGTTGTTACAGACTCTTTGTGCAGCACGACCGAATCATGGACATACCATAAATGATAGCCGGATTTCAGTATCATGGAACTCCAGTCCAACTCCTCATAATATAAAAAATAGCACTCAGGCATCATTCCAACTTTTTTAATGACAGATACAGGAATCAACATGGCAGCCCCATGTAAGAAATTAGTTTTCCGATCCACTTCAAACTGACCCTTATCCTTTGCCCTATTTCCAAAGCCAAAGCTGCGCATCGTATAAGGGTTCATGGGGCCTTGCCCGCAAAACTGAATGGTGTCCGGCTGGTAGAAGAATTTTATTTTCGGACTCACGCCTCCGATACGCGGATCGGATTCGCACCTAGCAATGAGGGGTTCAAGAAATCCTGGAAGTACCTCAGTGTCGTTGTTGATGAAAAGGATATATTTCCCTTTTGCGTTTCTGACTCCTTCATTGTTCCCGCCTGCAAAGCCAAGGTTTTTTTTGTTTTGAATAAAAATAACATCGGGGAAGGATGTATGGATAATTTCCGGACTCTCCTCAGAAGCATTGTCCACCACAATGATTTCAATATTCGGGTAGCTGATCTTTAGAAGCGAAACCAGAAGCGCAACAGTAACGGCGGGATGATTGTAATTGACCGTGATGATCGAAACCAGTGGATAGTCCATTTTACCTGTCAGATTTGATTTTTTAGTTGTCCAAAGGTTTGTTAAGCAAATCTTTTTTTAGTTCACCCCAATAGCAGAGCATCTTGGAAAGATTTTGCCTATTGAGTGGTTTGGATAAATAGTCGCTCATGCCGAAAAGTTGGCAATTTGCCTTTTCATTTGGTACTGCACTCGCAGTCAAGGCGATAATGACAGGTGCATCTGGTCCCATTTTCTCAACGATTATTTTGCTTGCTTCGTATCCATCCATTTCAGGCATTTGAATATCCATGAAAACCAGATCATATTTTTTCCTTTCCACAGCTTTCCATGCTTCAACCCCATTTACCACAAGATCCGTTTTGTATCCTAAAATTTCAAATAGTTTCCTGATCAGCGTCTGATTGATGAAATTATCTTCCACAATAAGAATTTCAAAAGGATATTTTGCCGACAATGACTTCATATTGTATTATTTTCCATCATGTTGTTGTTTACTTCGAATTATCCGGATAACCAATTGAAAGGCTGTTGACGGCTAATTCGTCTGGTTTTTCAAATAATAATTTGTCAAATTTTTCTGAACTTAACATAAAAGCCATTGAAATATAGATGAGTATGCTTGTCGGCATGGATCCAAGTACCTGATTGCCATAGGATGCGACCATAATTCCGAACATTCCGGAAGTCAGCGCTGCTATTTCTATTTTCAATATGGGATCCCGTATCCTGAACATAACCAACCAGGATGATTTGCCAATAATGTAAAAGAGAATAAGAAGATGAAGGATAAGTCCAATAATTCCTTCTTCGGCCCAAATCATGACATACCAACTGTCAGTAGGTATATTCGAAAGAAATGCATTCGGCAGAAAACGCTGTGCTTTTACTCCAGCCTGACCTAATCCTCCTCCAAAAGGTCGTGATGCCAGAAATATTTTTAATTTTTGCTGATTTTCGAGCCTTACCTGTAGCGAAGGATCATTAAAGTCAAAAGCTGATCTGGTTCTTCTGATATATGGGTTACTCTGCCCGATGTTGGTGAATTTGAAGAAACCGACGATCATAATCAGGAAGAGAATTCCCGAAAGAGTAATGAGAAATTTTTTTCTTAATACAATCAATGCGGCAAATCCTGCCAGAGGTACAGCGATGGCTCCCCTGGTACCTGATAGAATCATGCCATAAAACCCAAGAATTGCTATGGAAGCAAAGAATACCTTACTCCATTTCTCTTTTCGAGTGAAGAATAATAATCCTGCAACAAATGCTGAATAGGCCTGGTTGGCACCAAACTGCCCTGCATCACTTAAAAATGAAAAAATCCTCAATTGTCCGAAAATGATGTGAGTGACAGCGCCTCCCTCGTTAAGCCAAGTTTTCTCCCATGGGTCAACACCCAGAAAATTTTGGGCGATTCCTTTGAGCGAAACCAAAATTGAAAATATACCCCATACATAAAAGAAATTATTCAAATGTCTGTTGGTATTCATCAATATCAAAGCGAGCGGTACGATCAGCAGCATGTAAAATGAAATACTCCTCATACCATTGATCCATGCGCTGTAGCTTCCTAACTCTGGGTTGAAAAGTTCAAGCATGGCATAAGCAAACCAGATGATTGCCAGCCATGTAACATCCTTGTTGGCCAAAGACCAGTCAACCTTCTGATAAAATTGTTTGAAAAACAAGGAAACTAGCGTGAGGATCAGTAAACCATCCATCATCAGACCAAATGGTAGACCATCAATGTATCGACTCAGTCCGTTGATTAAAAATGAAATGATTACGGCGGTGTACAATCCCAGAACAGGTCTTTGGAATAAGAATACAAGATAAATGAAAACAAACGGCAATAAAATCATAACAAGGCCAATTACCAAATTCAGAGTGCTTGCAAGCCATGCTGCTACTCCCAAAATGAGCAGAAGCAGCAAGATGTTCTTTGGCTGCAGGACCCGGTCTGAACCGACGATTTTTTCAAATGGGTTATTTATGCCTGACATTTCAAAATTTAGAATTTATTTACTGTTTCACTTTGACCTTTTCGTTTGATGAGATGATCCTTTATTTTTCGAATCAAGGACCTGTAAAAGGATATTCCATGCCTGTTTATCTGAAAAAACTCCAGATCCAATTCTTTATTCAGGAGATGAAAACCAATCCAGACACCTAGAGACGTAAAGAGAATAGACGTAACAGCAACCATCGACAACGATTTGAAGACGAAAATTGCGATCAGATCGCCGATAATATTGGCAATCACCATATACAGAACTTTGATGAAATTTTTGTCCGGTCTGTTAACGCTGTCAAGACCAATACCAGTCATTCGGTCGATTGGAAGCAAAAGCCCGTAAATGGTAAATATTCGTACAATAGTGGCTGCATTGAAGCCAGTAACAGGATCGAGTCCTGCATATTGTTTACCCCCCAGAATAAGAACAAACAGATCTGCGAAAATGAATACGAAGATGCTAATGAATACAAAAAGTATGGTCATGGCTCCTGAGTATGTATAGAATAATTCCTTCACTTCACTGATTTTTCCGTTCATACTTTCTTTGGACATTTTTGGAAAGGCCGTGGCCGCAAAACTTCGAAGAGGTATTTGTTGAAGCTCAGTCAGTCTCATTGGAATACTGTACAGCGCTACTGCTGCCGTTCCAAGCGGGCTCAGACTTATAATAAAAGCATCTGTACTTCTGAGCAAGTTGGTTCCTATCAACGTGAAAGTTGTATATTTCCCGAAATCCAGCAATGTTCCCGAAGATTTCCTTGTGGCTTTTACTATAAATTTCATTCCATCCCAACCATTCAGAAAGCAATATCCGGATACGAATAGATCAATGATGATCCACGACAATACAATCTGAGTCAGGGTCATCTTCATAAACAGAAAGTTGATTATCACAATTAAAAAGAAACTGCCGCTTTCCAGAATCCGGAGGAGCAGGATTTTGCCGAAGTGCTGATCAGATTGCATTACAACAATGGCATTATTGATAGGAAGATTGACCAAGGCCATAAGGGGATACCATATGAAAAAAAGCTCATAGCCGGCGCGTCGGATAGGTTCGCTAAAGAAGTAATAACAAGTGAGAAGTATGGAACTGATAAAAAATGTTGCAATCAGACCAATCAGGGCATTGGAACCGATAAATTGATAACGTTCTTCGGAGCTTAACCCGGAAAGGTATCTAACTATTGCCGTATTGGTAATCCCCAGTCTGAACATTTCTATAAAAGCAAAGGATGCTGTAAACAAAACCCATTTACCGAATTCTTCCATGGCAAAACTTCTGGCCAAAAGTGCGAAACCCGCAAAAGCAAAAAATGCGATTGCCAGGTTTCCTGCCAATGAAAGGAAGTTGTCCTCACGAACTATTTTTTTGACTAGATTTCTCAATCAGAAGATTTTGAAATGGTTGAGTTTGTTTTTATGAAAGGTCTTGACATTTTCAATAATCAACTGGTTTGATCGGAGAATTTGCCCAGTACTGACTCTACCACTGAAATATCCACTCCATTTAGTACGATATACGCCTTGTTGTCTGTGAATTTCGTGAATCTGTCAAGTGCCCCCTGGTCTGCTTCGGTCCAGGTCCTGTTGGAACGGCAAACCAAAATTGAAAGGTCTGAATTGGTAAGCAAAGCAACAGGATAGGAATTGTACATGATTGGAGGTAATTCAATCAGAACTAAATCGGGTGTATAAGTCAAAGTGTAACTATTCTGACTCAGGATATCCTGATAATTTGAGGCAGACAGGAAGTTTCCGTTGACGGCGAAGCGAATCAGTTCAAATTTTCTGAATTCATCTTTGGTTTCTGTCAAAAGCGTTTTCCCATTGCCAATCAGCATGGAAGGGGATCCTATGTTTACGTTTTGAGAAGAACTCTTTTTCTGTTCAGTTGGTTGAGAAGTGGATAAACCTGTTTGGTCAACGTTTCCATTTTCCATTGCTTTGATGTTTCTTAACAGGTCATGATCGTAACATAGTACCAGAACCTTTTTTCCCTGATCCCCAAATTTCTGAGCCAGGTTGGCAATAACGACAGATTTTCCTTCTGTTTGCAACGTGCTGAAAAACAATAGTGTCTTCGTCTTGTTCGATGTATTTTTCTCCTTCAGATACATTTCAATGTATTGTACCATCACATCGAACAAGCGGTTTACCATGAAAGGCAATTTTTTATAACTCTTTCCAGGCAGGATTTTTGGAATGACACCAATGACAGGTTGTTTAATAATAACTGTAGCTGTTGACTGATTTTTAATTGAATTGTCTAAAATTTCCAATAAAAATATATAGGTAAGAACAATCATCAATCCGATCATTGCAGCCAGGACTATCATGATTTTCCGTTTGGTTGGGATCGGTGACAATGGGAAATAGGGTTCATCAAAGATTTTGATGTTTGATGATAATTCATTATCCTGCATTTTAATCTTGGCCTGATCCAGGGAATGAAGAATGTCAAGATACCTTTGTTCGGTGACAGATATCTCCCGCTCTATTTTTTTTATCTCTGAACCGGCAGGCGCAAACTCAGAATATTCCTTTTGTTGCTCTTTTATTCGCTGCGAAAGAACACCAATGCTTGCTTTCAGACTCTCTGACTCGACAACATTATCGATCCAGTCTTTCAATATGGTTGAGACGGGCAATCCCTCCGTGGTTGTACCGGATGCAGACAATTGTGTGGCAGAAAGTCTGATGTCGTTTTTCAGTTGGTCGGACAGCTTCCTGAGATTTGCCAATCTTTGCGCATTGTACGGATCAGAAGAACCTACAGTTTCGAGGGTGGCAATCTGATAATTCAAATCACCAAGTTGATTCCTTTTATCAAACAGCAACGAATTTTGAAGTTGAACCTGACGCTGAGATCCAAGTTTCTCTTCAAGCCGTTTAATGACTGCTTCCACTCCGGCCAGTTTTGTTCTTTTATTGTTGTATTCATCTGAAAGGTTTTCCTTGGCAACGGCAACGGCTTTGCTTTGTTCCCCGTAGTTGATTATTTTATTGCTATTGTTGAATTCCAGCAATTTGTTTTCTGCAATTTTCAGATTTGCAGACGCTTCTTTAAGTTGGTCGTCAAAATATTTTATCACTGCATCGGATCTGTTTTCTGCGATACGCTTATAATTTTTTATACAGACGTCTGCGTAAATTGCAAGTGTTTGCTGTGTAATGGCAGGGTCGTCATTTTCGTATCTGATTTTTATCAGGTCGCTGTTTTCAAGCCTCTTAACTGTGATGTTTGATATGGCATTGATGGAATAATGAGGATGTTCGTAATTCAACAGTTTGTAAACAAAATTAGTGTCACTGCTTAACATCAGGGTATTCAGTTTTGAAACTGTTTGTTCAAATTCTGCAGAATCAATCGATACCGGTAAGTTCGAGCCTAAGGGGCTTGGAGAATTCAGGGATGCGAAATTATTCCTGACAGAATTGTTTAACAGGATATTTGATTTGACAACCAGCGCTTTAACATAAGCTGGTGTGATCCTGTTGATTTCATCATACGACTTAACTGAAAAAAAACGTGGATTGTTTCTGGCCAGCATCAGGTGCTGGGACAGAAGCCTAAGACAGACTTCCTGCTGCGTTTCGCGTGAATTAGTTACACTGATCAGGTTGTCGAAGGCAGTATTGACAGTGAAGTAGTTGGATGATTTACTCATATCGACAGTAGAATTGGAAGTAAATCCAGTATACAAGGTAGTTTCTGAACCATACTTATAGGCAGGATTTCTGGTCAGAATGAAGACAATCGATGCCAGCAGTACTGGAGCAAGGACGATTATGGCTATATGTTTTCTCAGAATTCTGAGGATATCTGTCAATTTCATATTAGTTCTTGATTGAATTGTATACGTTAAATTTAATTCCTACGATTTCCTGAAGAATCAGGTAGGAGGTATTGAATTCTACCTTGGTTGTCTGAAAATCTGACTCAGCCATGGACAAAACTTCTGCCATCCGGGAGTATTCGGTCACGGTTACCGCACCACTATGATAATCTTTCTCGCAAATGTCCATATTATATCTTTGGATTTCAAGATGTTTGGCTTTTATTTTCATTAGCCTGTGTCTTAAAATAACCTCGTTGTATTGTCTGATTACCAATTGCCGGAGTTCATTCCGTTGTACATCAGCCATGTTTTTGGCCTGGTCAAGTTGCATTTTAGCGGTCTTAACCTGATGTTTCCGATTGAAAATTTCATCAAAAGGCAATCTGACGAAGGCTCCAACTCCATAATTTAATTCGGTGGTTAAAGTGGAAGTTACATCCGGAGACTGACCTCCAGTAGTGTAGTTGTTGAAATTGTTGAATGTTCCGTATCGGATATCAGTTTGAAATCCGACGTTCCTGGTCCACTGGGTCTGATTGGTCTTCAGGTTTTCCTGATTGATAATTTTTTGGTTATCCCTGAATTTCACATATGGATTGTAGTGTAATGCAGAATCGATCAATACGCTCAGCGGAGGTAATTCAGATTCTATATCACCTTTCAGTAAATCAAATGATTTTGATTCCTGTGATTGGACCGAAAAATGGAATGCCAGTAGGGTGACAACCATTAAAAAATTTTGAAGAAGACATTTCATAGCTAACTGTTTATTTGCTTTGCTTTTATACTTACATTTTTTCAAAAGGTTTGTAGAAATTGATTTTCATCCAATTGAGCTCTTTAAGAATACTTAAACTGTGTTTTTTTGAAACATGGCAGGTATCGTTCTTCCTATTAGTCTCAGGTCATACCAAAATGAATATTTGTTTCCAATAAAGTGATCCGCATATTCATTATCCAATTTCATCCTCTCCTCCTCAGACATATTGCCACCTCTGCCACGAAGTTCGACCTGCCACAATCCTGTAATTCCAGCCGGAGCCAGAAATCGTTTGGAGGCGTGCCCCCGTGTCAGTAATTCTGCCTCGTACACGGGAAGTGGTCTGTTACCTACAATCGACATATCACCCTTGATGACATTGATTAACTGTGGCAACTCATCAATACTAGTATTCCTTATAAATTTTCCAACTCTTGTAATCCGTGGATCGTCAGCAATCTTAATAAAAGCGGATTTTGTTTTTGCAACTTCTCGTTTCTGTGCATGGTACCAGTAATCACAAATGGTATGATTATCTATGTGCATGATGGGAGAACAACTTCTATCAAAAGGCAATCTGGCACAAACCGGACAAGGAATTGAAAAATCAATTTCAGCTTGTTGGGTAGTGGAAGCATACTGATTTTTGTTCTTTGCCAATTTTTTCAACTCTAAATCTGCACCTGTCTTCATGGAACGCAACTTATAAAAATCAAAAGTTTCCCTTCCGACTCTTTTCGATGTGTAGTAAATTTTCCCTTTCGATTCAAACAAGATGGCCATGGCAACTATCAGCAGAACCGGCGACAGAACAAGTAAAGCGGAAATTGCTACAAATAAATCAAACATCCGTTTCGATAAAGGCATCTCATATTTAATATCCTGTTTTTTTAACTGATAATAAGATGATACAGAATATTTATTTCTATAATTCACAAGAAACCTGATCCGACTGATCATGCTCTCTTCAGAAGGCAGCGGCAGAATAAATAAATCATCAATCAGCGTGTTAAAGGCAGTCTTGAATACTTCCTCCTTGAATTCGTGGGCAATTAGAATAAAAGATACCCTGTCAAATTCAGGTCTTCCCCTTAACCACTCATGCATCTCAAAGCCATTACCTCCTGACAGATTAATCTCGGATATTACTGCATCCGGCTTCTGACCTGATTTGAGATAATTTGTCGCTTCAAGGGCATTCGGACAATGCTTTACATTTATTTCCGGATGATTAACCAACCCTCTCAGGTTTTTGGATAATCTGCCAATGAACAATATGTTTAATTTTTCCTCCATTTTTTCTTCGCTTTTTCAATTATGGCATCAATTTTTGATGGTACCAATTTGATACTACCATTTTATGGCATAATGAACAGGGAACAAATTTTTGTTGATAAGTTCTTCAAGCTCTTCCGGATTGAATGGCTTAGCCAGAAAATCCTGTGCTCCAAGCCGGTAACATTTTATTCTTTCTTTACTGCTTTCAACACCCGAAAGCATGATAATAGGCGTATGCTTGGTATATCCTCTTTGCCTGACCTTTTCCAGAAACAAATATCCATCCAAGTTGGGCATTTGCAAGTCGCAGATGATCAGGTCAGGCAGGTTTCCCTCCAACCATTCCAATGCATCAAGACCATCACTCTTGCTTTCGACTTCATATTTTCTGGAAAGAAAATTCTCCAGAAGCAGCCGTATACTCTTTTCATCATCAATTATTAATATTTTGTGCTTCATATTATTTTTTTTCTGTATCAAAATCTTAGTTTCAACATTGATACTTATAGGATAACCTCAATTAATGTAATATGTTCATTTCTAATCAGAAATTTTCAAATAATTCTATCTGTCAGGATTAAGACGATCAAATTCAATTCAGTATAGTTAAAATTGCATGAATGTCTACTTAATGAACAGTTCCATCTGCCAGCGATTCTTGTACATAAGTATTAAGATATCGATAATTTATAGGTTATTTTTTGTGATGAAATCCAGGCATTAACTGGATTTATCATCCATCTTTTAAATCCTGAACAAACAGAATCTCAAAGGACGTGCCAAACATTCCGCGAAATAGAAATGGGATATACTTCTGACCTCTAATTGGCTGAATCAGAATAAGAAAGAAAACTGTGAACCTCATTTAGGTGGAAAATTATGCCGTAAATTAGGTTGAGCAGCGCAAACAGAGATTAGAATAACAACGCAGGTACGTGAAAATGCGTATTTGAAATTCTGTACATGTTTTCAACTATTTTCTTCCAGCCAATCCATGCTTTCTGCTATTGTCGGTACTGAACAGGTATGACCTTCTTGAACTCACTGCATTGGCCTTAGCTCTTTGAAATTTTCACAATAAAAAATCATTTCAGGTAATAATCCGGGATAAAAATTCATCTGACTTATTATTTAATGATGTACGTACGATCTGAATTTTAATAACATTTCCGAACAAAAATAGTATCAATAAAATGTAAAGTGTTAATTATAAAATGAATACATGATCAATTATTGATTCTTTCAACTGCTATTTCCGGATATCCATATTTAATGCCAGTATTTTTTACTTCCATGAAGGCTTTTTATTACTTTAGAACCTGACTATTCAGGCTGGATCAACTAGAAATTTTCGTGGTTGAAAGCAACGATAATATTAGGAATTAGAAGTTAGAATCAAATCCATCAAACCAAATTTCTTGTCAAATGAAATATCGGATAAATATTTTCAAATTACCAAATTCGCAGGCAAGCGGATGGGTATTGGCTACGACAATCTTCGATTCTTTGTAACAATTTAAAAACAAGATCTATACACATGAATAACAATTTAAAACTTTTATTTGCAGGTGTGATCTTTTCTTTCTCACTTGTTGCCAACTCTCAGGAGGCAAAAAAGGTTGATAAGACTGACAAATCATTACTTTGTGTCGGTAATTACTGGACGGAATCCCAGGGAAAATCATTTTTGGAAACCCAAAGACAGAAGTATACCTCCCAAAAAGAGTGGGAAAGCAGGGCGCAGCAGATCAGGCAGCACATTCTGAAAGGAACCGGACTTGAAAAATTTCCGAAAAAATGTCCTTTGAACGCGATTATTGGTGAAAAACGTGTGTATGATGGCTATCAGGTTCAGAATGTTGCATTTGAGAGCCTGCCCGGCGTTTATGTAACCGGTAGTTTGTATACCCCCACTACTTCAAAAGGGAAACTCCCGGGTATTATCAGTCCCCATGGTCACTGGTCAAAAGTCGGCGATGTTGGTCGTTATCGTCCCGATGCTCAGAAGCGATTTGCAGCTTTTGCAAGGATGGGTGCCATGGTTTTTGGCTATGACATGGTTGGATATGGTCAGATGGGTGAACTGGGTTGGAAACACGACCATCCGGAGGTACTGAAACTGCAGTTGTGGAACAGTATCCGCTGTCTGGACTTTATCCTCGAAATGGGAGCCGACCCGCAAAGAATTGCGTGCACCGGTGCCTCAGGCGGAGGAACACAAACTTTCCTTCTAACGGCTGTCGATCAGAGAATCAAAGTCTCTGTACCGGTCGTTATGGTTTCTGCCTATTTTTTTGGCGGATGTGTTTGTGAAAGCGGTATGCCTATTCATAAAGATGATGATTATCAGACCAACAATGTTGAAATTGCTGCCTGTGCAGCCCCACGTCCCATGTTGTTGGTTTCCGACGGGGGCGACTGGACTAAAAATAATCCCGTGGTAGAGCTGCCGCATCTGAAATACATTTATCAACTTTTTGGACAGGCCGACAAAGTGCAAAATGTGCATCTGCCCAACGACAAGCATGGCTATGATGTCAACAAAAGGGCTGCTGTTTATCCTTTCCTTGCCAAATACCTGGGACTTGACGTTAAAAAGGCGATAAACGCAGATGGAACTGTGAAGGAGGATATGATTGTGATCGAAGACCAGAAGGCCCTGTATCCGTTTGATGAGAAACATCCTTTCCCTGCCAGTGGCATCAAAAGCAATGACGGGGTTAAGTGGGACTGGTGATTAGTTGATGTAATGATTAGCTGATGTGATGATTAGCTGATGTGGTGATTGGCTGAAAAATTTCGTCTGTGCTGGTTCATCCTCGCTATGCTTGTCGAATGATCTTTTTCCTGTAATCAAGCGAATATGACCGGTCCCTGAGCCCGTCGAAGGGAGTTAAAGAAAAACCAAAAGTTCGAATGCCTGTAAAATGTTTAATATAGACCGGACTAAAATATTGTAAATATTTTTTACTAAGATAATGTTATTTAGAAAGTTATATCATTTTCTCATCACGTTTGCCCTATTCTTTCAGGTAGACCATTATTTTTTGCAAGCTCAAAATGTAAGCAAGGGAGCTTTGACAAATTTGTCATCCGCAACCTGGATTGGTGCGAAAGAACAAGTTGTGAAAGTTGATTCAATGATGTATCAGGATCATCCGGCCCCTCTTTTCAGAAAGGAATTTTCCGTTGCCGGGAAGCTTAAAAAAGGCACACTGACCATCACAGCAGCTGGTTATTACCTTGCATCCATTAATGGAAAACAAATCGAAAACAATCTGCTCGATCCGGCCTGGACCAACTTCAGCAAAAGGATTTATTCTTCGGAATATGATGTAACGGCGCTGATTCAAAAAGGTAAGAACGTCATGGGTACCATACTCGGCAATGGGTTTTACAACTCATTGCCGCTCAGGATGTTTGGCAAATTCAATCTGCGGGAGTATTTACCTGCTGGAGAACCCAGGTTCATTGCAAAACTTCGGCTTGAATTTGCGGATGGATCTATAAAAGAAATTGTTACAGATAAGGGTTGGAAAACCTCATCAGGTCCGATACTGCGGAATAATGTCTATCTGGGCGAAAAGTATGATGCAGGGAAAGAGATTGCCGGCTGGGAATTTCCGGAATTCAATGACATGGATTGGGGAAATGCCATACAATATTCATCGCCCGGCGGTACAATCATTCCTGCATTCTTTCCGGCGGTGAAAGCGTCCCGGATGATCAAACCTATAGGGATTCAGAATTCAGGTCATGGGATTATTGTTGATTTTGGAGTAAACCTGACCGGCTTATACAGGATTCAACTGAGAGGAAAATCAGGAGATACCATCGTATTTAGGTTTGGTGAACGTTTGTATGATAATGGCACACTGGACCCTATGACCACTGTGGCAGGACAGATCAAACGAAATGGGAGCGGCGGTCCTGGGTCGCCTGATATTGCCTGGCAAACTGATAGTTATATTTTTGGAAATGAAAGGGAGTCAACCTGGCAGCCGCACTTTACATTTCATACTTTCAGGTACATGGAAATCATGGGATTGAATTATTTACCCGGGAAGGAGGATCTTGAGGCCATTGAATTTCATTCAGCAGTTGAAAATCAGAATCAATTTGCCTGTTCATCCGAACTGTTGAACAGCATCCAGAAAGCGTGCCGACAGACCTTCCTCAATAACCTGATCTCCGTCCAGTCTGATTGTCCGGCGCGGGAGCGGTTCGGTTATGGAGGAGATCTGAACGCGACGAGTGAAACTTTCATCGACAATTTTATTATGCATGATTTCTATCGCAAAACCATTTACGATTGGATAGATGCGATGCAGGACTCAATTTTTATTGATACCGCACCTTTTGTTGGTATCAAGTATTGCGGCATCAGCTGGGAATCGGCCTTTCTGACAACCCAGTACCAGTTGTACCAGTATTATGGAGATACTGCAATTATCAATGAATTGTACCAAAAAGACCTTGATTGGATGAAAAAGGTTGCCGGATTGCATCCGGCGGAAATCATCGACAAAGGTCTGAGCGACCATGAATCGCTTGAAAAAGTACCAGTACAATTGATTGGGTCAACGCATTATCTCGAGTGCGCCCGTATCATGAAAAGATTTGCGCAATTCAAACACGATGATACAAATGTCAGGAAGTTCAGTGAACTTGAAAAATCGCTTTCCAGGAAACTGGTTGAACGATACTGGCACAGACCCGTTCCTGACCCCATCAACAGACAAACATTGTTTGCCACTATGATCTATTATGGAATCATCCCTTCCAATGAACTATCTGCAGCTACGGATTCGCTGCTAAAGGCTGTCAGGACGGCTCCTGCCGGACATTTCACAACCGGCATCTTTGGTACCAAATATATCCTTGAAGCGCTTTCCATGACAGGTCATTCAGATGAAGTATTTCGAATTGTCAACAGCACTGCATTTCCCGGATGGGGCTTCATGATTCACCGGGGTGCCACTACCATCTGGGAAGCATGGAAAGAGAGCGACAATACCTATTCCAATTGTCATCCCATGTTCGGAACCGTTTCTGAGTGGTATTTCAGATGGCTTGCAGGAATTCGGCCGCTCGAAGGATATCCGGGATTTAAAAAATTCATCATAGCTCCTTCATTTCCCGAAGAACTCAACTCTGCCTCTGCCATTTACAATACTCCTTTCGGGAATATTAAGATTGATTGGAAACGTGACTTGCAAGGTGGAATTAGATTGAACCTAACCATACCAAAAGGTACATTGGCTGAGTTCTCACCATCGGGAAATGCGCAAAAACTGTGGAAAGTGACAAATGTAAACACCAAAAAGATTGTCACTGCCTACCACGACAGGACTTCCTTTTTACTTCCGGAGGGAGAGTATCAGGTAAATTACAAATTACAAATTACAAATTAAAAATGAGGGAGTAAGAGTTAACCTTTAATTTGTAATTTGTAATTTGTAATTATTGCCAAAGGCTACCGATTCTCCCCAGATCAATGCAACGACCGGATATTTCGATTTTTTCAATTGTTCGTAGGTAAGTTGGAGGTATGCGTCATCTCCCCAATATGGCAATCGGTCCCAGACAGTGTGGCCTAGTTCGAGTTCATGTCCGGGAAGCACAAGTTCAGGATCAAAGCCTTTTGCAATTCTTAAAATATCCATGGTCCAGGCATTGGGCATCAGAATATCCACCCGGTGATGTTTGGCTACCTGATCCATAAATTCGTAATCAACCATAAAGTCTCCCTCATTGAGCTCATCTCCTGTGTGGGCAACTGTGATGCCATCCGGTGTGGTGACAAGGGTAATATTATTGTCAGTCGATTTTCCCTGATGGCCCGGATAAACTATCACATCAAGTTTTCTGTTGCTGTCGAGTTTAATTGCATGCACCTTCTCTGCAATCCGCTCGGGATGCTGAATACGTGAGAAAATGGAATCCTGCGGCCAGACCTGGTCAGGCGAAATGACCGGCTTCCCTGCCCGCAGAAATTTTTATGCAACAGCTTTTGCTGCATGATCTGCATGTTTATGGCTGATGAAGAGTATGTCGCATTGCCTTACAATTTGCTCCATTTCTTCGGATGAAAGGGCAAATTCTTTCGATCCGGAAGTAATACCACTTACCAGGTCAAATGCCATGGTGACTGTTTTGGTGCGGACTATAAAACCCATGTCGTATACTTTCCAGACCCAGGCTCCGTTCTGAACATTTACCTTCTCCAATTCTCTGATCAGTTTGTTGCCCTGAAAGTGGAAGAATTCCTGCGATGGTTTTCCAAAGGCTGCAAATTTTTCATGGAATACGGCGTCCAGCAGCAGTTTGGCATAGCCTCGCTCTTTGCCCTCACTGAGGACCGGAGGGTATTTGGCTATGATGGATTTTACAGAGTCAAGGAATACCGCTGCCTGTCGATCCAGATAATCATTGTCCAGCTGGCTCAGTTGCGGATCAGGATAACCACCTCCACTTTTATTACCGCTTTGCGCCTGGACATTTTGTATCAATCCTCCCAAAAAAAATAATAGAATAAAACCCCAAACGCTTATTCTTTTCATTTTCAAATTATCAAATTGTCGAATTGTCGAATCGTCGAATTGTCGAATTGTCGAATTGTCGAATCGTCGAATTGCCTAATTGTCGAATTATCACATCTCCACAATCGTAATCCCCGATCCACCAAACTGAACATGTTCATCCCTGAATTTTTTCACAGCGGGTTCCGACTTCAGATAGGTGCGGATCAGTTCCCTTAGAATGCCATTCCCTTTGCCGTGCAATATGTGCAGTTCGTGGGCATCCACCATAATGGCTTCGTCGATAAATTCCTGAATTTTCTGAAGACCTTCCTCCGCACGCATTCCGCGAACGTCAATTCGGGGTTTGAAATTCAGTTTCTTTTCATTGATCTCACTGTTTATCCTTGCAGTTGTATAGTTTTCTTTTGTTTTCTTCACTTCATTGTGAGAAATCATTTCCACCCTGTCGCGCTTTACGACCGACCGAAGTTGTCCAAACGCAACCACCAGATTGTTGCCGTTTGTTTCCAAAACGATGCCGGGGGTTTCCTGGTCCTTTAGTTTGATCCAGCTTCCTACCTCCGGTTCATTGATTTTTACTGGAATTTTTTTGACAACCTTATCCTGTAGTTCTTTAGGAGGACTTTGTTTCTTCTGAATTTCACGCTGCCTGATCTTTTCCATCTTCCTGACGATCTGTTCGTCTTCAGAATCTATGGCGGTGACCACAGTTCCCTTGAATTCTTCCAGTTTTTTCCTTGCTTCCTTCGTTTTATCCTTTTCTGCGGATGCTTCCTTGATCTCCCTGATCGTTTGTTCAATCATTTTATTGGAGGAAGCCAGTAAATCGGTTGCTTCCTTTTTGGCTTTATCCAGGATCTCCTTCCTGAGTTTTTTGACTTCAGAAAGGCTTAACTCATAGGTAGAAGTGAGATCCTCCAGCTTTTTCTCCGATTGCCTGATGTTCTGGCGTTTGGTTTCCCAATAACGCTTGTCGCGGACAATATCCCGGAGGTGTTTGTCGAAATCGATATGATCTTTACCAATTTTGTCGGTGGCATCCTGCAATATATCTTCAGGTAATCCTATTTTGCGGGCTATTTCGAAGGCAAAAGAACTCCCCGGCTTACCGATTTGAAGTTGGAAAAGGGGTTCCATCCGGTTCGAATCGTACAACATGGCTCCGTTGACAATACCGTGTACGGATGAAGCAAAGTGCTTCAGATTGGTGTAATGTGTTGTGATCACACCGTAGCTTCCGAGTTGATTGATCCGGTTTAGGATCGACTCGGCAATTGCACCCCCCAGCATGGGCTCAGTACCTGTACCGAATTCATCAATAAGTACCAGGGATTGCTTGTTACAGTTCCGGACAAAAAATTTCATGTCGCTCAGGTGAGAACTGTAGGTGCTCAAGTCGTTATCAAGCGACTGATTATCACCTATATCGATGAATATCCGCTCAAATATCCCTACGACGCTGTCCAGATGCAAAGGGATGGGTATGCCGCATTGAATACTATACTGAAGCAGGCCGACAGTCTTCAGACAGACAGATTTTCCTCCGGCATTTGGCCCTGAAATCAGCAGGATACGATCGTCCTTAGTTAATTTGATATTCAAGGGGACAATTTTTCTCTTTTCCCTAACGAGATTCATCTCCAGCAGGGGATGCCGGGCTTCGAGCCAGTTTAGCTCAGGATGGTGGGAGAGTACCGGTTTGACCGATTTACTTTCATTGGCCCACAAGGCTTTTGCGCGGATGAAGTCCAAAATTCCAAGTATTTCATAGGAGCTTTCGAGGTCTTCTGCATAAGGCCGCAATTCATCCGTGAATTTGGTCAGGATTCGCACAATCTCGCGTCTTTCGGCGGATTCCAGTTCACGGATGCGATTATTTGTCTCGACAATTTCTTCCGGTTCAATGTAGGATGTTCGGCCCGTAGCGGATTCATCGTGTACAATCCCTTTCATTTTTCTCTTGTTGCTCGACAAAACGGGAATCACTGCTCTTCCGTCGCGAATAGAGACTGTTACATCCTTTTCGACCAATCCTTCCGCCTGGGCATGTTTCAGAATTTTAGCCATGATTTTGGAAACGCCCGACTGCAGGGAAAGTATTTCTCTTCTTATTTTAACCAGTTCGGGTGATGCGTTGTCCTTGATGGTTCCGTTTTTGGTCAGAATCTGATCAATCTTGTCATATAAAAAAGGGAATATTCTGATATCACGGATGACGAAATAGAGCCGGGGAAAGGTTTCCTGTTCCTTCTCCTTGAAAAAGGCCACAATGGATCTGAGGGTTTCGAGGGATCTCTTCAGGTCGAACAATTCAAATACTTCCAGAAAAGCACCCTGAATTTTGGACTTCCTTAATACCGGGCGCATATCGATGAAGTATCCCGTCGGAAAATTTAACTCCTCCCTGATGATCTTCTGGAATTCAACGGTTTCATCCAATTGTTTTTCAATCAGTTCATGATCGGATGAGAAGTGACAGTCTGCTACATTTTCCCTGCCCAGTTCACTCAGGCAACGATTGCTCAGAAGTTCCCTGATTTTGTCAAAGCCCGTTTTGTTTTCGAAATTTTCAGGATAAATTTTCATGAAATGAATTGAATTCACTGCAAAAGTAGCAAGAAATGAGCAGGAGTGCAAAGGGTGAAATTGAATTGCAGTACGAACAAGATTTATTTGTAAAAGTTATTTTTGATTAACTTTGTTTCAAATTTTGACTAGATGATCAAATTTATTTCCAGATTTTTGTTGCGTATATTCGGTTGGGAGCTGGTGGGAGGAGTCATCCCTGAACCCAAGGCGATCGTTTTGGGCATTCCCCATACCTCCAACTGGGACTTTATCATTTCTTTTCTGTATTACAGGGCTGTAGGCGGAAAATCCAATACCATGGTGAAAAAGGAATTTTTCTTTTGGCCATTGGGATATTTTGTTCGTGGAATGGGCGGAATACCGGTAGACCGCTCCAAAGGTGCAAGCCTGGTTAAGCAGATACTGTCAGAGTTTGAGAAACGGGAGGTCATGCATCTTGCCATTGCACCCGAAGGTACCAGAAAACCGGTAGCAAAATGGAAAGGCGGGTTTCATACCATTGCGAGAGCCGCCAACATTCCTGTTTATTTGGCATTTTTCGACTGGGGTCGCAAGCGAATCGGTTATACAGACAAAATAGAATTAACAAATGATCTTCAGGCGGATCTGAAAAGAATCAGGCAGTGGTACAAGGATCATGGCATCATGGGCCGCAATCCGGAAGGGATGAACTATGGCGATGATCTTGACTAAAAAATTGACAATTGACAATGAGTGATTTATTGAGAATTTCGTTGGTACAGTTTGATGTACTCTGGGAAAACCCCATTGGCAACAGGCAAAAACTGGATATTCTGCTGGAACCACTCAAAGGTCGCACTGACTTGATTCTATTGCCTGAAATGTATTCCACAGGTTTCTCGATGCATGCAAAATCTCTTGCCGAATCCATGGAAGGTGATACGATAGGTTGGATGAGGACGCAGGCCGAAAATACGAATGCTGCTGTTGCAGGAAGCCTGATTGTCAAAGAGCTGGGACATTATTACAACAGGTTTCTTTTCGTTTTACCCTCCGGTGATATTTTCTGTTACGATAAAAAACATCTGTTCTCCATGGGAGGCGAGGATCAGTATTTCAGCCATGGTATAAAAAGGGTTATTGTTGATTATTGCGGCTGGAGAATTGCACTGTTTATTTGTTATGATCTGCGTTTTCCTGTATGGTGCCGGACGATGAAAGTTGCAGATTTAGTCTTGTTTTCAGCCAATTGGCCAGCTGCTCGCACGCCTGTCTGGCAGACACTTATTAGGGCTCGTGCCATTGAAAACCAACTCTATGTTGCAGGTGTAAACAGAACTGGCACAGATGGTGCAGGGGTTATCTATACCGGAGAAAGCACACTTATAGATCCGAAAGGTCGAATTGTTTGCACTATGAACGACCAATCGGATGTTGTTACGACGTGTGTAGTTTCACTTGAGGAGCTAAACCGGTTCAGAAAAAAATTTCCGGTATCCGATGATGATGATTTATTTGAGATTAACGTGTAACCTTTCTATTCAAAACCATTCCACGACACAAGCTGATCCATCGTTTTTCTTTTCTTTTCAGGAATTGAACCAGGGAGCGGATATCCGATTGGAATCATAGCCATGGGTTCCAGATTAGAGGAAAGATTGAATATTTCGGCACATTTTTCAGTGTTAAAGTGACAGATCCAGCAGGTGCCCAATCCTGCTTCAGTGGCAGCAAGCATCAGGTGGTCAATGGCAATAGCAACATCAATGTCCGTATAATCCTTGTCGTCAGTCGGACGACGCCAGCCTTTATCATGATCGCCGATCGCGACAATGCAGACAGGTGCCGACCTGAACCAGTCGCGGTGGTAACAACCATGAAGCTGATTCAAAAGAGCAGGATCAGTGACAATCACAAATTTCCAGGGTTGAAAATTGACAGCAGAAGGTGCCAGTAAGGCGGCTTCAACAATGGCAATGAGTTTTTCTTTTTCAACAGGTGTTGATTGATAGCTCCTTACAGAATATCTCCTTTGGGCAAGTTCTTTGAATTCCATATGATAAAGTCGATTATTTGCAGTCGCAAATTTACGAAAGTTTTGAAATCATTCGCTCTCAATTTACACCAACATCAACATTTTGGATCATGCAGTGAATCCTCTCTCAAAGTTCAAACAAATAGTCAGCAGAAAAAGTGTACTTTTGCAGTCCGTAATTTTTCCGTTTAAACGGATATTAAATTTAAAAAAATGATCACAGTTTCAAACCTGTCCATCCAGTTTGGCAAGAAACCACTTTTTCAGGATGTCAGCCTTAAATTCTCACCCGGAAACTGCTATGGGGTGATTGGAGCCAATGGTGCAGGAAAATCCACGTTGCTTAAGATTATTGCCGGAGATCTGGCTTCTACCAAAGGAGAAGTATCTCTTGGTTCAGGTGAACGCTTGTCGGTTCTGAGACAGGATCACTTTGGCTATGAGGAATCAACCGTGATTGACGCCGTTATGATGGGCTTTGATGAATTGTGGAAAATTCTTAACGAAAAAAATACATTGTATTCAAAGTCTGATTTCACGGAGGCTGACGGCTTAAGGGCTGCCGAATTGGAAGAAAGATTTGCCGAAATTGACGGGTGGAATGCCGAAAGTGATGCTGCTTCCCTCTTAAGTGGTCTCGGAATCAAGGAGGAGTTCCATCACAGGTTGATGAAAGACCTCAGTGGCAAGGAAAAGGTCAGGGTACTGCTTGCACAGGCTTTGTTTGGAAAACCCGACAATCTCCTGCTGGATGAGCCGACGAACGATCTGGACCTTGAAACAGTGATGTGGCTTGAGAATTACCTGGCCAATTATGACAATACGGTATTGATTGTCTCACACGACAGGCACTTTTTGGATTCAGTATGTACCCATACGGTGGATATTGACTTTGGTAAAGTTCAGCTTTTTGCCGGGAACTACAGTTTCTGGTACCAGTCGAGTCAGCTTGCACTTCGCCAGCAGCAGGCTCAGAACAAAAAGGCTGATGAAAAAAGAAAGGAACTGATGGAATTCATCAGCCGGTTCAGTGCCAATGTGGCTAAATCCAAACAAACAACCAGCCGCAAGAAAATGCTGGAGAAATTAAATGTGGATGAAATCCAGCCTTCCACAAGGAAATATCCCGGCATTATTTTCCAACCGGATCGTGAAACGGGTAATAAAATTCTGGAAATTAAGGGTTTGTCAAAAAGCATCAACGGTGAAGTTTTGTTTAAGGATCTTGATTTCAATGTGGAGAAAGATGACAAGATCGTCTTTCTGTCACGTGATCCAAGGGCAATGACTGCTTTTTTTGAAATCATTAATGGATTCGACCAGCCTGATTCCGGAACTTTTCACTGGGGACAAACGATCACACATTCCTATCTCCCGCTTGATCATTCAAATTTTTTCACCAACGATCTTAGCCTTGTTGACTGGCTGATGCAGTTCTCAGATGATTCGAGTGAAATTTACCTCAGGGGCTATCTTGGCAAGATGCTTTTTTCGGGAGATGAAGTCTACAAAAAAACCAAGGTACTTTCGGGTGGAGAAAAAATGAGGTGCATGATTTCGCGCATGATGCTGAAAAATGCCAATGTGCTGATCTTTGACAATCCGACCAATCATCTGGATCTTGAATCAATTCAGGCATTTAACAATAATCTGATCACCTTCAAGGGCAATATCCTGATGGCTTCCCATGACCATGAATTCATACAGACCGTTGCCAACCGGGTGATAGAACTAACCCCGAAAGGAATTATCGATAAGATTACTGAATATGATGACTACATCACCAATGATGAGTTAAAGGAGCGGCGTAGAATCATGTATCAATAATTTCTTGGATAGCGGACAATATTTTCTCAACTTTGTTTACATTTACAAAGCCACAAGACGGATTAAATTGAATTTTTCCGGTTAAACCTGAGTGAATATGCTTTCTGTCGTTGTAATCGATGATGAATTAATGTCCCTTAATTTATTGGTTTACCTTCTGAATAAATTTACTTCAGTTCAGTTGAAAGTTATAGGAAAAGCCACGAGCTTGACAGAAGGTATCGAACTGATAAAAAACACAGATCCCGACATCGTATTTCTGGATATTGAGTTGCCGGACCAAAGCGGGATGGAAATTTTCAATCATCACCTTTCTCCAAAAGTTAAAATTGTTTTAGTAACAGGTCATGATCAGTATGCCATCCAGGCTATCAACCTGTCCGTTGCCGGCTACCTTCTAAAACCAGTGAATTTTATTGATCTGCAGTATGTTATTAAAAAAATTGATCGAATGTTCCGCAAGGAACAGCAGCAACTCGAACTGGAAGACAGGATCAACACATTAAGTACAGGAGATGTTCCCGGGAAAAATATGATATTTGAAATTGAGAGTGGATTTTTATTGGAAAACTCAAAAAACATTGAGTTTTGCACTGCTGGTCAGTCATATGCAACCGTTTATACCAATTCCAAGAGGGAATTCGTTGTCTCAAAATCCTTGAAAGAACTGGAAGCGTACCTGCCAAAAAATCAATTTTACAGAACCCACAAATCCTATCTTGTCAATATTTTCTATATCCGCAAGTTTGTTCGAACAGGAGAGAGTTATGTTCTGATGAAAAGTGGGGCGAAGATTCCGGTATCAGTCAGGAAAACATCTTTAATTTTCAATGATATTAAAGAATTATTGGAAAATAGTCAGCCTGTAAACTGAACTACAAACATTTGCTTTTGTAGTTTTTATTTATGGGCAGGATTTATGAATTGATATAGAATAACTTAAAATTGTTCAGGTTAATAATCAAATTGATTTGAATCGTTTATACTTATAGAAGGTTGGTTTATCAAATAATTGAATTTGCTGATAAAGTAATCAAATTTTGCAATAAATTTCGTAAATTTGCACCCAAACCTATAAAATCAAAAAGAATGTGTGAATCATGTAATAATATTTAATAGTTCTGTAACAATACTCCTTCAAAAAGGAGACAATTTTAAACAGGTTTTGTTTTTTACAAAAAGGGAATTTATTCAATTTTAAAAATGATGATTATGAGAAAAGTTATTTATCTGTTGCTTATTGCAGTTACTATATCTGCTACGAGTTGCAACCGGAAAGAAATTGCCAGATTGAAGGCAAAGAACGACAGTTTAATGATGGCAGGCAGTTCCAAAGATGCAAATCTCGTGGAATTTGTTGATGCCTTTAACTCCATTCAGTCTAATCTTGATTCGATTAAACAGAAAGAGCAAATCATTGACAAGACTGCCAAAGGCGGTTTTGAAGTGAAGGGTGATCGCAAGGAACAGATTCAGGGCGATATCAACTACATTTATTCATTGCTTCAGAAGAACAGGCTGTTGGTAGCCGATCTTTCATCAAAACTGAAAAAATCCACCAAGCACGTAGCTGAACTGGAAAAGATGATTGAAAATCTTAACAAGCAAATTACAGAGAAAGACGGACAAATTGCTGCCCTGAAGGATGAATTGAACAAGATGAATATTCAGGTTAAAAACCTAAGTGGCGAAGTAACAACCCTGAATACCAATGTTACAAATCTCAGCAACGAGAACAAAGATAAACAGAAGGTGATTGAAGAAAGGACAGCTGAGTTAAATACCGCCTATTTCATCATTGGAACAGTAAAAGAATTGAAAGACAAGGGTATCATCAAAAAAGAAGGCTTCCTTGGAACTGCGAAAGATGTTAACAGTAATATTGACAAGTCTTTGATGACCAAGATTGATATTACTACGGTACATTCAATTCCGATCATGAAGAAGAAAGCCACAGTAATCAGTACACATCCGGTTAGTTCCTATAAGATTGAAGGAGAGAAATCAGCTGACAATCTTGTTATTCTCAATGCGACAGAATTCTGGAGTTTGTCAAAAGTTTTGGTCATCAGTGTGAAATAAGATATTTGATCACATCATAAAAAAAAGCCGGTTGACACCGGCTTTTTTTTATTTCAATTCTGTCTTACAATAGGTGATGCCCAAGATATCATATAGTTTGGTGAGCCTGCCAAGGCGGGATTTGAAATTGTCAAAATCCCTGCTTGATTTGGGCGACCATACCACTTCTGCCAAGGCTGCCGCACGCGGATAGACCATGTATTCAACTTGTTCCGGACTCTTCATATATTCAGTCCAGACATTGCCCTGGGCACCCAAAACATATTTGGATTCAGCTTCAGTCAATTCGGCGGGTACCGGTTCGTATCCATAGACTTTTTTAAGGGGGAGAAATCCTCCGATTGCCAGTGGTTCATTCTTTGGATCAGCCTGATAATGATCCAGATAACAAAAATCCCCTGGTGTCATAACCACAAAATGATGTTCCTTTGCCGCAGCAATACCACCTTTCTCGCCTCTCCATGACATAACCGCAGCATTAGGGGCCAGGCCACCTTCCAGGATTTCATCCCAACCGATCAGTTTTTTGCCATTTTCGTTCAGGAATTTCTCCATCCGCTGAACGAAATAACTCTGGAGCTCATGCTCAGATTTGAGCCCTTCATCCTTCATCTTTTGCTTGCAGAGCGGACATTTTTGCCACCGTGTTTTGGGACATTCATCTCCGCCAATATGAAAGTACTCGCCCGGGAACAGAGGTATTACCTCCGCCAGAACATCCTGTAAAAAAGCATAGGTCTCTTCCTTGCCGGCGCAATAAACATCATCAAAAACGCCCCAGGTGGTAGCTACATCATAGGGACCACCCGTACAACCCAACTCGGGATAAGCTGCCAATGCGCCGAGTGAATGACCTGGCATCTCGATTTCAGGAACAACAGTAATGAAACGATCTGCGGCGTAAGCAACTACTTCTTTAACTTCCTCCTGTGTATAAAATCCTCCAACCTGAACGCCGTCATATATTTTACTGCCATAGTGGCCGACAAGAGTTTCTTTTCGGACAGATCCAACCTCTGTCAGTTTGGGATATTTCTTGATTTCGATCCGCCATCCCTGATCTTCCGTAAGGTGCCAGTGAAAAGTATTGAATTTATGGATGGCCATGTAATCCAGATATTTCAGGATAAATTCCTTTGGCATGAAATGACGTCCGACATCCAGATGCAGACCCCTCCAGGCGAAGCGTGGAGCATCCATTATTTCAACGCTTGGGACAACAACCTCCGATAATTTTTGTTGAATGGGTGGCATCAGTTGCAACAAAGATTGAATGCCATAAAACAAACCACTGGCAGAGGATGCCTGTAAAATAATTCCTTTTGGTGTGACTGAAAGGTTGTAAGCCTCTTTTGGTATAGCCAAGCCTGTATTGAGTTTGATAAATATTGATTTTTTTTCGGCTGCTCCGGAGAAAGTCACTTTGCTTTTGATTTGGTAAAAATTTTCAAGGCGATTGCACAGGTAGGAAGTCACCTTGTGCATTTCCGGATTTTCACTGTTAATCAAAATTTTAGTCTGTGAACTGATTGAAAATGTTCCTTCCATATTGGTCATCGAAGCAGGCTGCGGGATGATCTGAACGTCAGGCCTTTTGACTTCAGCCTGGCAGGAACAGAAAAACAAGAGCAGGTACATGATGAGCAGATCCTTCAAATATTTTTTCATAACTGATTAAATTGGTTTAAAACACAAAGCTACACAATATGAAATAAAAAATTTAGGATTAAAAGTAATATTGTTATATAACTGTAGATCAGGCTAAAAATTAGAATTTTGGGCAAGTTCTATTTAGAATGATTCAAATATATTTGGAAATGTTGATTTGAGTGTTTATGTTTGCAACCAGATAAAAAATTATTTGCGCAGGATGAAAGATTTTTTTGGCACATATGCTCAAAGTATAAATAGCAATCAACAGCCATGTTGTATTGTTACGGGCATTATTTCTTCCATGCGCACCATGTCTATGTTTATGCAATAGCCTTCTCACGGGCATCTACCTGTTTGAAGGCTTTCCAGTAATTGCAGACACACTCTCCATCAAGTATAAATAGTGAACTATGCCGAAAATTGTAGTAAAATTCGGTGGGTCTAATCTTAGGAGTCAGGAAGAGATTCACCGTATAGTCCAGGTAGTAAAGAATTACAACCAACCTTTGATTGTCGTTGTTTCAGCTTTTTACGGTGTCACCAATTATTTGGTTGATGCGCTTGAAAAGGCTCCTCACGATGAGGAAATTGCAAATAGAACTGTTCAGTACCTGTTCGATCTCAAAATCGGATCGCTAAACTATTTCATTAAAGACGCAACCCTGTTGAGCCGGACAATCAGCTTAATCCGGGAGCAACTTGACGAACTTAAAAATTATTTGCACGGCATTGCCCTCACAGGTGATGCATCCAAAGCGCTTGAAGATCATGTACTTTCCTATGGGGAGAAGCTTTCGGCCATTTTCCTGAATGGTATTTTTTCATCACAGGGTTTGGAATCGAAGGTGAGCTTCCCCGAAACGATAGGTTTGATCACAGACGGGGAATTTGGAAATGCTTCTGCAGACTTTCACCTGTCAACCAACCATGTCAGGGAATCTCTGAATGAGGATCTGATTTACGTTATTCCGGGATTTTACGGAATATCGCAAGATCAGAAAACGACCCTGTTTGGCAGGGGGGGCAGTGATTATGCTGCCGCTGCGATTGCCAGATGTGTTGGTGCGACCTCTCTCGACATTTGGAAGGACGTAAATGGTTTTCTAAGTTCCGATCCCAAACTCGTTGATAATCCGGTATTAATTGAGAAACTGTCGTATAATGAAGCAGCTGAACTTGCCTATTTTGGCGCTAAAATCCTTCATCCAAGGACCGTAGAGCCGCTCACTGATCCAAGGATTTCTGTCCGGATTTTTAATATTTACGGAGAGTTGGATGTGAGCAGTCCGCTTACCATCATTAGCCGCGAAAAATCGGTTCTGTCAGGGATTGTAAAAAGCGTTACCTACAGCGACGAATTTGGACTTTTGAAATTGAAAGGACCGGGAGTTGGACTCAAACCCGGAATACTCGCCAAGGTCACAACGGCGCTTCATCTTGCGGGAATCAATATCAGTTCCGTACTAACCTCCCAGATTTCCATCAATATTTTACTGGCAAAGAAGGACCTTCAGAATGCTTACGCTGTAGTAAGTGCCATTGAGCTTTCTGCCGTTGGCAAGCTTCAGATTGAAGATGACATCTCCATTGTCGCAGCAGTGGGTCATGGTATCACAGACAATTACGGAATAGCGGCCAGAATATTCACTGCACTTGCTACTGATGGAATCAACGTACTGATGAGCTGTTCCGGGGCATCACCCATCGTCAGTTACTACCTTGTACAGACCAGCGACAGGACAGCCTCCGTCAGGGCCATTCACCAAGAATTTTTCGAGAAATAATTAATTAATCATAAAAAACAATTTTAAAACAAATGCCATGAGCACACAAAAACAAAAATTCGAAACCCTGCAGGTTCATGCAGGACACACTCCTGATCAGGACACGCTATCAAGGGCCGTTCCAATTTACCAGACAACTTCGTATGTCTTTAAAAACTCGGAACATGCTGCCAATCTTTTTGGACTGAAAGAATTTGGTAATATTTATACCAGGCTGATGAATCCAACTACAGATGTTTTCGAGAAAAGGATTGCTGCCCTCGAAGGCGGAGTTGCCGCATTGGCCGTAAGTTCAGGCCACGCTGCTCAATTTATTGCCATCACCAACATTGCCGGTGCAGGAGATAATTTTGTATCTTCTCCTTATTTGTATGGAGGTTCCTATAACCAATTCAAAGTGACCTTTAAAAACATTGGTATTACTGCCCGGATTGCGGAAGATTTGAATCCTGCGAATTTCGAAAAACTGATTGATGCAAAAACAAAAGCGATTTATCTGGAAACCATCGGCAATCCAAGCTTCAATATTCCTGATTTTGAAAAATTTGCAGCACTGGCTAAAAAACACGATTTACCTTTGATCGTCGATAATACTTTTGGCTGTGGAGGAGCACTATTCCGCCCGCTTGAACACGGTGCCCACATTGTTGTTGAATCTGCCACCAAGTGGATAGGCGGTCATGGGACCTCCATCGGCGGAGTCATCGTAGATGGAGGTAATTTCAACTGGGGCAATGGTAAATACCCTGCATTTACAGAGCCTTCAGAAGGATATCATGGTTTAAAATTCTGGGAAGTATTCGGATCAGATGGCCCATTTGGCAACATTGCTTTTATCATCCGTGCCAGGGTAGAAGGACTTCGTGATTTTGGTCCAGCCATCTCACCCTTTAACTCATTTTTGTTGATTCAGGGCTTGGAAACACTCTCCTTACGGGTCGAACGTCATGTGCAGAATACTGAAAAACTGGCATTATGGCTGGAAAACCATCCCAAAGTTGAATCGGTTTTATATCCCGGACTGAAATCGGATGAAAATTATCAACTTGCCAACAAATACCTGAAAAAAGGGGCCGGAGCTGTTCTTTCCTTTATTCTGAAAGGCAGCAAGCAAAATGCCATCGACCTCGTTAATAATCTTGAACTTGTGAGCCATCTGGCCAATGTCGGAGATGTTCGTACCCTGATCATTCAGCCCTCTGCAACAACCCACTCCCAACTGGATGAAAAGGCGCAATTACTGGCTGGTGTCAAGCCTTCCCAGTTGCGGGTTTCTGTAGGAATTGAGCACATTGATGATATTATTGCCGATTTTGAACAAGCATTGGAAAGGATTTAAGCTACATTTGTCCACTGTTTGGGATTGGAATCGATCATTAGCTTTCCTTTGATAATACTTTGATAATGAGTGACATTATAAATAATTTTTCATTTTTCATTTTTCATTTATAACAGAGTAAATTATGCCTTTAAATCTGCCCGATGGATTTCCTGCTATAGACCTCCTGAGAGAGGAGAATATATTTGTAATAGACCAGACAAGAGCCGAGCACCAGGATATACGTCCGTTGAAGATTGTAATTCTAAATTTGATGCCGTTGAAGATAGCAACCGAAACAGATTTGCTTCGGTTGCTATCCAATACGCCGCTGCAACTGGAGATTGACTTTCTGCAGATAGAAGGTCATACCCCCAAAAATACATCGAAAGACCATCTGGACTCCTTCTACACAACCTTTTCCCAAATCAGGAAACAGAAGTTTGACGGCATGATTATCACCGGTGCACCAGTCGAGCATCTTCCTTTCGAAGAGGTGGATTATTGGAGCGAAATATGCGAAATTTTCGATTGGGCCCACAAAAATGTTACCTCTACCATGTTCATTTGCTGGGCATCCCAGGCAGGACTTTACCATCATTACGGGATACCCAAGTATCCTCTCAGGAAGAAGATGTTTGGGATTTTTGATCACAAGGTCAAGGATAAGAAACTTCCTTTGTTCAGAGGTTTTGATGATGTCTACAGGGCTCCGCACTCGCGTCATACAGAGTTGAAATCAAAAGACTTCAATCATGTGCCGGAAGTGCAGATCATTTCTGAATCTGATAAGGCAGGCGTTTATATGGCAATAGCCGAGAATGGCAAACAAATCTTTATCACAGGTCATCCGGAATACTCACTGAGAACCTTGGACCGTGAGTACAAGCGTGACAAGGAAAAAAATCTCCCCATTGATTTACCGCAAAATTATTATCCCGGAGACAATCCGGCTGACCGACCGGTTCTGAGTTGGCGTTCACATGCCAATTTGCTGTTTATGAACTGGCTAAATTATTATGTATATCAGGAAACGCCTTTTGATATTCAGGACATTGAATGAAGAGAGTGCCTAAAGTGCGCTAGAGTGACTAAAATGCCTAAAGTTATGGACTCCGAACATCTGATAATAATGGAGAATTACTTTAGGCATTTTAGTCACTTTAAATACTTTAGGCACTATTTTAAAACCTTTTCTTCCACCACAACCTCAATCGTTCCAGAATTTTTTGTTCATTGGGATTGTCCTGTGGCTGATAAAAATTTTTGTTGAGGATTTTCTCCGGCAGGAAATCCTGGTCAACAAAATGACCTTCGTACGAATGCGCATATTTGTACTCTTCCCCATAACCGAGTTGTTTCATGAGTTTGGTGGGGGCATTTCTGAGGTGCAACGGTACCGGCAGATGACCTGAAAGTTTTACTTCCGCCAAAGCTGCATCGATGGCAGAGTATGCTGAATTACTTTTTGGAGATGTTGCCAGATAAATGGCGCATTCGGAAAGAATAATCCTTGATTCAGGCATTCCAATTTTATGTACGGCATCGAATGTGCTCTGCGCCAAGAGCAAAGCGTTTGGATTGGCTAAACCGATATCTTCTGCAGAAAGGACCAGCAGCCTGCGGGCAATAAATTTCACGTCCTCTCCACCTTCCAGCATCCTGGCAAGGTAATAGACAGCAGCATCCGGATCGCCGCCACGGATACTCTTGATAAATGCAGAGATAATATCATAATGCATCTCCCCATTCTTGTCGTAAAGTGCCAGATTTTCCTGCAGTTTTTCGGTGACCAGCTCGTTCGTGATTATGACCTTTTCTGCCTCTGTCCCGCCGGCGGCGTTGATGACGAGTTCAAGTACGTTGAGCAATTTGCGGGCATCACCACCGGAAAAGCGAAGCAGGGCTTCTTCCTCCTGAATCACAATATTTATTTTGGAAAGGTCAGTATCCCTGGTAAGCGCCCTGTCCAGCAAAATCAGCAAATCCTCTTTTTCAAGTGATTTAAGTACATATACCTGACAACGGGAGAGTAGGGGAGAGATCACTTCAAAGGATGGATTTTCCGTCGTAGCGCCAATCAAGGTGATAACTCCCTGTTCAACTGCACCCAGGAGTGAGTCCTGCTGGGCTTTGCTGAACCTGTGAATTTCGTCGATGAACAGGATCGGATTTTGAGCGCTGAAAAAGCGGTTGTTCTTTGCTTTTTCGATGACATCACGAATATCCTTTACGCCTGAATTAATAGCGCTCAGAATATAAAAAGGGCGGTTCATGGTATTGGCAATGATTTTTGCCAATGTAGTTTTGCCAACTCCGGGTGGTCCCCATAATATAAAGGATGAAAGCCTCCCCGAACCGATCATCTTGCGAATGACTGCATCTTCACCTACAAGGTGTTTCTGCCCAATGAAATCATCCAGTGATACGGGCCTTAATCTTTCTGCCAATGGTTGGTTTGACATTGCTAATGTGCTAATGTGCTAATGTGCTAATGTGCTAATGTGCTAATGTGCTGATATGCTGATGTATTGGTTGCTATAATTGGGTATGCAGAAATTTCATTTTTCATTTTTCATTTTTCATTTTTCAATTGCAGTACCTTTTAATCACATTGTATGCTTCAGTAAGCCCTAATTCACCTGCCCTGCTCAGATCCAGCGCACCACCTTCGAGGTCATTCAGAAAAATCCTAGTCAATCCCCTGTTAAAATAGGCTTCTCCAAAGTCAGGCTCCAGGGATATTGCCTTCGAATAATCTTTAATTGCTTCCAAATAGTCCCTTTTCTTCACTTTCGTATTGGCCAGGTTGAACCAGGCAAAAATAAAATTGGGATTCATGTACAGTATGGATTCATAATCCTGTATAATTTCTTCATAGTCGAGAATTTTGACTTCCTCTTTTCTTGGTTCTACAGTGGTTTTGCTGCCTGTCATTTTTAATATTTCAGGTTCAGGAAGCGAACCTTCTGATCTGATCATGTCAACCATTTTTGCCGTGGAGTTGGCACGGCAAAAATAGGCCAGCATATTTCGGTCATCCGCGCCGATGGCTCTGCTAAAGTCTTTGATTGCATCATTTAAATTTTCTGACTGTTCGTACATGATCCCCCTATTCAGATAGGCATTCGAGTTTTTCTTGTCGGCCGAAATCTCGTTTCCCCAATTTTCAACCAATGATTTAAACGATTCATTGTTTGTGGTTTGATAGGCAAATGGTTTATTGGAAATAATTAAAAAGGGTTCATTGTTGTTTTTGTTGTTCAGCGCTTCAATCTCCATATTATAGTATTGCAGACGATTAAAGTCGATGGAATCCTTGTTGAAGACGGAAATCACAAAGTCAGGCTGCATCACGATTTTAACATTCTTGTTTTGAACCATACCATCCTTGATGTCAGTTTCCGAAATTTTCCCATCATCGGCAACCACGATATTTCTTCTTTTACGATTTTGGGTCACAGGTCCCGATTTGCTTTCCTGTTTATAGGCAGTTGTATCGTTGGCTGCGGAGGCGTTTCCTGTTTGTGCGGAGGCGGTCAGATTTCCACCATTTGCAGATTGAGCCTGACCTGTGCCTGGCTGGTTGGTATTTTGTTGGTTATTCTGTTTTTGATTGGGATTTTGACCAGGATTAGGCAGCACAAATCCGTACTGGCGTCTCTGTTTTTCTTTTTCTTCCTCTACATCCAGCCGTTTTTTGAAAGCTGCAAATTTGGGATCCAGTTCAGCAGCCATGGCCATATCCTTTTCAGATCCCGGAATTTTTAATGACTCCTTGGCAATACCCCTATTCAGGTACGCAGCAGCAATGTTGGGATCATACTGAAGCGCCATGTCATAATCGCGGATTGCACCTTTCAGATCATTCAGCTGATGTTTGACAATCCCCCTGTTTACATAGGCTGATGATGTTTTGGGATCCAGCCGGATGCACAAATCATAATCTTTCAGGGCTCCTGCATAATCCTTTTTCTCAAATTTGGCAATTCCCCGGACCAAATAGGCACTTGAAAAGTGAGGCCTGATTCGGATGGCAGCGTCACAATCCTTGATGGCGCCATCAAGATCGCCTTTCATCTGCTTAGCTGAACTGCGGTTCAGATAGGTATTGGCAGTGCCGGGCTTCAAATCAATCGACTTGGTATAATCCGAAATGGCACCATCAAAATCCTCCATGGCAATCTTGGTAATCCCCCGGTTGTTGAAAATGTTGGGATCATCCGGATTGTATTCAAGGGCATTGGAATAGTCATTCAGCGCCTCCTTGAAATTCTTCATTTCATGGTTGGTCATGCCGCGGTACATGTAGGCTTCAGGATAATAAGGCTTTATTTCGATGGCCTTGTCAAAGTCAGCCTTCGCGCCACGATAATCATCAATGTAAAGTTTAGCCATTCCCCGATAAAAATAGGGTTCCGGGAGATAAGGCTTTAATTTGATAACGATGTTAAAATTTTCAATAGCACTCACGTAATTGCCAAAATAAATTCTGCTTCTGGCAATGTAAAAATAGTGATCAGTATTGAGTTGGGAGAATGTGGTGAGACATGTGAAAAGAAGAATGAATGCCAGATATAATCGTTTCATGCGCTGACTGATCGAAGGATTTATCTGACAAAAATAGCAATTATGAGTTATGAGATATGAGTTATAAGATATGAGATATGAGATATGAGTTAGTAATGGCGATAGAGTTTTGATTATTAGAATAATAGTAAATGGTTAATTTTCTATAAAACAAAAAAGCCTTGCATCGCAAAGCTCTCATAACTCATAACTCATAACTTATATCTCATATCTTATATCTCATATCTTATATCTTATATCTCATATCTTATATCTCATATCTTATATCTCTTCCGAATTACCTCAATTCGTTTTCGTCAAAATTCTGCCTGTCCAGCACTTTCCCCTGATTGTCTGTAATGAATACATGCCTGACCTGAAAATTATCCCGGATAATGAATTCATATTCGCTATCTCCATTTGCCCGTTCAATCAAAATAGAACTCATAATTTGTCCGTAAAGTTCCAATTTCTGCCGAATGTTTTCGTCAAGCATTCCGAGCGTATAATTGGTTTCCGTTTTAAGCCAGGATCCTGACTTTTCAAACCATGAAATCATCTCAATGCCGTTCACCCTGAATATCGCCTCAAAAACACCATTTTTCTCGTGTGACCAGTCAATATTCGTTGCTTCGGGGAACTGCAAATGGAAATTGTGCAAGACCTTACTTCCCGGAGAAGCATTGTTATATCGAAAAATGTATTTTTGAATAAGTTCTTTCATAATTTTGTGTCTCCAGTTTCTTCCAAGGTGTCTGAAGGATAAAATCACCACTGAATGGATTCACACCTTTTTTGACGCATAATCATAGAAAAGTCACAAGGGATTGAATTAATAATTGTTACTTGTACTTCTGGGAATAGATATAGGCTACCCGCTCGCGTGCCCTTTTCAATCTCATCTTGGTTGCACTTTCACTTATTTTCAAGGCTGTCTGGATGTAGGCAATAGGGAAATTGTCTATATAATGCATGGTAAGCAATGCTTTTTCCTCCGGGTGGATCTGATCAAGGATTCCCATCAAACGATCACTGTTAATCTCCTTGTCGTCAATCTCGTCAATTACATCAGGTAATTCATGGGAACTGTTCCAGTCAGGATAGTTCATTTTTTTCTTTACACGCAAATACTCTATACAATGATTGTATGTAATGGAGTAGAGCCAGGTTGAAAAGTTGGATTCTCCCCTGAAGTCAATTAATTTTTCAAAAACCTTGCAAAAAATATCCTGCACAAACTCCTGAGCCAGGGCTGGATCCTTTAAAAGTGAGTTGCATTTTTCAAAAACCTTGGTTGAATACCTGATATATAGAATACCAAAAAGATTTGTATTGTGCTCATGTCTGATCTTTTTGATGATCTCAATGTCGGGAAGATCGTTTACGGATAACTTGTTAATCATTTCTTAATATTCGTAAAGTATTCTTTTTTAATGTATTGTAAAGATAATTTTTGTTTTTGAAAAAAAATATATAAATTTGCGGTGACTTTAAGAAACCTTTGCGTCTAAAAGTTAAAATTGTTTGAACAAAAACATTGATTTACATTAATTACATTTATTTTTCAAAGTTATGAAAAAAGGATTATTAAAACTCGTTACTCTTAGTATTCTGGTTGTTTCATTAGCAAGTTGTGCTAAAGTTCCTCAGGCTGACATCGATGCAGCAAACGTTGCTATCGAAGCCGCTAAAAAAGCTGGTGCTGATCGTTATGTTGCCGCTTCTTTCCAGGCTGCAGTTGACGCACAGAAATCTGGTCTTGCTCAGGTTGAAGAGCAAAATGCAAAATTTGCATTGTTCAGAAACTATGATGCAGCTAAAACAACTTTGACATCTGTTACTACTCTTGCCAACAAGGCTGTAGAAGAAACAACTGCAAGAAAAGAAGCTTTGAAAGCTGAAGTTACTGCTGCTGTTGCTGAATTGACTACAACTATTGCCGGTGACAAGGAATTGCTTGCAAAAGCTCCTAAAGGTAAAGAAGGCAAAGCTGCTGTTGAAGCTATCGGCCAGGAAATCGGTGTTGTTGAAACTGTTTTAACTCAGGTTTCTGCAGGTTTGACAAACAACGAAGACATCTTAGGTCTTTCTGAAAAAGTAAAACCAGCTGTTGAGAAAGCAAAAGCTATCAATGCTGAGTTGACTGATGTTATCGCAAAAGCTAAAGGCCCAAAAGCTAAAGCTGCTCCTAAAGCTGCCGCCCCAAAAGCTGCTGCTCCTAAAGCTGCTAAAGCAAAAAAATAAGCGACCTACCGGTTTAGCTTAAAGAAATAACCCTCGGATAATTTCCGGGGGTTTTTTTAGATATCTTGCTCACCTTTGGCAATAAAGGATATCAAATCAAGTTCAAACTCTGAACAAAAAATACGTATACAATAAATTAGCGGTAATTACAGGCATCTTCGGATGTGTTACTAAAATATTCAGCGTGAAATCCGGTATTTATAAAAAAATTTTTGCTTCAATCGGGATTCTTTCTCTGGTCACACTAGTTGTTCTGGCACTTTTGATCCTGTTTATGGATAAACCGCCCATGGAAGATTTCAGGAAATGCAATGAAATCATGACCCAGGCCAAGAAGATAAATGCTGACATATATGCTCCCGAATATTACCAGGCAGCTGAGACGAATTATAAATATGCATTGATTGAGGTGAAAAGGCAAAATGAAAAATTGTTTTTTCAGCACAATTATTCAAAAGCCAAAGAACTGATTGTTCTTGCCATACTTAAAGCAGAACTGGCTCAAAATGCATCAGGCACCAACAAGGACACACAGAAGGCCAGGTTTCTGAAAGAGACCGAACTTTTACGAAAAAAATTGGACAGTTACCACGATTTTTTCATCAAACTCCCGCTCCGGATTCAGACGCGTAAGGATTATGAATTTGGAAAACTCTCGGTTGAAGAGAGTTTGAACGCCTTTGAAAAGGGGGACGTCAACAAGGCAAATCAAAAATTGAATGAAGGAAAGGCGCGTATCAGCTATGCAGATGCTGAAGTAAATGCTCATTTGAAAGAGTATTTTTCCCGCTTTCCAAAATGGCAGAAATGGGTTGCATCCACCATTGCAACCTCTGCATCAACAAGATCTTATGCCCTGGTGATCGACAAGATCAAACACAAGGGATTTTTATATTTTGGAGGAAAACTCAACAAGGAATATGATGTTGAGTTTGGCAAGAATTGGATTGGCGATAAGCAATATGCCGGCGACAATGCTACTCCCGAAGGCAGGTACATGGTCACGCGAAAAGCCAGGGATTCGGGTTATTACAAGGCTATGTTGCTGAATTACCCGAATGAGGAGGATCGCGCTAATTTTGCCGAAAGAAGAAGAAGCGGACAGATACCTAAAAGCAGAGGCATTGGTGGATTGATTGAGATTCATGGGAACGGCGGCAAGGGTGTCGACTGGACCAAGGGTTGCGTTGCCTTGACAGACGATAAAATTGATGAACTTTTCAGTAAACTATCAGTTGGATCTCCTGTCACCATTGTCGGTTCTACGGTATCGTTATCAGATCTGTTAAATTAATTACCTTTATCAATCATGGAAACTGAAGATAAAAGCTGGTTTAGAAAATATGCACCCTGGATAATACCATTCATATTGTGTTATTTAATATTTGCCAGTTTAATATATACTCCTCAAATTCAGAATAATGCTTTCTTGGTAAAATCTTGGTTTACCCAACTAAACCTTACCAGTAGTTCAAATGCTGGAGGCATTGGCAAACAAATACAAACAAGTAAATCCAATTTAAGTACTCTCCAAAATAAGCTTTCAGACTTGATTCCAGATAAACCTTACGTAATAGTCAATACTACAGATAATCGGTTTGAGCTCCGCAACTCTAAGGATACAATTCGCACTGGAGTTTGCTCAACTGGAAAAGATGTACTGTTGATAGGCCCAAAAGGCAAAAAATGGCTTTTCAAGACACCTAAAGGAATGTTTTCGGTGCTACTTAAAAGAAAGGATGCCCCCTGGATCAAACCCGATTGGGCGTATATTGAAGAGGGTGTTAAACCTCCTTCTGCCCGCTCAGAGGATCGCATTGAGTATGGTTCATTGGGAAAATATCAGATATCCATCGGAGACAATTACATGCTGCATGGGACCTTGTATAAGCGTTTTCTTGGCTTGCCTGTTACGCATGGGTGTGTTCGACTAGGGGATGAAGATCTTGAGGTTATCTTTAATAACCTGGAAAAAGGGTCTAAAGTTTTTATTTTTTAAACTGTCAATATGGCAAAGAAAACTCTTTTCTGGTCAATAACCTTGCTTTTGTTATTAATCGTTGTTTATATTTTGACGACAACAGTTATAATGCCTGTGGTGACCCAGAATCCGCTGCTCGATACAGCAACTTCCAAAATTGAGACAAAGGTTGATAAAAGTGTTAAAAAATCTGAGAAACCAGATAATCAGGTAAAAAAATCCGTCAAAGGTGAGAAGGTCAGCAAGAAATCAGAACCAAAAGACCAAGAGCAAGTTGTCGATGAAAAAGTTATTACCGGTAGTCAAGGAGATCAATTAACTCTTTTTGAATTGAAAAAGACTGAAAACCTTCTGAGGTCACGTTACAATCTGGCAAGTGAAGATTCAATGTACCTTGTACTCGATTTGATAGATAAAATCGCTTCAATTGAACTGAAAGGTGTTCCGCTTCATAAGAGTAAAATCACAGATTTTTCTATAAGCAATTCAATAAAGATGTTTCACACCGAACAACTTCTTCATTGGATCAGTCAGCCATTTTTGTTAAAAAATTCTGTTTCTACTATCGCCAGAGTACCTATCGCAGTTGTAAATGCACCTAAAGACACCATCGAAGCTAACTCGAATACTGTTTTGCCGACTGCTCCTGTTAGGGAGGATGTTTATTTAATTCTGAATTTTGAACGAAACCTGCAATTGATTATTCAACAAGAAGAAATAAGTGAGGGAAAATCGCGAGTGGACAGCTTAAAACTTAGTTACAAGAAAAAGGAAATAGACAAAACGATAAAATCCCTTACAACCACAAAGCGGGAACTAGTTAATCCTCAAATTGTTATCACACTTAAGAAATCAGATGCAACTATTCTTTACAGAGCTTTGCCTTTAAAGCCAAAGATGGTACTTCGAATGTAGTTGTCAAAGACCAAGAAATTGTTCATATATTTTCAAGAGCCACCTACCCGGTGGCCCTTGCCTTTTGTAGCCGGTAATTAAGACAGAAGACTGGAAAGCCTGTAGTGCCAGATTAATTTAGGCTATCTGTAAAATGTGTGAATGATGTAATTAATCCGGGAAATTGTGTAATATATCCCTTACAGCTTTTTCCAAATTTGCCTTGAAATTATCATCCCGATATGAAAGGCGACCTGACAATTACTTCCCGGAGAATAGTTCTTTTGCGCCACGGTGAAAGCCTGTGGAACAAGGAAAATCTTTTTAGTGGCTGGACAGACATTGATTTGTCGGAACACGGAATGGAGGAAGTCAGGGAAGCCGGTCGTATTCTGAAAGAACATGGATTTAGTTTAGACGTTGCATTCACTTCGGTGCTGAAACGCGCCATCCGGACCTTATGGATCGTTCTCGATGAAATGGATTTGATGTGGATTCCAGTTTACCGTGACTGGCGCATAAACGAAAGACATTATGGCGCTTTACAAGGCTTGAACAAGGCCGAAACAAGCAGGCAATACGGCGAAAAGCAGGTGCTTCTCTGGCGGCGAAGTTACAATGTTCAACCTCCAAAACTAAAAAAAGAGGATCCACGTCATCCAAGTCATGATCCTAAATATAAACTTCTCTCTCCGGAGCAACTTCCCTCTACAGAATCTCTGAAGGATACCGTCGACCGATTTATTCCTTGCTGGATCGAAAATATTGCTCCCCTTGTCAAATCCGGGAAGTCTGTATTGATTGCAGGCCATGGTAACACGATTCGAGCTTTGGTGAAATACCTTGATAATGTTTCTGATGATGAAATTGCCGGTATAAATATTCCCACCGGAATCCCACTCGTTTATGACCTCGACGAAGAACTTCATCCCATCCGCCATTTCTATCTCGGTGATGAGGCAAAGATTCAATCAGCTATGAATGTTGTTGCCAATCAGGCATCTATAAATAAATAAAAATTTCAATTTAAACTTTTAAGCTATGTTTTACAACGAAACTCATTGGGGCATGAACTTTATTTGGTGGTTTATATGGCTCATTTTAATAGTTTGGATCTTTGCGGTTCCATACAACATACCGGGTCAGCGCAACAGGAAGGATTCTCCTTTTGATATCCTGCAAAAGCGATTCGCTTCCGGTGAAATTACAGAAGATGAATACCACAAAATGAAAATAACCCTGCAAGGTTAAATTATGATTATTGTCAGTTATGACTGAAAGTATACAACAAAATTCAACACTCACAAAAAAAAATAACTCTGATGAGAAGGTTAGAAAATAAAATAGTATTCATTACTGGGGGCAATTCCGGAATTGGGAAAGCCGCATCTTTGGAGGCTGCCCGCGAAGGAGCGACAATTGTAGTTGCCGATCTTCCAAAATCAAATTACGAACAAACCATGAATGAAATTGCAGCACTTGGAGCAAAATGCCTTTTTGTACCCATTGATGTGAGCGACGTAAACAGTGTTAAACAGGCGATTAATTCGACTGTAGAAAAATTTGGAAGACTGGATGTTGCCTTCAACAATGCCGGAATTGGTGGAGTCCATTCGGGAATTCATGATATGGATGAGGAAATATGGGACCGATTGATCGCCGTAAACCTGACCGGACAATTCTATTGCGTCAAATATGAATTGCAGCAATTTCTGAAACAAGGTGGCGGTGTAATTGTAAATATGTCGTCACTTGGCGGTATTAAGGCTGAAAGGGGATTGGTACCCTATACAGTAGCCAAACACGGCGTAATGGGTCTTACACAAAATATTGCTGTGCAGTACGCGGCACAAAATATCAGGGCCAATGCAATATGCCCCTATTTTGTTGATACTCCTTTACTGAAAGCTGCTCCACCTGAATTACGTCAGGCCTGGATTGACGGCACACCTTCCAAAAGACTTGCACGACCAGAAGAGGTTGCGAAGGCATTCCTGTTTTTTGCATCCGATGATTCAAGCTATTGCAATGGTACACAATTAATCCTGGATGGTGGAGTAATGGCTTAAAATGTCAGTTTGCTATTTCAATTTTCACTTTCTTACCCTTGATCTTTTCATCTCTTAACAGGGAAACTACTTTCTTGATTTTGGTTTGAGGAACGGCTGCAAATGATTCGAAATCAAGTATGTTGATCATGCCGATGTCCTCCTTGTTTAAACCGCCCTTCTGGATGAGTAGTCCTACAATGTCGGTTTTGCTGATTTTGTCCTTTTTTCCTGCACCGAAGTAGAGGGTTGAAAAGTAAGGTGCATGCAACCGGTCTGTTTTCTCGGGAAGTACCGTTCCAATACAATATTCCGGGACATATTCAGGTGTTTTTTCTTCAGCGGAGAGCAAAATCCATACCGTTCCTTCGTTATCCATCCTTGCTGTGCGACCGTTCCTGTGGACAAATACCGTTTCATTGGCGGCAGCCTGGTAATGGATGATGTTATTGACTCCGGCAATATCGAGACCGCGTGAGGCAAGATCTGTCGTTACCAGGATTTGCGTACTGCCGTTTCTGAATTTAATCAGCGCCCTTTCGCGCCGTGGTTGTTCATGCCCCCCGTGATACGTGTCGTGGCTCATACCGTTTTCGTTGAGCAGAAAACTGATCCTTTCAACCGCTTCCCTGTGATTGCAGAAAACCAGCGTCAGACCATCATTGATGTGGTCAAGCAATTTCATAAGCAATCCCAGTTTGTCTTTCTCTTCCGAACGTAGAAGATGAACTTCCAATCCGGCAGGTTTTGTATCATTGCTGTAATCCAAAACGGTTGGATCCTGACTGTTGACAAAATCAGGCACAGAATTCGATTTTGTCGCTGAAGTGAGGATCAACAACTCCGGATCGGAGAAATGCCTTAAAATCGCCGAAATTTCCCTTTCAAACCCAAATTCAAGTGATTTGTCGTACTCATCAAGAATAAGTGATGAAATGGTACGGGCATCAATGTTTCCCTTTTCGAGGTGGTAACTGATTCGCCCGGGTGTTCCGATCAGGAGGGTGGGGGCTTCCTTGAGGTTATTCAGCTCGGTTTTGATTTTGTGTCCACCGTAACATGTAGATACCTTGAAGCCTGTCGTCATGGATTTGAATACCTGTTCAATCTGAAGCGCAAGTTCCCTGGAGGGTACCAGGATCAGCGCCTTGATACCGGGATCCTTGATATCCGGTCTTTCCAGCAATGGCAACAAAAATGCAACCGTTTTACCGGATCCTGTGGGCGAATATAGCTGTACCTGCCTTGACTTGCCACAGACCTTCAGCATTTCGGCCTGCATCGGGTTTAAGGATTCAAAACCAAGATTCTGGACGGTTTTGGCTATAATCGGTGAATGGGGAATTGTGCTTTTTGATGACATGTTTTGGATTTTCGATTTTCGATTTTGGATTTTGGATTTTGGATTTTGGGATTTGTGAATCTTTAGCCTTTGTGTTCCTTCGTGTTGAACTTTGTGACCTTTGTGGTAAAAATTTTAACTGCAAGGCTTCAGGAAAAATATTAGAAGCACAAAAATTGACCCTTCGACAAGCTCAGGGACCGGTGCAGTAACATTTAATCAAAAACCTTCGACAAGCTCAGGGAGCGCAATCGAAAATCCAAATTCGAAAATCCAAAATAAAAAAGAGGGATCCCTGCGGAGCCCTCTTAAATGTTTTAATAAGCTTTGGAACGATACTGCTTATGTTTGGATTATCTCAGTGATCTGCTTCAATTCCGATTAATTATCAGGCTGTTAAGTCAAGATATAATTTTTCATACACGAACTCAGCACAAAAATAGTTCAAACTGTAGCCTGAAAGCTACTACACGTCCGACTGCTTAATAACTGGACCTGCGACCGGTACCTCTGTCACCGCCGCCACGGTTGAAACCACCACGATCACCACCGCCACGGTTGAAACCGCCACGATCGCCACCACGATTGAATCCGCCACCGCCGCCGCTGCCGCCACGGTTGAAACCGCCGCTACCGCCGCCTGGACGTCTTGTGCCGTCTTTAGGTTTTTCGATTGACTCGTTTACAACGATTGTACGTCCGTCAACTTCTGCTCCGTTTAATTCTTCAATGGCTTTTTGAGCCTCTTCTGCATTCGGCATTTCAATAAAGCCGAAACCTTTACTCCTTCCGGAGAATTTGTCAGTAATAATTCTGGCTGAAGTTA
>CAIUUO010000124.1 GCA_903902325.1 uncultured Bacteroidia bacterium
ACAATTTGATGATGTGATAATTCGTTGATGTATGGTTGCGAAGATGGGTAAATATGAAATTTTTGCGGAGATTAGCTCAAACATCGGATTGCCTCGGCATTAAATTTTTGCCTAGGATGAACTTTTTGGTTACCAGGAGCTTTCATAATTATTTCAATTATTGGACATTTGATCACATTGTTTTGTTTTCTGTAAATTTGAATGGCTCAAATTTTTTTGTTAATGGATCAAAAAAAATCTATGGCAATATGAAAACAAAATTCATGAAATTTGTTCTGCTGATGTTGATTCTGGTCGTATTTGCAGTGGCCCAAACAACAGACAAGAAAGCGGAGAAAGAGAATAGAAGAATTGCAAAAGAGAAGGAAATTGCGGCATTGGTAGACTCAAAAATTTTCGTGTTCACGGCAACAAGGGCCATTCCTACTGGTTACAAACCAGTTGATCTGACAACCAATCCGAATTTTATCAAATTGTCGCCTGATTTAATTGTTAGTGAGATGCCCTATTTCGGGAGAGCCTATTCAGTTTCATACGGAGGCGACGGTGGCCTGAAATTCTGGGGCAAACCTGAGGTTTTTACCATTGAAAGGAAAAGTAAAAATTATGCCTTAGAGGCAAAGGTGAAAGGGACAGACGATTCCTACACGATTAATCTGACAGTCAGTTTTGAGGGCAGTTCATCCATGTCAATCGTATCCAATAATAGGTCATTCATCTCGTACAATGGAGAAATATTTGCAACGGAAAAGCAGTTCGAGAAAAAGTAACAACAGAAAACTATTGGCTGTTTAGCCTATGTCTTTGTTGTCGGGGCGACTTGGCGAATGGGGAGAGTGGGCGAGTGGTTTTTATTCCTGAGTTATATTTGGATTGTTGATTGTATTTTGCTTGTATCATAACTTACGTCCTCCTGTCAAGTAATGGAGTTTCTTTCTCCCCCTCGCCCGCTCGCTCTTTCACCCCCCTCTTATTATTCCATCACGGGTGTTTTGGCATTTCTTTTTTCGTCGCGTTTGTAATGGTTGAATTTGTAGGACAATGAAAAGCGAATGGGGAATTTATAGAGCGTTGTTACGTCCTGATTGAAGTCATCGGTTTGAATGTGCTCTACCTTCTTGTACATGCCCAGAAAATCCCTTCCAGTGAGGCTAAAAGTGAGTTTTTTGTTGAAAAACGTCTGTCTGAAACTTATTCCGGCAATATAAAATTGATCAATACTGCTTTGGGCAGTCATTTGTGGCCCATAATAAGAAAAATCAACTTGTAGCGTGGACGATGGTGAAAGTCTGAAATCGGCTGTTGTCTCAGTATAAAACTGATTGTATTTTTTCTGTTGACTAACTTCATCGAACCGGACATTCAGTTTTGTGTCGATAAAGGCAATTTTTTGGTTCAGGCTCAACCAGGAACTGGTAGTCCAATCCGCATTGAATTCGAACCCAAAGGTTTTCTCGGTTCCGGTATTTTCATATTGATTCTGGATTATTCCGTTCTGGTATACAGAATGAATCATTTCAATCTTATCATCAGTGGTGTAATAAAAGAGTTCGTTGCTGAGGGTCAGATGAGGGAAATTAGCCTGATAATCAAGAGCTATTTTATCTGTAATCTCATTCTTCAGATTTGGATTGCCAATTTGGACGTTGTAGAAATCATACCAGCGAGGCAAAGGATCCAGTTGCGTTGTTTTAAGTTGATCTGTTCGTCTTGTATAGTTAAAATGGATTTCTTCTATGGAATCAATTTTGAAAGAACTATTGAGTGTCGGGTAGAGATTAAATCGCTGCAATGGATATTGGTTATTAAGTGTTGTAAGCCTCCTGTTGAGGTTTTCTGCCCTTAACCCGGCTTTAAAATCCAGTTGATTATGTTTGTATTGCCAGGTACCATATCCTGCCTGTATGATCTCTTTGAATTGAGTCTCCTGATTGGTAATTGCGGGAGGGAGAGGATTGCTTATTGTTGATTGATAGGTCTCATTTTCATTGTTCTGTGCGATTTGATAACCAACTTCGAAGGTTCCTGTTTTACCGGCAGGAGTGATATAGTCGGCATTGAACTGACAGTTGTTATGAATCCGGTTTAAAATTGTCGACTGTTTCATTTTCTCTGTTCCAGTTAAATCATTGATCTGGTTCAGGTAATTATCTTCATAACCGAGTGTATTCCATAGCGCTGAAAATGACGCTGTTTTCTTCAGTGAATCGAATTTGAATTCATAAGAAACGTCTGCTCCTCCATACTGACCTGATTTGTGGTTATCATCTGCTTCCATATTTTGGTCGGGTACGCTTCTGCTTTGTTTTGTTGTGACGGTCTCCCAGTTGCCGTTGTTGTTGATGGTTAACCTGCCTCCATTGGCACTTATTGAAAATTTGGAAGCAGCAGATGACTGATAATCCAAACCTGTTCTGAAACCTGTATTGATTCTTTCTGATTTTTGCGTGCCGGATTTGTTAAATTGCGACTTGTCCGTGATATAATTGGTTGCATAATCAATATCTGCCTGGGCTCTTCTCCTGTTCTGATCCAGACCACCAAACAGACTAAGATTATTGTACTTGTAATTCAGCAAAACGTCCGATGAATAGCCTCCCAGTTGATCGGTTGCAACCTGAACATTGCCGTTCAAACCCTGCAGGGTACTTTTTCTGGTGATCAAGTTGATGATGCCACCTGATCCTGACGCATCATACTTTGCCGAAGGGCTGGTGATCAATTCAATTTTTTTTATTTCAGACGCAGGCGTGTTTTGAAGAAGTTCATCGCCTTTCAGGGAAGAAGGTTTACCATTGATAATGACCAGGAGATGGCTGTTGCCATTAATGGCAGTGGATCCGTCGGGGCCTTGTGTAACGGAAGGAAGTTTATGAAGCAGATCGGAAGCAGTACCTCCGGCCCCCGAAAGCTGGTTCTCTGTATAAATGGTTTTTTTACCGAGTTGATAAACCGGATTTCCTGATTTGGCGATAACATTAATCTCCCCGACTGAAACATTTTCTATTGTTATTGGAATAGGATCAAGTCTTACTATTGACTCTTTCCCGGAAATTGAAATGGGTTGGGTTTTATAATTCTTAAAACCCATAAAATGAACAATAATGGAATAATTTCCGGCTTTGAGATTGATGAAGCTAAAATTGCCTTTAAGATCGGATGCTGCATATTGGAAGGGAATTGTATCCGGAAGCAGTAGGAGCGATACAATAGCATATTCAATCGATGCTTTTGATTCGGCATCAATCACCTTGCCCTTGATCTGAGTTGAATGTTCAAGAGCAAATGAAATATTTATAAAAAGGGACAGGCCTGGCAAGGGTATCAAAAAAAGCAGTAATAAGACCAACCCCCAAGAGATTCTGCTCATAAAACAGAACAATAATTAACAAATATTAGTATTCTTTTGACAAATATAACAAAATTGAAAAGAGCTCGACCTTCAAAAAGTGGAAATGTAAAAAATACGAAAATTATCTGGTTGGTTTCAGTTTTACGGTAAAGTGTCTTAAAATGGGCGCTTCGCTGACGATTCTGTAACCGGTTTTGATGGAATCACAGCGGTCGAATACATTTTTGAGCGCAACTGCAACCACTTCGAGGTGCAAATTGGTGTAAACCCTTCTGGGGATGGCAAGGCGCATAAACTCTAGTTTGGGATACCTGTTTTCGCGGGTATCAGGATCGCGGTCGGCCATCAAGGTTCCGACTTCAACACTACGTATTCCTGCCTCAAGATAAAGTTCGATGCACAAGGTCTGCGCTATAAACTCTTCCTGAGGAACATTCGGGAGGAACATTTTGGCATCCACGAACACAGCGTGGCCACCATAAGGTTTTTGTACCGGGATCCCGTACCCGGAAAGCATTTCCCCCAGGTATTGTACCTGACCAATGCGACTTGCCAGATAATCGGGTTCTGTAGCTTCCATCAATCCAACGGCCAATGCGTTCATGTCGCGACCGGCCATTCCGCCATAGGTAACAAAACCCTCGAACATGATGTTAAACGTGCAGGACTCATCGTACCAGGATTTGTTCCGCATGGCAATAAATCCGCCAATGTTGACGATCCCGTCTTTTTTGCTGCTCATGGTCATTCCGTCGGCATAGGAGAACATTTCACGGACAATCTCCCTGATGGTTTTGTTTTCATATCCTGGTTCGCGTTGTGAAATAAACCAGGCATTCTCGGCAAAGCGCGCCGAATCGAAAAGGACTGGGATTCCAAACTGATCAGCTAGTTCTTTAACCTCACGGATATTTTGCATGGAGACAGGTTGACCGCCTGTAGAGTTGCAAGTTACTGTGATGATAATGAATGGTATATTTTCTTTTGGATGCTTTCCCAGTGTTTCCCGGAGAAGTTGCAGATCGAGATTCCCTTTGAAAGGATGGAGGTTACTTGTATCACCTGACTCCCCAATTGTGCAATCAACTGCCGTAGCGTGACGAAATTCGATATGCCCCTTGGTGGTGTCGAAGTGGGCATTCCCGGGTATGAAGTCACCTTTTTTTACCAGAACGGAAAATAAAACATTTTCTGCTGCACGACCCTGATGTGTCGGGAGGAAATACTCGAATCCGAACAATGTCAGGATGGTCTCTTTCAGGTGGTAGTAGGAAGAAGAACCGGCATAGCTCTCATCGCCGGTCATGATAGCCGCCCATTGTTTGTCGCTCATGGCACCCGTGCCACTGTCGGTAAGCAGATCGATGTATACCTGTTCGCTTCTCAGGTTGAAAAGATTGTAATCGGCCTCCCTGATCCATTTCTCCCGCTCGGAACGTGTACTGAGGTAGATAGGTTCTACCATTTTGATTTTATAGGGTTCTGCTGTTGGGAGTTCCATGGTGAAAGTGACTAAAGTGAACTAAAGTGCCTAGAGTACTTAGAGTGTCTAAAGTTAGGCTTATACTGGAACTTAAAACATGAAGTTCGTCATAACAAAATGAGTGCGCTAGAGTGAACTAAAGTGCCTAAAATGCCTAAAGTACTTCGCCACAATGAATATTTGTCCGGAGTACAAAACTTTAGGCACTTTAGTTCACTCTAGCGCATTTTAGGCACTCTTTACATCTCGTGCCTCTCAGGTTTCACACACCCCTCCTGATATTCGGCAATGATCTTGCGAACCTGCTGCGGCGCAACCCGGCCGTACACTTTGTCACCCACCATCACGACAGGCGCCAAACCGCAGGCGCCAACGCAACGAAGGCAGTTGAGTGAGAATTTCCCATCGGGTGTTGACTGTCCCACTTCGATGTTGAGTTGTCTTTTGATCTCATGCAGAATCTGTTCTGCTCCCCTGACATAACAGGCCGTGCCCATGCAGACAGAGATTGGGAATTCACCCTGTGGAATCATGTTGAAGAAAGAGTAAAAAGTGACCACCCCATAAACTTTTGCCACGGACATGTTGAGTTCAATGGCGATAAGTTCCTGGATTTCGGCAGGGAGATAACCAAGTTTGTGCTGGGTTTCGTGCAGGACATTGATCAGTTCCCCTTCGTTGTTTTCGAAAGAAGCGCAGATTTCCTTTACTATTTCGATTGTTTTTTGGGATAATTTTATTTTTGGCATCTTGTATTTTTTTAGATTAATTTCCGTTTTTGCTTCGGTCGAAATATTCCGTGTGCAGGAGGTGATGCGCCTTATCGCTCATCGGAGCCCCCAGGAACTCTTCATACAATTTTGTAATGAAGGGGTTCTCGTGGGATTTGCGGATTGGTTTGCCTGCATCTTCTCTGTAGAGTGCCATCTGACGTTTTTTCAGTATCTCGGCATCTCCGTGGTGGTAAGGCTGACCGCCGCCTCCGATGCATCCTCCGGGGCATGACATAATTTCTATGGCATGGAAGTGACTCTTGCCCTGCTGAATGTCTTCCAGTAATTTCCGTGCATTTCCAAGACCATGCGCGATGCCAATGTTAATAGGAAGACCATCGAAGTCGATGGTGGCATGCCTGATTCCTTCCATTCCCCGCAATTCATTGAAATCCAAACGTTGTAGTTTCTTTCCGGTAAATACTTCATAGGCAGTGCGTACTGCCGCTTCAATTACCCCACCTGTGGTACCGAAGATAACCGATGCACCTGTTGACTCACCCAACGGATTGTCAAAATCTTCATCCGGCAGTGATTTAAAATCAATATTGGCGAGGTTGATCAACTGAGCAAGCTCGCGGGTAGTAAGTGCAAAGTCGACATCCGGGTTACCATTCTCAGAGAACTCTTCACGGCTGCATTCGTATTTTTTGGCCACGCAGGGCATGATAGAGACAACCACCAAATCCTTGCGGTTGACGCCGATTTTTTCGGCAAAAAAGCTTTTGGCGATAGCTCCGAACATCTGTTGCGGAGATCTTGCAGTGGACGGGATATCTATCAGGTCGGGAAACTGATGTTCAAAGAATTTGACCCAAGCCGGACAGCATGAAGTCAGCATGGGAAGTTTCACATCCTTATCCCCGCCAAGGAAGGCTGTCAGTCTGCTAAGCAACTCAGTTCCTTCTTCCATGATCGTGAGATCGGCAGCAAAATCCGTATCGAAGACATAGTCGAATCCGAGCCGGCGTAAAGCAGCTGCAAGTTTACCGGTAACGAGTGTTCCGGGTTCGTCACCAAACTCTTCGCCCAGAGCAGCACGAACGGCAGGAGCTGTCTGAACGATCACGGTTTTAGTAGAATCTGATAGTGCTCTGATAACGGCTCCTGTATTATCTTTTTCGGTAAGTGCTCCAGTAGGGCAGACGGCTACGCACTGTCCGCAATAGGTGCAGACGGAGTGGTCGAGATTCATCTCAAACGCAGGAGCAACGACTGCGTTAAATCCCCTGTTGATGGCAGAAAGGGCTCCGACGGATTGTACTTCGTTGCACATCATTTCACATCTGCGGCAGCGGATGCATTTGTCCAGTTCGCGTATAATGGCAGGCGAGGTATCTTCCCTGAAAGTGGATTTTTCGCCTTCGAAATGGATTTCGCGGATGCCGAGGTGCTGCGCCATGCTCTGAAGGTCGCAGTTGCCGGCTTTTGCACATTTGAGACAATCGGTCGGGTGGTCAGAAAGGATGAGTTCGACCACGGTGCGACGTGCGTGAATAGCCCGTATGGAATGGGTACTGACGACCATGCCTTCTGCCACATCTGTGCAGCAGGCGGGAGTCAGATTTCTGCGTCCTTCCACTTCGACGACGCAAACCCTGCATCCGCCCGGTTTATTCTCGATGTTGAGATCTTCCAGTTTCATGTAGCAGAGAGAAGGAATTTTGATCCCGACCTGAGCGGCAGCTGCTAGTAGAGATGTGCCCCGTTTAACGGTAACGGGTTTTTTATCTATTGTAAGATTGATCATGTCCATAATTGAATATTTTTAAGAGACGCTAACCGCATCAAATTTGCATTTCTCCAGGCAAACCCCGCATTTAATGCAGATACTGTTGTCGATGGAGTGTGGTGTCCTTTTTTCTCCCGTGATGGCCCCGACCGGGCAATTTCTGAAGCACAATGTACAGCCGTTGCATTTCTCGCTGTCGATGAAATATTTCACGAGCGATTTGCATTGTCCGGCCGGACATTTATGATCCCTGACGTGTGCCAGGTATTCATCGTAGAAATTGTCCAGCGTTGAAAGGATTGGGTTCGGTGAAGTCTGACCCAAACCGCACAGGGAAGTATCCTTGATTACCTTGCAGAGCGAACGAAGTCTGGTCAGATCATCTTCTGTGCCCAGACCTTTGGTGATTTTATCGAGTATTTCGAAGAGACGCTTGTTGCCAATCCGGCATGGGGTACATTTTCCGCACGACTCTTCCAGTGTGAATTCAAGGTAGAATTTGGCAATGGAAACCATGCAGTCATCTTCGTCCATCACGATCATACCACCCGAACCCATCATCGATCCGGCAGCAATCAGGTTGTCGTAGTCGATGGGTGTATCCAGAAACGTATGGGTCAGGCAACCGCCGGAGGGTCCTCCGGTCTGCACTGCCTTGAATTGCTTGCCTCCTTTTATGCCACCACCGATATCGAAAATAACTTCCCTCAGCGTAGTGCCCATCGGAACTTCAATTAAACCTACATTGTTGATCTTTCCCGCAAGGGCAAAAACCTTGGTGCCTTTAGATTTCTCTGTTCCTATGGCATTGAAAAAATCTGCTCCCTTGTTGATGATTACAGGAATACTTGCGTAGGTTTCCACGTTATTCACAGTTGTGGGTTTACCCAGATACCCTGATTCGGATGGGAAAGGAGGTTTGAAAGTAGGTTCGCCTCGTAGTCCTTCCATGGAATGGATAAGCGCTGTCTCTTCGCCACATACGAATGCTCCTGCTCCATAGCGAATTGCAATATCAAATGAGAAAGAGGTACCGAAAATTTCTGGTCCAAGTAATCCGTATTCCCTTGCCTGGTTGAGGGCCGTCTTGAGCCGCTGAATGGCAAGCGGATATTCGGCACGGATGTAAACAAGTCCTTTGGTTGATCCCGTACAGTAACCGCAAATGGCCATGGCTTCGATGACCGAATGGGGATCCCCCTCCAGAACGGAGCGATCCATGAATGCTCCGGGGTCGCCTTCGTCGGCGTTACAAACCACGTATTTCTGGTCTGCTGCCGACTTTGAAGTGATTTCCCATTTCAAGCCTGTCGGGAAACCACCGCCTCCCCGTCCGCGCTGACCGGAGCGCTTGATCTCGTCGATCACCTCTTGCGGGGTCATTTCGCTCAGGCATTTGGCCAAAGCCGCATAGCCATCGCGGGCGATGTACTCATCAATGTTTTCGGGATTGATGACACCGCAATTTCGCAGTGCAATGCGTACCTGCTTTTTGTAGAAGTCCATGTGCTTCGAATCGCTGATTGGAAGGTCTGTTTCAGGATTCTGGTAAAGCAGCCGTGTAATCTGCCGACCCTTGATGAGGTGTTCCTCAACGATCGTCGCCGCATCTTCAGGCCTAACCTGCACATAGAAGGTGTTGTCGGGAAGGACTTTTACGATGGGCCCTTTTTCACAGAAACCAAAACATCCGGTCATCACTACCTGAACCTCATGTTCAAGTTCGTGTTTCTCGACCTCAGCCAACAGATTGTCCCTTAGCTGTTCGCTTTCTGATGCTTTGCAACCGGTTCCTCCGCATACAAGGAGGTGCATTCTATAATCTGCCATAACAGTTG
>CAIUUO010000125.1 GCA_903902325.1 uncultured Bacteroidia bacterium
CTCAGCGCCCTCTGCGGTTAAATTTTAAAAATATTAATTTTGAAATATAATTACCATTAAAATATTGAAATGAGTAAAAACAAAATATTTCTGATATCAGGTGTCACCATTGGGATACTGTTATTGGCCATTGTACTGATTCCGGTACTCTTCAAAGGAAAAATTATTTCCAAAGTAAAACAGATGGCCGACCAAACCATGCTGGCAAAACTCGATTTCAAGGACGCCGATCTCTCTGTTTTCAAAAATTTTCCGCAATTGGAAATCAGCCTGAAACAATTAACGGTTACAGGCATCCATGAATTTGAAGGAAAGGAACTACTTCGTGTCGAAACCTTGTCGACTTCAGTATCACTGTCCTCGTTGTGGAACAGCGACGGTCTGACGGTATCCGAAATTACCCTCGAAGACCCACAAATAAATTTACTGGTCAATCCTAATGGGAAAGTCAATTGGGATATTTTTAAGCCGTCAGTAGCCGGCACCCCTTCTGCATCCCAAAAATCCATGAAGATAGACCTGACACGGATTCAGCTTGTCCATACTGGAATCGAATATTTCGATGAACAATCCAAATTATCCGCAGGTTTTAAGGATGGAGATTTCGAACTGTCAGGTTTCTTAAAAGGCAGTGACAGTAAACTCAAATTTTCAGGACAGGCCGACAGCATCTCTTTTGACTATGGCGGCAAGAAATTTATTCAGGGGATGACTTTTTCCGGAGATGGAATTCTGCAGGCTAATTTCGACCAGATGAATTTCCGTTTCCTCGACAACAAATTCATGATCAACAAGCTCCCTATTGCCCTCCAGGGAACTTTTGTGATGGGAGAAAAAGCCGACCAATTTGATCTTTCAGTTCAGTCGACAGGTGCATCACTCGATGAACTTATCAGTTTCCTTCCCGCAGAGCAACAGAAAAAATTAAAATCTACGGAGAAAAGCGGTAACCTTTCATTCAGTGGATTACTGAAAGGAACCTATTCTGGCCAAACCTATCCTGCCATAAAAGCAGAACTGAAACTGGCCGGAGGAAGGCTCAAATACCCTTCAAAATCAGTTGAAATCGGCAACATCACAGTGGATGCCAGCTTGTCCAAACCGGAAGGAATCATGGATTCCCTCAAGCTCTCAGTCAGTAAATTGGAGGCCGTGATTGCCGGGCATCCATTGCTGGCTAATTTCTCTGTGATTACTCCCATCAGCAATCCAACTCTGGCTGGACAAATTATTGGAGAATTAGATTTTTCAGCGCTGAAACAGGCCATTCCTGTTGACTCGATGGAAATCGGCGGTCTGGCAAGGGCAAATATCAAATTCAGCGGGCCTTCAAATGCCATTGAAAAAGGAGAATACGATAGTTTCCAGACCTCAGGAGACCTTACTTTGCAGGATTTTTTCTACCGTTCTCCTCTGTTTCCCGACAGGTTGGGGATCCAGTCGGCTCGCTATGATTTTAACTCGAAACAAGTGACTATCACATCGATGAAAGGGAAACTTGGGATGAGCGATTTCACGGTGGATGGAAATATTGCCAACTACTGGGCTTATGTGCTGAAAAATGGTACCCTCGTTGGCAATATCAAAATGAAATCCGATCAACTGGATGTGACTCAAATGATGAATGGCGGAACCCAAAGCAAGGATTCTACGATTCACAGTGATCCTTATGTTATACCCGAAAGGATAGACCTGACAGTACAGGCTGATGTCACCAAGATGTTATACAATCGTATGGAGATCAGAAACACATCCGGCAAACTTGCAATAAAGGATCAAAAACTAATTCTTGACAATCTCTCCATGAACCTCTTGAAAGGAAAAATGGTCATTTCAGGTATTTATGGAGCCAAAGAGAACAGTCCGGCCGATTTTAACTTCAAAATGGACATGAAAGATTTCGATCTCCCTACCATGTATCAATCAGTTGGTGTGATCAGACATCTGCTTCCGATCGCAGGAAACAGCAAGGGAACTTTCTATTCTGGAATGTCACTCAGCGGAAAACTTGGCAAGAATTATGCACCCGATTTTTCGGCACTGAACGGGTCTGGTCAGATTTCCATGAAGAATACGGAACTTGTAGGGAGCAACATGTTTGCAGAAATCGGAAAATACTTCAGGAAAGACCTGTTTACCAATGTGAAAGTCAAAGACTTTACAAGCAATGTGACTATTACCAACGGTGCACTGGCAATTTCCCCTTTCACGACAATAATAGCCAACCAGGAGGTAACCGTGTCCGGCAGCCAAAGCCTTGAGCTGGATCTGAATTACCAACTTAAGTTCAGAGTCAACAAAAGCGATTTAAGCTCTGATGTCACAGGCTTTATTGGCGTTATTCCAGGCACAGAAAACATTGAAAAATACCCAATTAAAATTGATATTGCGGGAAAAATCGCCAAGCCTGAAGTGAAAGTTGACCTTTCTGAAGCCAAGGATTTGGTAGCAAGGGAATTCACAAAAAAGGCAGGTTCTACTCTTCAGGATGTGGCAAAAAAATTGGGGTTTGATGGACTCTTTAAATAAATAAAATTATGAAATACAACGAGTTGGGTAAAACAGGAGTTTTGGTTTCAGAGTTATGTCTCGGAACCATGACATTCGGAGGAAAAGGTTACTGGACCGCTATTGGCCAGGTACCTCAGGACGAGGTGAACAACATCGTCAAAACTTCCGTTGACAAGGGAATCAACTTTATAGATACCGCCAACGGTTACTCAGAGGGTTTATCGGAAACCATGCTGGGCGTTGCACTCAAAGAACTTGGCATTCCCCGGCAGGAGGTATTTGTCGCGACCAAAGTACGGATCCGGATGGGTCCAGGCGCCAACCAGGTTGGGCTTTCCCGTCTCCATATCATGGATTCGGTGAACGACAGCCTGCAAAGGATGAACCTGAACCATATTGATCTGCTCTACATCCATGGGGTGGATCCCATCACTCCGCTGGAGGAGACCATGCGCGGTCTGGAAGATGTTGTGCGTTCAGGCAAAGTCAGGTATCTGGGGATCAGCAATCATCCGGCCTGGATGGTGCAGAAGGCAAACAGCTACGCGGATAAAATGGGCTGGACAAAATTTGTGGCATCCCAGAACTATTATACCATTGCCAGCCGCGACATAGAGCGCGAAATAGTTCCAATGGCAAAGAGTGAAAACATTGGGATCATGCCCTGGAGTCCGCTGGCAGGAGGTTTTCTCTCAGGAAAATACACCCGTAACAACGAAATTGCGGGTGACAGCCGTCGCGATTCCTTTGACTTTCCTCCAATAAACAAGCAAAAAGCATACGATCTGATCGATTTGATGGCTGAAATCGGTAAAAACCATAATGTTTCGGTTGCAAATGTTGCGCTCAACTGGGTTGTTCGCCAGCCCGGAATGACGAGTACCATTATTGGCGCCAAAAACCTGCAGCAGCTCAACGACAATATTGCTTCCGTTGAACTTCAACTCACTCCGGAAGAAATGCTGCAACTCACAGAAGCCAGCGCCCTATCACCTGAGTATCCGGGTTGGATGGTTGCCAGGCAGGCGACAGGAAGATGGCCGGAGTGAGAAGCGAAGAGCGAAGTGTGAAGAGCGAAGCGGAGAATCTTCTCATCTTCACATCAACGAATCACCACATCATCTAATCAACAAATCAACACATCAGCACATTCTGAAATTACCGGGAAATTTTTCCCGCTAAAATCGTACCTTTGTAATTTATTTGCAGAATCCTATACATATTCAATAAGATTTTAAGATTATGAAGCTGGCTTTGATCGGATACGGGAAGATGGGAAAAGAGATTGAACAGATAGCTGTGAGTCGCGGTCATTCTGTCGTTTTGAAGATTGATGTGGACAACCAGCAGGATCTTACGATCGAAAACCTTTCCCATGCAGACGTAGCCATTGAGTTCACAACTCCTGCAACTGCCGTTGCAAATTACAGGATTTGCTTTACAGCTGGAGTTCCCGTTGTGAGTGGCACGACAGGTTGGATAAATCAAAAGCCGTTGATTGAAAAAGAATGTCTGAACATGGGTGGATGTTTTTTCTATGCCTCCAACTTTAGTCTGGGCATGAACCTGTTTTTTGAACTAAACAAAATTCTTGCACGGATGATGAAGCCGTTTCCAGAATATGATATCTCCATGACGGAAATTCACCATACCCAAAAGCTGGATGCCCCAAGTGGAACAGCAATCACACTGGCAGAAGGTATAATTGAGGAGAATGGTTCCAAGAAATCATGGACAATCGATAAACCGATAAACAAGGAAGAACTTCACATCCTTCCTATCCGAAAAGATCCCTTTCCGGGATTGCACAGTGTGAAATACGATTCCGAAGTTGATTACATCGAAATTATCCACAATGCATACAGCAGAAAGGGCCTGGCCCTTGGCGCTGTATTGGCCTCCGAATTTTGTCTCGGTAAAAAAGGAATTTTCGAAATGTCTGATTTGTTAAAATTTTAACTGAATAATTTATGTTTAAGAACATCTCAAGGAGCCAATGGATTCAATTTGGCATCGTCGCAGGTTTATATTTGCTATGGGTTATCTGGCTAAGAAATTTCTGGTGGCTGATAGGCCTTGGAATAATATTTGACATGTATATCACCGGCAAAGTCCACTGGACATTCTGGAAAAAAAGAAATCCTATTGACGGAAGACAAACAAAGGTTGTGGAATGGGTGGATGCCATCATTTTTGCAGTTATTGCTGCCACTTTTATCAGGATGTTTTTCATTGAAGCCTATACAATTCCTACTTCATCCATGGAGAAATCGATGATGGTCGGAGATTATCTTTTCGTCAGCAAGACCGCTTATGGTCCTAAATTGCCAAATACTCCTGTTGCCTTCCCTTTCGTTCACCACACCATGCCGTTTACAGCAGCGACGAAATCTTTTTCTGAAATCATCCACAACCCCTACAAAAGACTCTCTGGTTTTGGTAAAATAAAAAACGACGATGTGGTGGTCTTCAACTTCCCTGAAGGTGATACGGTGGCAACCAACATGCAGGACCGCAGTTATTACGAATTAGTTAGAAGTTACGGCAGGGCTCGGGTAAATACAGACAAGCGTTCGTTCGGAGATATTATTTACCGGCCGGCCGACAAAAGGGAAAACTATATCAAGCGTTGTATTGCCATTCCGGGTGATTCACTCAAAATTGAGAATGGTCAGGTATATGTGAATGGGAAACCACAAAAGGAAATTCCTGGCGCCCAGTTCAGATACCTGGTCTCGATACAAGGCAATTCGCTCAATACCAATGCCATGGAAAAACTTGATATTACTCCTGATGATATTATGGGTTCAGGCTCCAGAATGGAAATATCCATGACCGCTGAAAGTTATAAAAAACTGGATGCAATGAAATTTGTAACAGCAAAAGAAAGACTCACATTTCCCAAAGATGAACACGATCCCAATTTCTTTCCGAGCGACAGTCAATATAGCTGGAACCTTGACAACTTCGGACCGATATGGATACCAAAAAAGGGTGTTACCATTCAGCTGAACACAAAGAATCTTCCTCTTTATCGCAGGATCATAGATGTTTATGAAGAGAACGATCTAAAAATCAAAGATGGTGCGATCTACATCAACGGTTCGGCAGCCAAGGAATATACCTTTAAAATGGACTATTTCTGGATGATGGGCGACAACAGATACAATTCTGCCGACTCAAGATACTGGGGATTTGTTCCTGAGGATCACATCGTGGGTAAAGCTTCATTTGTGTGGCTTTCGTTGGATAAAAACAAATCTTTCCTCGCTAAAATCCGTTGGAACCGATTCTTCATGGGGGTAAAATAACTCCTCATTTTTCCATGACCGAACAAGGAAATAAAAAGGTACTACTCAACAGCGCCTATCTGGCCCCGGTGCAGTATTTTACGAAATTGATACGATACGATGAGGTATGGATTGAGTTGAGTGAACACTTTCTCAAACAATCCTACCGCAACCGTTGTACTATTCTGACTGCAAATGGCCTGCAGAGTCTCACTGTTCCGGTCACAGAAGGTTCCAACTCTAAAAGACTGATCGGGGATGTCAGGATATCGTATGATCATCCATGGCAGAAACTTCACTGGAAGGCATTGCTCTCAGCTTACAACAATGCACCCTTTTTTGAATATTACGCCGATTGTATCGCTCCGTTTTACCATAGCAAGAGATGGAAATTCCTGACCAATTTCAATCATGAGATTCAGACTGTGGTTCTAAACGAAATCAACCTGAAATGCGACTTCCGGGTTACCGAAACGTTTGTGCTGCCTACCGGAATACCGGATGGCACCGATGATTTCCGGTTCACCATTGATCCTAAATCCGGCCGGCAGAAAACAGATGATCATTTTGTCCCAGCTGTCTACATGCAGGTCTTTCAGGAAAAATTTGGCTTCACACCCAATCTGAGCATCCTGGATCTGTTGTTCAATGAGGGGCCAATGGCCGTCGAAGTTTTGAGGAAGTGTATTAAAGAATGATGGAGATACTGAATGCCGGGGAGACTGAAACAGGGAAACAGGGAAACGGGGAAATGGAGAATAGAACCACTTTAAATTTCGGGACCTATTTGTGTAAATTTGTGTAATTTGTGGTGAGGGCTACGAGAAATCTTCGGAGTAATCATTCCAAAATCCAACCCTTCGACAAGCTCAGGGACCGAATCGAAAATTTTATTCGTTGGTTTGAATGATCCTTCTCATCAGCCTCATTTGGTGGGAGTACCGGCCAGTATCGATGTTGAAAATTCCAAAATGATCGATGTTATCGATCCTGACTTTTCCCGACGAATGGATGATTTTGTTCTTTTCCCAGATAACCCCGACGTGCACAATTTTACCATCCTCGTTGTCAAAAAAAGCGAGATCGCCGGGCAGGGCTTCCTCAACGAAAGTGATATTTTCACCAATGATTGCCTGCTGGCTGGCATCCCTTGGAATTTGTAACCCCACCATTTTATAAAGGATTTGGGTAAATCCCGAACAATCCACACCAAACGGAGAGCGACCTCCCCATAAATAGGGCGAATTAAAATACTTCAAGGCATTTTCTATCAATATATTACGAATATTTTTCCGTACGGGCAAAATCCGGTCACCCTGAATCGTGTAGGTCTCCTCTCCTATCCTGAAGCTATTACCGGATGCTTTGTAAAATGGAAGTGAACTTCCTGCTACAATCAAAAAATTACTGTATCCTTTCTCGGGTTGTACAATATTGAATGGGTTGGTAGTTACAATCATTTGTTGCTCTGACATCTGCAGGAAGACTTTTTCCGAAATATCGCAAACCATTTTTTGGTCAATCCAGCCTTCATAACCGTCAAATGCAATCTTGATTTTACACCATTTTTTATTCTCATCAAGTATGCTATAGTGCTCACCAAAAAGGATCTGCGTGCACATTTCGCTGGTCTCTCCCGGTTCTGTCCGGACAGGGATAATACTCAGATTGGATATTCCGTATCTCATTAAAAATTTGCTATTTTTGATTAATCCCAAAGATAGAAATTTATTGTGTTTTGACTTAACAATCCCGGGAGTTAATGCGATGAGCCGAAAAATAAGAGAGTGGATCAGCCCCAAACTATGGAACAGGATATTCCTGGTTACCTTGTTTCTCTTTACGGGTGTTGTACTCTACTTTTCCCTTCCGCAGGAAGCAAGGTTTCGATACGAATACCAGAAAGGACGCCCCTGGATGCATGCAACCCTCTATGCACCCTACAACTTTGCCATCCTTAAATCAGATGTTGAACTGACTCATGAAAAAGACTCTTTGCTAAGAGACCAAATACCCTATTTCGTTTATGTGGATTCAGTTACACAACGTGAGTTGTTACTGCTGAATAAATTTCCTGATCCCCAAGGCACCTCCAAATCCATTAGTTCAGGTCAGATTCTATCTTATAAAATTAAACTTGCAGGAATCTATGGAGATATTTACAATGCCGGAATTATCGACCAAAATTATATCAACAATCCGAATCTGTTGCGAAATGGTCTTCTTAAAATCGTAAAAAATAATGTCGGTAAGGAGATTCAAATCAATTCACTTTATTCGCTAAAAAGTGCATACAATGAAATTCACAGGAAATTAGGTGAATTGAATACACAACATCCCGAATGGAGAGCCTACATTGACAATTTCCATCCTGAAAATTTTCTTGCCAGCAATTTGTTTTACGACCAAACAAAAAACCGGCAGTTGACAGATAAAATCCTCGAGAATCTTTCAGCCAACCGTGGAATCGTTCAGGAAGGTGAAAGAATTGTATCCCAGGGAGATATCATTTCTTTCAGCACTTTTACGATACTCGAGTCACTAAGAATCACATTTGAAAAAAACAGGGGAGAAAATTCCACTTACATCCTGATCGTTTTGGGTAGAATTCTTCTGATTGTAATGCTGTTGTTGACCCTTTATCTTTTTTTGCTTAATATCCGCAGAAAGCTGATTCGCTCAAGACGGGATGTTTCATTTATCATGATTACCCTCACTTTGATGGTTCTGTTCTGTTCTTTAGTTACAAAATCCGGAACCATAAATATTTACATCGTTCCGTTTACTGCACTCGCACTGATCATCCGAACATTCCTGGACACCAGGGTAGCTATATTTGTGAATATGATAGCAGCTCTGATAGTTGGTTTCATGGTTCCGAATGGCTACGAATTTGTGCTGCTACAGATACTTGTAGGCAGTATTGCAGTAATCAGTCTGAACAAAATGCAGAAGAGGGAACAACTTATCCTGACCGCATTATTCATATTCATTTCCTATTCTGCCATCTACATCGGGATATCCCTGATCCAGGAAGCCAACCTCAAGGCAATTGATTGGCTTAATATTAAATGGTTTGCCTTCAATGCGATCTTCACATTGATGACCTACCTCTTCATTTACATTCTTGAAAAATCTTTTGGTTTTGTTTCAGATATCACCTTGATTGAGCTGACTTTTACCAACCAGAAATTACTGAAAACACTTTCACTGGAGGCTCCTGGTACCTTTCACCACTCACTTCAAGTAGCCAATCTTTCTGAAATGGCCATTTCCAAGATTGGAGGGAATTCCCTTCTGGTAAGGGCTGGCGCCATGTATCATGATATCGGAAAAAGTGTTAATTCACACTATTTCATTGAAAATCAAATTACTGGGATAAATCCGCACAACAATCTCAGCAATGAGAAAAGTGCAGAAATCATTATTGGACACGTTGACCAAGGGATTGAACTAGCCAGAAAGCACAAGATACCGGAACAGGTCATCGACTTTATCCGTACCCACCACGGAACCACAAAAACGGGCTATTTCTACCAGAAATCGGTCAACAGCCTTGGTATAAATGAGGTGGAAGACGATAAATTCACATACAAAGGGCCACTTCCTACCACACGCGAAACGGCAGTGGTAATGCTTGCCGACAGCATAGAGGCAGCATCCAGAAGCCTCGCTATAAAAAATCCGGAAAATATTCGCAATTTAGTCGAGAATATCTTCCGGCAAAAAGTTGAACTGGGACAACTCGAATATGCCCCGTTGACTTTCAAGGATATCAGGGTTTTAAAAACACTTTTTCAGGAAAAATTGATCAATATCTACCACGTCAGGATGAATTACCCTGACAGTGAAATTAAAAATTAAACACAATAAAAGATGAAGTTTAAATGTATCGTCGCAGTAACCGGTTTATTACTTATTTGCGGTCTGACTACTCGGGCCCAGGAGAAAAAAGATTCAGGCTATAAATTCACCCTCGTCAAAGAGTTGCCACACACTTCCGTGAAGGATCAGTACCGAACGGGAACCTGCTGGTCATTTGCCAGCACTTCGTTTATTGAATCCGAATTATTGAGGATCGGTAAACCGGAAGTAGATCTTTCCGAGATGTTTCTTGTGAATCATTGCTACCGCGACAAAGCCGACCGTTATGTAAGGATGCAGGGAAATACAAACTTCGGTGGCGGAGGATTGTTGCACGATATTCTTTATGTCATGAAAAACTACGGGCTGGTACCCGAATCAGTCTATCCGGGACTAAATTACGGCGAAAAGAAACATGTTCACGGAGAAGTTGATGCTTTGCTCAAGAACTTGGTTACCTCGGTTGTTCAGAACAAAAACAGGAAAATCTCAACCGCCTGGTCCATTGCGTTTGATAAAAGTGCAGACGCCTATTTCGGTGATATTCCTGAAGAATTTAAATACGCTGGTAAAAAATATACTCCAAAAACTTTTCTTTCCGATTTCGCTGCAGGAATTAATCCGGATGATTATGCTGAGATCACTTCCTTCAGCCACCACCCATTTTATCAGCAATTTATTCTGGAAGTTCCTGACAACTGGCTTTGGGAGAAAGTCTACAATGTTCCTTTGAACGAACTGCAACAAATCATTGACAATTCACTTGATAAAGGATATACGGTCGCATGGGCTGCCGATGTCAGCGAGAAAGGCTTTGCTACTTCCCAGAAAGGGATCGCTGTTATACCTGAAAGCAGCAAGGAAGACATGAGTGATGCAGAAATCAAAAAATGGGAAAAACTCTCTGAATCCGACAAGGAAAAAGAGTTGTATAAATTGAGCAAACCCGGAAAAGAAAAAGTGATCACGCAGGAAATGCGTCAGGCCGCCTTTGATTCTCAGGAAACGACCGACGATCATGCCATGCACATCATCGGATTGGCCAAAGATCAGAATGGAACTCCTTATTATAAAATCAAAAATTCATGGGGCCCATACAACAGCTATGACGGTTATTTTTATGCATCCATGCCATATATCCAGTATAAGACGACTGCCATTCTGGTCAACAAGAATTCCGTGCCTCCTGAAATCAGAAAAAAACTTGGATTCTAAGGTTATATTATGACATGAAGTCATTGAATATTTTTTCTATAAAAAATTTCGTACTGAATAAAAAAATGCCTATTTTTGCACCCGATTTCCGTACGTAATCTCTGGCAGCAAACAACTGGACACTGTTTATATTGCGTTCGTCAAACTAGTAAAATACAATTGTAATGGATTTAATTAAAATTGCTGAAAACGCGTTTTTAGCTGAACAAAAAGAGTTCCCTGCATTTCACCCCGGTGATACCATCACCGTCAGGTATAAAATTGTAGAAGGTAACAAAGAGCGGATTCAGAACTACAAGGGTACTGTAATTCAAATCAAAGGAACCGGAACCACAAAAACATTCACTGTACGCAAAATGTCCGGTAACGTTGGCGTTGAGCGTATTTTTCCTATGACTTCACCGTTTATCGACGGAATCGAAGTAAACAGGATGGGCCATGTCCGTCGTGCTAGGTTGTTCTACTTACGCAGCCTTACAGGTAAGAAAGCCCGCATCAAGGAGAAAAGATTTTAATCAAAACTGTTTTGACAAAAAAGGTTCTCAAAAGGAACCTTTTTTTTTGTGCTGCCTTCTTGAAAGCCTACTTACAAGTTAATTATTCGTAATTTTGGACAAACCATTCTGCCATGACCAAATCACCTGATCAAAAAGTATTTTCAACCAGATGGTTTATCGATTACGGGCTCATCACGCTGGGTTCCTTTATCATGGCAGTGGGTTATGTCTTTTTCATTACCCCGCACAAAATAGTTCCAGGTGGAGTCTACGGACTTGGCATCATCGTCCACTACCTCTCCAAAGGCATGGCCCTGTGGCCCGACGGATTCCCTATAGGATTGTTCAACCTGCTGGTAAACATCCCCTTAACCTATGTGGGAATTAAAATGCTTGGTCCCCGTTTCGGCGTAAAAACGATATACGGATTTGTCTCTTCTTCCATATTCATGGATGGAATCACACTTATGCGGATGGTTGGGGATGCCCCTCTGGTCCAGGATGTACTGCTCTCCTGTATTTTTGGAGGCGTGCTCACAGGAATCGGACTGGGAATGATCTTTAAATCAAAAGCCACCTCGGGAGGCAGTGACATCGTAGCCATGATTTTCACCAAATATACCCGTATTCCCATCGGACAAATGATGATATGGGTGGATACAGCCATTGTTTTTGTGGCACTGGCAGCATTTAAAGATTGGCAAATACCACTTTACAGTATTCTGGTAATTTATATAACCGGCAGGGCCGTCGACCTCGTTATGGAGGGAGCCAATTACAACAAGGCATTGATCATTATCTCTGACCAACACGAAAAAATCAGGGATTCAATCATCATTGGTCTCGGAAGGGGTGGAACCTATCTGAATGGAGTAGGCATGTTTACAAATGCAGAGAAGATGGTAATTTTTACCGTTGTCAATCGTAGGGAAGTGGCCATCCTGGAGGAACAGATTGCAGCGATCGATCCGCATGCCTTCATTACGATCATGAATGCCAGTGAGATACTCGGCGAAGGATTCGCTTCATTGAAACACAAGGTGGAAGACTAGAAAGAAATGTGAAAATTTGAAAATTTGAAAATTTGAAAATTAACACAGCATCTGTTCGACGCTTTTATTTCCACATTTTCAAATTTCCCAATTTTCACATTAATCTCTCACATGGTGTGCCATCTCAAGCGGAATTTCAAAAGAGATTTCCACGACTCCACTGAAAATTCCGTCCCTGTACCAGGGTGATTGTCTGATGAGCTTCTTAATTCCTCGTTTTTCGATGGTATAAACGTTTGTCTGGGGTTCCTTCAGCATGGACAGAAGTTTGGTACGAGAAGGTTCGGGATGGCATTCGACCAGGCTTGACCCGATAGTAACTCCAGCGACTTCATATTTGGTAAAAGATCGTTGAGACCTTTCATTCATGTAAATGATAATTCCATTCAGGTCGCAGATGGTTATTGCTGCATCGTCCTGATCAAGCCAACTCTCCATGTCAGAAAGATTTAGGATTTCAGGGAAAAGCAGCGAATCCATCCCACCTCGAAATGATGAGGTAGCAAATGTTCGTTCACTTCGCCATGCAGGGTTGTGAGCAAATTAAAGAATAACGGCTCATTGAGGCTCACAAAGCACCTGAAGATTTCATAATTATTGATCTTCCAGATAAGTTCATTATTCCATAACTCCAGACGATAAATATGATAATTTTCATCATTCAGCCCGCTTAATTGAATGTATTTGGACGATCCATTACCTTGCTTTTCAACAATACCCATTCCAACTCCGCTTTTCGTACTTCTGACCAGGTCAATTTGAGGAAAAGGCATATCTCCTGTCAACGAAAATGCCGAGGTGATGGAAGTTTCCTTTTTAAACCTGATTTTTGCCTCAATCACACCTTCTTTCAGCCTGAAGAAATTGGCGCTATTGATGATTGCGGATGTGTAATCGAAAGATTTGGGCGTTAATCCAACAGCAGGATTCCAAACCATACCCATGGCTTTCTCCTTCCTTGCAACCAAAGTAAGGGTATTGGTATGTACCTTCAAATTTTTCAAACCGTTAAATGATTGCATCTCACCGTCCTGAGAGAAGCTTACTCCAGAAAGTTTGAAATTCAACCAGTTTTCTGGCTGCCACTGCTTGTTATTCAGTTCATTACCTGAAAAATCCTCATTGAGCAAAAGATCCCATTTCTCGAAAAAATCAAGTTCCTTGGCCTTTTTCAGCTTCCTGTATTCTGCCATGAAACTACTTTTATCCGACTCGTCGAAAGCAATGATTTTTTTATACTCTTCACTCTTCAGAAACCTTTTCTTGTCAATAAGGTAATTTACACGCTCCTTAAATTCATAAGACGATATCATTCTGTTAAGTTCTTCCATTCTCATCAGTTCCTCTGAACCAACCGTATTCAGATAATTCTGATAACCATCCGAATTGATAAATTTCTGCCAGAACCTTATGTCGGCACTTTTTCTGAGGTAATTGTATTCCTTAAATATTTCATATTCAGGAGTTTTGACAAATTCTTTCCTTTTGTGAGCCGCCATCCTTATTCTAAAATCATCGCACCCGACCTCTTTTTCAAGATGCAAAAATCTTTTAAGTTCTGGTCCATCCAGAATACTTTCAAACCGTTCCAATCGCGGAGAAACTGAAATTTTTTGATAACTCCTGATTGAATGCGACTTGGCCAGGGCTTCATATGCCAAAACAGCTTGCTCTTCGTCACTGCCGTGGTATTGCAGACCTTCAACCTCCCTCTTTTGGGATTGGAATGCAGATGACTCAATAAGCTCTTTTAATTCCTCATATTGCTTCAACTCATCAGATTCTTCCATTCTGACCAGCTCTTCACGAGTTTTGATCAGTTTATCCCATTTCGCATCAAGTTGATCTGCAGTTGGGATCAGTCCTAAAGCATACTTCAGCCGAAAAGTAATTGACATGGTGGTTCATTTAGATATTACAACAAATTTAAAATAATCCTTGTAAAAAAAGGCTAATTTTGACAAAAATGCATAAATGATCCAGCTCCCCGAGTCTTTTGAAAACAGGATGATGAAAATGCTTGGTTCCGAATATCCGGCTTTCCGACTCTCTCTTTCATCTGAAGTTTCTCATTCAGTAAGGATTAACAGGAAAAAAACTAAAAAAATCATCAGTAACGACTCTGTTATTTACTGTAATTCAGGATTCTACCTTAAACAAAGACCTGTTTATACTCTAGACCCGCTATTTCATTCCGGAGTATATTATCCGCAGGAATCCAGTTCCATGTTTTTGGAACAATACTTCCGGCATACAGCAAAAAAAAATCTCAGGGTACTCGATTTATGCGCAGCCCCCGGAGGAAAATCCACGCATTTATCTTCTATCCTACCAGACGACAGCCTGTTGGTAAGCAATGAAGTGATCCACTCCAGGGCGCGGATTTTATCTGAAAATACGAAGAAATGGGGCAATCCGAATGTAGTGGTTACCTGCAATGACCCTTCAGATTTTTCACGCCTCGCAGGATTTTTCGATGTCATCGTGGTCGATGCCCCATGCTCGGGAGAGGGACTTTTCCGGCGTGATCCTGCAGCAATCAACGAATGGTCGGATTCCAATGCCGATCACTGTGCACAACGTCAAAAAAGAATTCTGGCCGACGTTTGGCCCTCGCTGGCAGAAAATGGTCTTCTGATTTACAGCACCTGTACTTACAATCCTGCAGAAAATGAAGAAAATATTGGCTGGCTGGCACAGTTTGCGCCAATCGAAGGAGTGAATCTCGAAATACCTGATGATTGGGGAATTAGAAAAACAGAAGCAAACGGTTTGCCATGTTTCCGTTTTTATCCGCAAAATGTTAGGGGCGAGGGATATTTTACTTCAGCCGTCAGAAAAAAAGGGAGTGAGGCAGTAAAATGGAATGCAAAAAGTAAAACGTCCCTGCCCCTCGCCGGAAAAGCAGAACAGAACCTGTTGAGCGGATTCATTCAAAACAAACCGCTCTCACTGATCAGGTTTGAAGACAACTTCCTGGCCTGGCCGACTGAACTGCTTTCCGAACTGGATCAAATAAAAGCCTCACTCAGGATTATCCATGCCGGCATAAAAACCGGTGAAATAATCAGGGATACCTTCATGCCAGCCCACGAACTGGCCGTTTCGACCATTTGCAATCAAACCGCTTTTCCGCAAACTGAACTCACACTCAGTCAGGCGCTCTCCTTTCTGAAAAGGGATGAATTCAAGGTCGATTTCCGTGAGAAAGGCTGGAATCTGATGACTTACCTTGGCCATCCTGTTGGTTGGGCAAAAAATATCGGAAACCGGTTCAACAACGGATATCCCAAAGAGTGGAGGATACGCATGTCAACGTCTGAATATACCGGCGAGAGGCTGTTTGAAGAAGCAGTTAAATTCCCCCTAGCTTAGAATGTGCTAATGTGCTAATATGCTAATGTGCTAATGAGTTAATTTTTTGAATAATTGCTTTTGTAATTTTAAACAGAAAGTAAATACCCATTTAACTCCCTAAACCCAATTAGCATATTAGCATATTAGCACATTAGCACATTAGCATATTAGCACATTAGCACATTAGCACATTAGCATATTAGCACATTAGCACATTAGCATATTAGCACATTAGCACATTCGTGCCTTGTAATCAGCATACCCAAATTCCCTCAGCAGCGTAAAACCTTTCTCCTCATTCCAGATTCCGATGGAAGGATGTGCAACACCATTGAACATGGTGGATTTAACGATGGTATAATGGATCATGTCTTCAAAAATAATGGAGTCACCCTGTTCAAGGGGATTGTCAAACGACCAGTCTCCCATATAATCTCCTGCCAGACAAGAATTTCCCCCCATTCTGTAAACAAATTTTCCATGAACGGCTTCCTGGTAAGCACCCCTTATTCTGGGCTGATAGGGCATTTCAAGACAATCAGGCATATGAGCCGTAAACGAAACGTTCAGCATCGCGGTTTTGATGTCCTTATTTTCAACCACATCGACCACAGACGCCAGCAAGAAACCTGTTTCCCATGCAAACGCGCTTCCAGGTTCCAAAATAACGGAAAGATTTTTCCAACGTTCCTTAAATGCCTTTAGTATCCGAATCAAGTGATCTGTATCATAATCCTCGCGTGTTATCAGATGTCCTCCACCGAAATTGACCCATTTCAAGCCTCCAAGATAAGCCCCAAACTTTTCTTCAAAAACCTCAAGTGTCTTCTCGAGATCAAAGGAAGTCGATTCGCAAAGCGTATGGAAATGGAATCCTTCAATGCCTTCGGGTAACCTGTCAACAAGTTGATCGGCTGTTATTCCAAGTCTGGCGCCCGGTGCACAGGGATTGTATAATTCGGTTTCAACTTCAGAAAATTCCGGATTAACCCGGATTCCTACTGAGATTGCCTTGCCGGAGTTCTTAATCCTATCGTGGAATTTTTCAAGTTGTGCCAGCGAGTTAAAGGTGATATGGGAAGAATTGTCTATAACCTGCTGAAAATCGGCTTCTGTAAATGCAGGGGAATAGGTATGGGCCTGACATCTCATCTCCTCCATGGCCAGTCTCGCTTCATTGGCTCCGCTGGCCGTTGCACCTGAAATATATTCCCGGACTAAGGGAAATACCTTCCAAAGCGAAAAGCCTTTGAAGGCGAGGATGATTTCTACGCCGGCATCCTGACTGACGCCCCGGATGATCTCGAGGTTTTTTCGGAGTAGACTCTCTTCAATGACATAACAGGGATTGGGTATTTTGGTTAAATCTATGGACATGATAATTTGTTTTTTACTTCAACACAATTGCCTTCACAACCACCCGGCCGGCATGTTCGTTGACAGCACGGATAATATCGCTGCGCATCATGAACAGTTCGTTGCGAACAATGGAGGAGTTCAGTTGAACATGAAGGGTCTCATTTTGTATATAGATGTTGGTAGTTGCACGTGCAATGGGCTTTCCGATGATCGACTCCCACGAACTCACAACATCCACCTCGGCCAGTTTCCTGTCAAATTTCGATTCTTTCAGAAAGGTTTTGATTGCGCTGCCAAGCGAATGTATCTCACTTCTTCTCATCTTTTTTCAATTACATCGTTGATTGTACCGCCTTCCACAACAAAAATCCTAAAATCATCTCCGCCTGCTTCACGAAGGATCCCGTCGAGATGTTCACGGTTTGTATCAGTGATGAAAATCTGACCAAAGTGGTCGTCAGATACCAGTTTCACGATCTCTTCCACTCTTCCGCTGTCAAGCTTATCGAAGATATCGTCAAGCAACAGGATAGGTTTGACGTTGTTCAATGAGCGGATAAAGTCAAACTGGGCAAACTTTAGGGCTATCAGATACGTTTTGTTCTGTCCCTGGGAACCAAGTCGCCTGATAGAATAATCGCCCAGTTTCAAATCCAGATCATCCTTGTGGATTCCTGTTGTTGTAAACTGGAGCATCCTGTCTTTTTGAAAAGATTCCTTTAACAGAATTGAAAACTCCTTCTCGTTCAGCTGCGAACTGTATTCCAAAGAAACAAATTCATTTCCGCCTGAAATAAGTGTATAATATTTCTGAAATACTGGCAATAGCTCCTTCAGAAAACTGGTTCTTTTGAGGTGAATCTTCTCACCCAGATGTACCAGTTGATCATCCCAGATGGCAAAGATATCGGGGTCAATGTTGTTCCTGCCAGATACCTCTTTCAACAATATATTACGCTGCAGCAATGCCCTGTTATACCTGACGAGCCATTCGAGGTAGATTCGGTCGTATTGTGAAATAACACTGTCCATGAACCGGCGACGCTCCTCACTCCCACCCTGAATCAGAACAGCATCGGCAGGTGAAATCATAACAAGCGGCAGCAGTCCGATGTGTTCCGAGAACCGTTCATACTCCTTTTTGTTTCGCCTGATCTTTTTCTTTTGCCCGTTCTTGAACCCGCAGTGAATCTCTTCGTTTTTGTAGTTCAACTCATATTTGCCCTGCAGGGCAAAAAAATCCTGCTCATGACGAACATTTTGTGAATCAGGGTTATTGAAATAACTTTTGCAAAATGAAAGATAATAAATGGCATCCAGCAAGTTGGTTTTACCCACGCCATTGTTCCCAATGAAACAGTTCAGTTTCCTGGAGAAAGTAAGGGTGGCTTCTCCAAAATTCTTATAGTTCATGACTGAAAGTTCCCTGATAAACATGCCACTCAATTTTTATTCTACAAATCTAAACTTTTTAATCGTGCTTTCATTTCAACTTACTTACAAAATGGGCGAGGATCATTCATTGATCCGTAATCAACACCAGTAAAGGATATGTCATGCAAAGCGCGCAAAGAACGCAAAGAAACCCAATACCCAGAAACAATTAAAATTTGGCAAATGAAGCAACTACCCCGAAAGTGTAAACAAATACTATCACATTGATTCAATTTAACAGTTTCTCAAATCTGTTTTCTTTGTGTTCTTTGCGAGCTTTCTGCGACATAACGATTAATATTTACTGAAAACCATAAATATCCGAACTATATTTTTGAATTTGTTGCGCTCGTTTGTTAAAAACGATTATTTTTGCACACGCATACAAAAAAGCATCCATTTAAGTGAACGAAAAGTTATGAGCAAAGAGAAGACTACAAAAGCCAGTGATAATCTGAAAGAAGTTGAACACGTATTGACAACGGCAGAATTGTTTTTTGAAAAAAATGCGAAGTTAATCTCCATTGTTTTTGGAACGGCTGTTGTGGTAGCCCTATTGTTGCTTGCAACCCACCGCTTCTATACAATTCCTCACGAAGCCAAAGCAAAGGAGCAAATATTCACCGCGGAACAATATTTTGAAAAGGATTCTTTCAACCTTGCCCTTAACGGCGATGGCAACTATCCCGGAGTATTGGATATCATCGACAACTATGGCCGTACGCCTGCCGGAAACCTGGCCAAATATTATGCCGGAATCTCTTATCTGCATATTGGAAAATATAAGGAGGCTATCGATTACCTGGAAGGTTTCAAAACCAATGACCTGTTGTTAAAACCGATCGCCACTGGTGCCATAGGTGATGCATACGCGGAAATGGGAAACAAGGAAAAAGCACTCAAATATTATGCAGAAGCAGCCGAAGTGACAATCAATAGTTTCACCACTCCCATATACCTGCTCAAACAAGGCCGAATGTACGAAATCATGGGAAACAAGGAGAAAGCCCTCTCTACCTATCAGACGCTCAAGGATAAATATGCCGACAGCAATGAAGGACGCCTGGCTGACAAATACATTGCCCGTATCACGGCAACCAATTAAAAATATTTGCATTCAGCAGAAAGCCTCTCCGGTTCGGGGAGGCTTTTTTTATGTAAATTTGTAAGATGCCGTTGATGTTGGTAATAGGAAATTGTTTGGGCTGAAATTTTCAAGTATTTGACATCTCTAAATCTCCCCGAGGGGAAACTTCAGATTCAAGTTCTAATCAACATCAACGATTAACTCCTGTCCTTTGAAGAGCCTGTCCCGATTCATCGGGAGGCTGGGGGAGGTCAAAATGAGGTAATTTTTAAAGTTTGACATCATTTTTTATCGTCCTATTTAGTACGAATGAATAC
>CAIUUO010000126.1 GCA_903902325.1 uncultured Bacteroidia bacterium
CGCCAACCAACATCATGGGGGGTGAAACGATATCTATAACGATACTGATAACGATTTTGATAACGGTAAGGCTAGCGATATTATTATCGTTGAGCACACACAAAATCAACACGTAAAAAAGCGCGGCAAAATATCTCACCGCGCTTTTTTACGTGTCGTGCAAGCGGAATCAGCTGCACAGAGTTAAAATCACCATGACCAATTCTCCTCAAAACATTCAGGGGCCGATAAAAAATCACAGGACTGAACGACGAGTTTTTTCATGATCTGATCCTCAGTTAGCATAATTTCGATACTGACTTTGTCGGATAGATCCTGCGATATCTTCACTTTTGAAGATTCTTTTGGATACCATCTTCCTTTTTCCAAAATCCATTCAGGACAATACTCACGTCCTACCTGAAAGGGTCTAGAATAATGGCATCGTGCAGTTTCAGTTTGCACCAAAATCAAGATCCGCTGAACCCGATCATTCGTGATGGAATTCATACATTGTGCCGCAAATCGGGCCAGTTTATCCCCCGATTTTCTGTCAAACGCCTCAATTTCGATGCCAATTCGCTCTCCATTTGGGCATAAATAATGACCATCATGCTGTTTTTTATTTTTTGAGGACAGTTCCAGCAGCCTAATTTCCGGCACATAACGGACGATCTCACATGTCCTTACTCGCCAGGCTGCTTCTATCCGACCAATAAAATCATGAAGGTAAGTACGCTGCCGCAGCTCAACGAGTCCATACTCAGGAAAATCTGGATCCCGCATTACCAACAGCATCATGCCCTTTTCAGACAGCTTATAGTAATGCTCATGTCCGAAATGGGGCGCACCTTTTAGTCCAGGTGGTAACTGGAGTTGGATAAGATATCCCTGATTGGCGTAACGCTTCAACATGCCCGCCCGCCCAGTCAGAATCCGAGACTCGGGTTCGGTGATTAGGCCATTCTCTAAACACCAACGAAGTATGAGGAGCATAGTAATCGCGCCCATTTGACAGCGGTCGATGTGCATCTCAATAGAAAAATTTGCTGCGAAACTGGCGGCAGCTGTGCGCGAAGGCTTACTCATATCACCTCCCCTTACCGGTCACTGTACGGGATTCCAGCCAGGCATCGATATCTCTCTGCCGCCAACCCACGGCACGCCTAGACAGCTGAACGGGTTTTGGAAATTCATTCCGCGAAATTAAAGAATAAATCGTCGATTTCCCAATCGCAACCTGTGCAAGCACTTCTGGAAGGCGGACTACACCTAAATTAACTGAATTACTCATATTAGCTCCTTTGCCAATTTAAAAAAATTGACAAGGCGCGACTGAACACGACCAGATTAACTCATCGTTAAAAATATTGCAACATATTGTTTAATAAAGATTTATTTACAATTTTTAAGAACGAAAACACACCGCGCAGTTTTTTGACAATCGGAAATGTTCAGTCGCCCCTGTCAGAGCTGTAATGAGTTTCACGCTTGTGTAAAATGAGCTTTCGATAGAAGTCGATTTTTTCTGCCATTCCGCAAATGAGACAACACTTGCTGAAACGCGAATCGCAATACTACGTCCGTGTCCGCATACTCACGGCACTTCATGAACATTACGCCCCTGCCTAGGAAATTGTCCGCTCGCACAGAACATCTGATTATGCGGATACCTACCTCAAGGTTCGTTCCGCAGCCTTAGGAATCCATAACGAATTTGATCGTCTGAAAAATGCGGATCAAACAAAACTTACCGGAATCACCCCTGAAGAAAATACC
>CAIUUO010000127.1 GCA_903902325.1 uncultured Bacteroidia bacterium
AGCACTTTGCTTACACTCGTTTTCATACCAACTTTCTATTCCGGCCTTGAAACTTCCCTCAACTGGATGAGGGAATTAAACTGGAAAATTAAAATAACACAGCTAGTACTTGCTGTTCTTGGAATAGCACTTATTTACTTCAAGGTTGATGAGTTGATGTGGCAAATTCTTGATCTGGTCGCTATTGTCATCGTTATTCCGGGTGCTACCTGGTTTATCATGAACAGTTTGAGAAAAGCAACAGAAACAGTCATTGATCCCGAAAAACAAATTGTAATTAAGATCGAAAATCTGGTCAAAATTTATGATTGGGGAAGTCGTTTTGCCCGAGAATGGAACGGAAACAGGAGAATCAGGGAGAGGACAGGCACCCAAAAATACTTCAGGAGTTTTAAAGACTTTGATCTTTTCATCTGGCAGCTTCCTTTGCTTGGGTTTATGACCTATTTTACGTTCTTTTATTTGCAAAACAGTTTCTACTCACTCGTTTTCGCCTTATTGATTTTCCTCATGACGCTTTCTATGTGGGGACCTGTTGCAGAATACCTCAACTACAGGGCAGAAAAGGAGGATAAGAACTGGATGAGCAAATTTGCAAAATCAGGTTACCAGATACTTTACTGGGGTATTCCATTCTTTGTGCTCTTGTTCTTCCAGTTTAAGTGGGAAAAAATAGTATCAGTCCTGGTACTCGGTGCAATATGGTATTTTGCGCTTGCAGTCAATACAACTGCAGACAGACTTTACCGCGAAAATGTAAACATCGAAAGACTAAAAGGCAGGTTCGCCAAGATCCGCAGGGTTTTCTTCAAGATCGTAGAACAGATGCCGGTAATTGGTCGCAAAAGGGATCCTTTCAAAGCGCTGAAAGGTGTCTCCCTCGAGATCAATACAGGTATGATAGGCCTGCTCGGACCCAACGGGGCAGGAAAATCAACCATGATGCGCGTGATTTGCGGTATCTACGAACAAAGTTATGGCAAAGTCTGGATCAATGGAATTGACACTCAGGAGAAACGCGAAGAATTGCAGGGATTGATTGGTTATTTGCCCCAGGAATTCGGAACCTATGAGAATATGTCTGCCTATGAATTCCTGGATTATCAGGGAATTCTCAAAGGGCTTACAGATGCTGCTACTAGGCATAAAAGGATTGAATATGTGCTGTCATCTGTTCACCTTTGGGATCGCAAGGATGATAAGATCGGAGGATTTTCGGGAGGTATGAAGCAACGTATGGGTATTGCCCAGATTCTGCTGCACCTGCCGCGTATCCTGGTTGTGGACGAACCTACTGCAGGTCTTGACCCACGTGAAAGAATCCGGTTCAGGAACCTGCTTGTCGAATTGAGCCGCGAAAGGATCGTTATCTTCTCTACACATATCATCGAGGATATTTCGAGCTCCTGTAACCAGGTAGCCGTTGTCAACAGGGGTGAATTATGTTATGCTGGTCATCCGAATGACATGGTTAAACTGGCCGAAGGATTCGTCTGGCAGTTCAGCATCCCTGCAAAGGATTTTGACGCCTTCCCGATGAAAGAGCGCGTCATTCACCACATGCGGGACGGGGAAATGATCAAGATCAGGTTCCTCTCTGCTGAAAAGCCTGCTGATGATGCAATAGTAGTCAAACCGGTACTCGAGGAAGCCTATTTGTGCATACTCAAGGGATTTAAGAAAAAGTTATGAGTTATGAGTTTTACATCAATTGATGATTTATGCACATTATAACTCATCACTCATAACTTATAACTTGTAGATTAATAGAACAATATTTGATATATTATCAAAATGGATACAGCAATTTTTAAAAGCAAACTTAAGAACAGAACAGATCTGGTGCTAAAAATGGCAGGGTACAACCTAAAGATCATTTTTGCGGGTCGCTTTTTCTGGTTTGTACTCGCTTCACTGGTGTTTTTTATTTTATTGTCGCTTCAACTGGTCTTCAATCAACCCGGTTTCAACTCGTCCAGTGTTTACAATGTTCTGATCGTGCCGGGGATTTTGCTGGTTTTCTACCCTACCGTGTTTGGCATCCAGAATGATGCGGATTCCCGGATCCTGGAAATACTTTTCGGAATTCCGGATTATCGTTACAAAATCTGGCTGGTGCGCTTGTTCATGATCTTCCTGCTTACCTGGGCCATCATGTATGTTTTTTGCTGGATAGGCTATTTCGCATTGACTCCATACCCGATATTCAACATGTCATTCCAACTGATGTTTCCTATTTTCTTCCTGGGATGCTTGTCCTTTCTGGTTTCCACCATGGTGAAAAATGGCAATGGAACTGCCGTAGTCATGATCATCATCGGGGTGGCATTACTTTTTCTCAGCGATACCCTGGGAAGTACCCAGTACAATGTATTCCATAACCCGTACAGCATCCCGCAAAAGATGAACGAAATGGTGTGGGCACAGATCTCCCAGAAGAACAGGCTCTTCCTCTCCATTGGAAGCCTTGTTTTTGTATTGTGGGGATTGACCAACCTGCAAAAAAGGGAAAAATTCCTGAAGTAAATTGTATTATTTCGTGGCTACGACAATGTCATTAAGTATTTTACTTAGTGTTCCTTTGTGTGAACCTTGGTGACCTTTGTGGTAAAACTATTAATTTTACCACAAAGGTCACCAAGGTTCTCACGAAGGACTCGAAGTAAAAATCAAATCAATTTTCTTAACTTTATGCAGCATATACACATCATTTTCAATTTTCAATTAATTATCAGGACATGAAAAAAAGATTGTTTTTCTTGATCGCTTTTTTTGCAGTATTATCTGCAAGTGCCCAGTTTTCGTTGAAAGCTCCCAAAGTAAAATGGGATGAAAGCTACACCTTCGACAAATCGAATTCATTCAAAATTGAATTCTACGCCAAGAACAATGAACTGATGCGTACCGCTGAGATAAAAACCTGGTACCAGTCGGGCGGTGAGAATTTTTCAGTGAAATTTTTCAATGGAGGGAAAGGAAATGACATGGAAACCATCCTGGATAAAAAAAATGAAATTGGAATCCAAATTTTGGGAGCCGGTTCACCAAATGCAACTTATACCGCAGGAGGTTACAAATATCCCGCTGAAGGCGATCTGAAAAAGCTGGATCTGGTTCCTACGTCTGAAACCAAACAAATTTTGGGTTATACCTGCAAAAAATACACCTATACCTTCAAGAAAATTTTCGGGGAAGTCTGGATTACCGACCAGATAACCCTGCCCAACGATATCGGTATGTTCCGTGCCTGTAAAATGGCCGCCAAGCACAATACCCTTTCCGTTCCTGGTTTCGTGATGGAAATGACCACAGAGGATTCAGGAGGTGGTAAAACCCTGATGAAAACAATATCCCTCGAAAACCCCGACAAATATACCATCGACCTGAAGTATGCCAATATAAGTACAGCGCTCAATAAAATCAACTATTTCACATACTGATATTAATTTGATTTTTGAAGCGATCCTTTTTGCGGCCGATGCCCACTCTGGTCAGTACAGGAAGGGAACCAACATTCCCTATATCTCCCACCTGATCAATGTGATGAAGATTCTTTGCCAAAACAATTGTACGGAGGAGGTTATTTTAGCCGGAATTCTACACGATGTGGTGGAAGACACGCCTGTCACCATCGAAGATGTTGAAGCAATATTTGGCCGGAAGGTGGCCTTCCTGGTAAGAGGCGCCACTGAAGTTCAAAAATTAGTCAAAATCAGGAAAGTTTCAGATGAAGTGTCTTGGAAAGAACGAAAGCAACATACCCTGGATTTTTTGACGAAGGATGCCACGCATGACCAGTTGCTGGTCTCATCTGCCGACAAACTCGACAACCTGAGGGCCATTCGTGAGGATGAAGGAACGATGGGTGAGGAATTGTGGAAAAGGTTCAATGCCGGGAAAGAAGATCAAAAATGGTATTATACAGCCATTGCAGAAGCCCTGGCGAAAAGGGCAACTGAGACAGGAGAACCATTGAAAGGGATATCCAACGAGATATCCGGGATTGTCAGTTCACTGTTTAAAAACCATACATGATAGATTTCAGAATAAAGGATAGAATTCTGAACAAGATTGTAAATGAAAGTCCTGAAATGACTTTCGGATTTGATTCGGAAGATTCCCAGAAGATTTTTGGATACAATGCCGAACTCGTTCGATCTGTTCTGGACTACTTCGAAGACATCGGATTGATCGATCAGGATAAATTCTTAGGAGGAGAAATTATGCTTGAAATACTTATCCCTGCGCATGATTTGGTTTCACATGGAGGATTTACCGCAAAAGAAGAGTTACTAACCAAAAACATTCAGAATCTTTTGCTTGAAATCGAATCCTTGAAGCCAATATTGCCTGAAAAAGTTGAAACGATTACCTCCATCCTGTCCGGAATTGCTCAGGGTTTAGCTGCTTTCAAACCAAGAAAGAAATAATTCAATCATAATTCAAACTTTATGAAAAATCTACTTACAACTATTTGCATAGTTCTGGTTGCAACAACTTTATTTGCTCAAAATCAAACTATCGTACTGAATCAACCCGACACAAACAGGGGACTGCCTGTAATGAAAGCCTTTGCGCAAAGATCTTCACAAGCCAAATTTGACACCCTCAGCCTAAAACTCCAGGATCTTTCAGATCTGCTGTGGGCGGCCGATGGTATCAACAGGGCCGATTTGGGCAAGCGCACCGCACCCTCTGCCATGAATTCACAGGATGTAGATGTGTATGTAGTCATGAAGGCCGGCGCCTACCTCTACGATGCCAAAAAACATCAGTTGGATTTGGTGACGGCAGGTGATTATCGTTTGCAGGTTGCAGGAAGACAGGAAAATTTTGCCGGAGCACCCTTATTTTGTGTACTCGTCTCCGACATCTCAAGATTCAAAAACGGAACAGACTCGGTCAAACTCCAAATGGCTGCCCTGGACGCAGGCATTGTCTCCGAGAATATCGGACTCTTTTGCGCCGGAACCGGTTTGGCAACCCATCCCCGTGTAACCATGGAAGTTCCAAAGTTGAAGGAAACGCTTAAACTGAAAAGCTCGCAGTATCCGATGATCAACAACCTGGTGGCTTACAAGAAGAATTAAAAGACATGAAATACCCATAAGACAATTTTCAAACCAATCGTGAATGAATATCTGGGTATTCCATGTAACCATTACAAAACAAACTTCATACGCATGAAATCCTGGAAAACGAAACAAGGTAGTGAAATATTCAAGGTTCTGGACCGGCGAAGTAACGCCTATCTGATATGTTGCGAAAATGTTAACTTACTGGTTGATAGTGGAATGGAATTGGATTTTCAATACCTTCAAAGCAATATTTCCACCCTACTCCCGAACCAGAGAAATACCGGATATTTAATTCTTACTCATTCCCATTACGATCACTGCCAAAATGCGTTTGCAATTCAAAAGTTGGAAGGTTGCAAAATCATCATGAGTGAGAATGAGTCGGAATACGCAAAGAATGGGTATACGCCCCTTCCTGATGGAACTTACCCATTGACAAGATTGATCTCCTGGATAGGAGTAAAACTCAGGCCAAAGTGGGTCGAATATGTCCCATTTATCCCTGACATTCTTGTAACGGACGAACTGAATTTAGCTGGATATGGTCTTCCAATTCGTTTGATTCACACACAAGGTCATTCAAAAGGATCTATAAGTATTCTGGTTGACAATGAAATTGCCATTGTAGGAGATGCCTTGTTCGGCGTATTCAGGAATTCAGTATTTCCTCCCTTTGCCGATGACATCGCTGGGATGATCAATAGTTGGGGAAAGCTCCTGGATACAGGTTGTCAAACTTTTCTACCTGGACATGGTAATGAGATAACCAGGATACTACTACAAAAGGAATATGACAAATTTTCGCCAAGGCAGTAAAATCAGTACTTCCTGATACATACTTTCAAGCTGCTTCAATCCAAAATCCAAAATCGAAAATCAAAAGAAGCTGATAAGCAATGCCACATTCAGCGCCGTTACCACTGCTCCAACTAAATAAAGCATCACGGCATTGAATTTGCTGTTTTTGTATTTCCCCATCACCTTTTCGGAAGAGGTCAGATATACCTGCAGAAAGATGGTGATAGGCAGTTGTAAGCTAAGCATCATTTGCGAATAGATCAATCCGTTAAATGGATTCGAAATCAACAAAATCAACAAAAAAGCGACTACAAACGAAATGGCGATTCCCAACCGGGAGTGATTGTCCTTGATGTCATAGGGTTCCTGAAAAATTCCGGAAAAAATAGATCCCGCGGCCATGCCGGATGTGATTGTTGAAGCTAATCCGGCAAACAATAATGCAACGGCAAATACAATTCCCGAATGGGCCCCAAGCAAGGGAGCCAGCAGTCCCTGTGCCTGCTGCAGTTCCGTAACTTTTGACCCCGCCTTGAACAGAACAGCAGCAGCCAGCAGGATCATGGCGCTGTTGATGGCCCATCCTACCAACATGGATATCAGGGTGTCCAAAAACTCATAGTTCAGTTGTTTCTTGATCGTTTTCTCATCCTCAAGGTTCCATTGCCTGCTCTGAATGATTTCACTGTGCAAAAAGAGATTATGTGGCATTACAACGGCGCCAAGAACACTCATGATAATGACCATGGATCCTTTTGGGAAAGAGGGGGTTACCCATGAATGGATGGCGCTGTTCCAGTCAATGTGAACAAGCGACAATTCATAGATAAAAGAGAGGCCAATCACGGAAACAAATGCGATGATCCATTTTTCGATCATGCGGTATCCGTTGGTGAACAACATGATCATCACAAAAACCACCACCAGGAAGGAACCAGCACGTATGGGAATATTGAAAAGCATGTTAAGGGCTATGGCTCCTCCCAGTATCTCAGCCAGAGAAGTGGATACGGAAGCCAAAACGGCTGTAGTCAGAATGGGTCTGGAATATACTGGTTTGATGAATTTTGTGGCTGCCTCCGAAAGGCAAAGTCCTGTAGCAATACCGAGATGAGCTACGTTGTGCTGGAGCATGATCAGCATAATCGTCGAAAAAGTAACCATCCACAGCAACAAATAACCGAAATCAGCACCGGCAGCCAGATTGGATGCCCAGTTCCCCGGATCAATGAACCCCACAGTGACAAGCAGTCCCGGACCCAGGTATTTCAGAATCTCCAGTCCTCCAAATATAGGCCGGTAATCTTTCCGGTCTATATTGTCCAAAAACGCTGTTACTTTCTTGCCCATAGAGCAAATATACCAAATATGTTTTTAAGTATCTGTGAACTTTAAAACCAACGTAAAATCAGATTAAAATCAACTTTTAAATGTGAGTTAATAATTACATTTGTGAGACCAATGACTTTGCGGTCTTTGCATTACCTCTTTGCGTACTTTGCGTGAAATAAAAAATGTTCTCGCAAAGACCGCTAAGAATGACGCAAAGAAATTTTCAACCTACAATTAAGGTCCAAGCTTATGAAGATCAAATCAATATTTATTATTGCAATATTGTTCCCGACCATTTTCCTGACAGGATTCAAAGACGATCCGTCTGACCAGAAAACCCAGGTCAAAATGGATAATTCTGAACACAAAATAGTGATCTACCAGGTATTTACAAGACTTTTTGGAAACACCAATACCACCAACAACCCCTGGGGAACCATCGAGGAAAATGGTGTCGGGAAATTCAGGGATTTTACACCGAAGGCGCTCCGGGAAATCAAGGAATTGGGAGTAACCCATCTTTGGTTTACAGGCGTACTTCACCATGATGTGATCAGGGATTATACAGCATACGGAATTTCAAACGACGATCCCGATGTGGTCAAGGGGCGAGCGGGATCACCTTATGCGGTGAAGGATTATTACAGCGTCGATCCGGATCTGGCTGTTGATCCTGCTAAACGGATGGAGGAATTTCGATCGCTTGTAAACAGGACGCACGAACAGGGATTAAAAGTAATCATCGATATCGTTCCCAATCATGTGGCCAGAAATTACCATTCAATCGGCAAGCCACTTGGGATAAAGGATTTCGGGGAAAATGACGACAAAACTGTTGCCTATGCACGGAATAACAACTTTTATTACCTGCCGGGAGAATCCTTTCGGGTTCCTTTTCTACCTGAAAACCAAAAACCACTGGGAGGCGAAAAACATCCGCTTGCGGACGGAAAATTCGATGAAAATCCGGCCAAATGGACAGGAAATGGCTCCAGACTGGCACAGCCGAGAGCCGACGACTGGTACGAAACCGTCAAGATGAATTATGGTATCAAAGAGGATGGCACCAAAGATTTTGTCCTGCTACCTGCAGGTTATGATACGAAACCGGCACTTGATCATTATGTATTCTGGCAGGGGAAAACTGTCCCGGATACTTGGGTGAAATTCAGGGATATCTGCCGGTTTTGGCTGAAGTTTGGTGTGGATGGATTTCGTTTCGACATGGCTGAGATGGTTCCTGTGGAGTTTTGGAGTTATCTGAACAGCACAATCAAAAAGGAATTCCCGAAAACCGTTTTGGTTGCCGAAATATACAATCCATCTATTTACAGGGAATACATCCACACCGGGAAAATGGATTATATCTATGACAAAGTAGAATTTTACGATACGTTAAAAAAGGTGATTCAGGGAAAGGCGCCTGCCGATCGCCTTATAAAGGTTCAGGCAAATACAGGTGATATTGAGCACCACATGCTCCATTTCCTTGAAAATCACGACGAGCAACGCTTGGCCAGTCCGGCGTTTGCAGGCAGTGCATTAAAGGGAAAACCAGCCATGGTCGTCTCTGCAACCATCAGCACCTCTCCCACCCTGATCTATTTTGGCCAGGAAGTTGGTGAACAAGGGGCACAAGATGCAGGCTTCGGAAAACCCACCCGCACTTCCATCTATGATTACGTCGGAGTCCCTAACCACCAAAGATGGATGAATGGTGGTGCATTTGACGGCGGAAAGTTGACCAATGAAGAGAAATCCCTGCGCGATTTCTACAAACGATTGATCAATTTTACTGTTTCATCCCCGGCATTGATGGGCAAATACAAGGAAATCCAGCATTTCAACAGGGAAAATTCATTGCTTTATTCAGAAAGGATCCTCTCTTTTGTTCGGTGGGGTGAAAGCCAAAAACTGATAGTTTCGGCTAATTTCGATGCGGACAAAACGTATGACTTCGATCTTCTGATTCCCGAAGAGATCATAAAAACATGGAACCTGAAGGATGGAATTTACACATTGACAGACCATTTGAATCTTACCGGCAAACAACAACTTCAGGTAACCAACGGTCAGGGAAAAATCAAGTTAAAAATGAAACCCCTGACTTCTTTCATCCTTGAAATCAATAATTAATGTGAAAATTGGGAAATGTGGAAATGTGAAAATGATTGCTTCGTACAACTGCCTTCCAAATTTTCACATTTCCAATTTTTCCAATTTTCCAATTCTAATTCAATGAAATATTACTTTCTACTCCTAACAATTCTAGCATTTGAGCTAAATGCACAGCCAATAGCGGTCAAGTTGCAATGTGAGCACATGATTAATCCTTTGGGTATAGACGCGCCCAACCCCAGATTATCCTGGCAACTGGCTGATCCGCGTATGGGTGTCGGACAATCTGCTTTGCGGATTTTGGTTGGGATGGATTCAGTGGCTGTAGCCAACGGGATCGGCGCCATCTGGAACACAGGGAAAGTCTTCTCAGACAGTGTATTGAAAATTTATTCAGGTCAAAAACTTGAACCTTTCACAAAATATTACTGGCAGGTCAGAATCTGGGATCAACTTGGTAGCCAGGACAATCAAAGTAATATTGCTTCCTTCGAAACCGGAATGATGGAGGTAAAAAACTGGCATGGTGCCTGGATTACAGATACCAGGGACATTGCCCTGAAACCGGCTCCAATGTTTCGGCAGGAAATAGAAGTGAAGAAGAAAGTGGTCACAGCAAAGGCCTATGTGGCTGTCGGCGGACTCTTCGAACTCTATGTCAACGGGAAAAAGGTTGGAGATCACAGGCTTGATCCGATGTATACCCGATTCGACAGGCGGACCTTGTATGTCACGCATGATGTAACCCCTTATCTCACTGAGGGAAAAAATGTTCTTGGCATCATGCTTGGCAATGGTTGGTACAATCTTCAATCTACGGCAGTCTGGTATTTCGACAAGGCACCCTGGCGGGCACGTCCTAAATTCTGTCTGGATTTACGAATTACATATGATGATGGTACTGTCCAGACCATTTCTTCAGGTACCAGTTGGAAAACTTCACTTAGTCCCGTTACTTTCAACAGCATTTATACTGGCGAACACCAGGATGCCAATCTGGAGCAGGCAGGATGGTGCCTTCCGGGTTTCGACGATTCCAAATGGGTGAATGCGAAATTGACTGCAGCGCCTTCACAAAACATTGTTTCACAACAACTTCAACCAATCCGTGCAGTGGAAGAAATTCCTTCGAAAAGTTTCAGGAAATTCAATGATTCGCTTTATGTCTTCAATTTAGGAAGGAACATCGCAGGAATAAGCAAAATTACCCTGAATGGCCTTCCGGGTACGGTAATCAGGGTAAAACACGGGGAACGCACGTATGAAAACGGTAGGGTCGACCAATCCAATATTTCCGTCCATTACCGGCCAACCGACAACACGGATCCCTTCGGTACCGACATTTACACCCTGAAAGGAGGTGCTGAAGAGACTTTTTCACCCCACTTCAACTACAAAGGGTTCCAGTACGTTGAAATATATGCCAGCAAACCCGTCGAACTTAACAAAAACAGTGTGGTAGGATACTTTCTGCATAGTGACGTACCACCTTCCGGGAAGATTGAGAGCTCCAATCCCACTTTGAACAAGATATGGTACGCTGCAAACAACTCCTATCTCTCCAATCTGTACGGGTATCCAACCGACTGCCCTCAGCGTGAGAAGAATGGCTGGACTGGTGATGGACAAATTTCTGTGGAGACCGGACTATTTAACTTTGACGGCATCACCATTTATGAAAAATGGCTTGCAGACCACTGTGACGAGCAACAACCCAATGGTGTACTCCCCAATATTATACCAACCTCCGGCTGGGGATACGACTGGGCCAACGGTCCTGACTGGACCAGCTCTATTGCTATCATACCCTGGAATGTTTACCAGTTTTATGGCGACAACAGATTGTTGAAACAGACCTACAACAACATCAAAAGCTATGTGGATTACATCGATAGGATTAGTCCGGATAACCTGACAGACTGGGGTCTTGGTGACTGGATCCCTGTGAAATCAAAGGCCAGCAAGGAACTGACCTCATCATGCTACTATTTTGCGGATGTATCCATTCTGGCAAAAAGCGCAAAAATGTTTGGATATAAAGAAGATTTTGAAAAGTATACATCATTGGCGGAAAAAATCAAAAAAGCGATCAATGCCAAATATCTGAATGAAACAACAGGCATCTATGCCACCGGACTTCAAACCGAGTTGGCAGCGCCACTTTTTTGGGGAGTTGTTCCCGAGGAGATGAAAGCAGCCGTTGCTGCAAATCTGGCAAAGCGCGTGGAAGCGGATAATTTTCACCTGGATGTCGGTTTGCTGGGTACCAAAGCCCTGCTCAATGCCCTCAGTGAAAATGGCTATTCAGAAACGGCCTACAAAGTGGCCTCCCAGGAGACTTTCCCCTCCTGGGGATGGTGGATGGTCCACGGAGCCACCACCTTGTTTGAGAATTGGCCTATCGACGCAAAGTCCGATATCTCCTTGAATCACATTATGTTCGGAGAAGTTAGCGCCTGGTTTTACAAGGCTTTGGGTGGAATTCGTCCCGATCCTGCCAACCCCGGATTTAAAAACATTCTGCTGGAACCACATTTCGTAAATGGCTTGAACCATTTTGAAGCAACACATGCTGGTCCTTATGGAAATATTGTTTCAGGATGGAAAAAAACCGGTACAACCATCGAATACCGCGTAACCGTTCCTGCCAATAGCAGTGCGACACTGACGCTGCCTGCAAAAAAGATATTTGAAGATAATCAACCACTCGAAAAGAATGCTTACATAAAAATATTAAGTACTGATAATCTTATAGTTAAATTATCACTTGCCTCTGGAAATTATATTTTTACATTTTAAGTTTATTGATTGTCTCAAGAAACTGCAATCCATTTATATTTAACCTCCCCCAACCCCTCCAAAGGAGGGGAGTAATACACTGATCTTGATTTGAATACAAATCAAAAGTCTCCCCTTTGGGGAGATTTAGAGGGGTCATATTTTGGTAATTTGACTTTCTAAAAAGGTATATATGAAAAATATATTCTTAAAAAATCAATACAAATCTCAACATAACAATAATATTTATCAACCATTAGTTGTTCATTACTGAAGGGGCGATATTAAAAAATCGCTCCCTTATTTCTTTATATTTGTGCAAACTCAATATGAAACGACCATGAGAAAATGCTCCGCACCGAGGAGAATGATTTTAATGGGAGTTCCATCTGGCAAATGAAAAACAAGATAATAAACAGATGAATGGTCCAGGGATATTCTGAAGATTCGATACGCACACTCGATTGGAAAGAGCACATCCGGAAACGACCCGGTATGTACATCGGCAAACTCGGCGATGGCTCCGCGGCCGACGATGGCATCTATGTTTTGCTCAAAGAAGTGATCGATAATTCGGTCGATGAGTTCATGATGGGGAACGGCAAAAAGATCGACATCCATGTATCTGATCAAAGGCTATCGGTTCGCGACTATGGCCGTGGTATCCCGCTTGGTAAACTGATGGATGTTGCTGCCCGGATGAATACCGGGGCAAAATACGACTCCAAGGCCTTTAAAAAATCCGTTGGATTGAACGGGGTCGGGATCAAGGCTGTCAATGCACTATCCAATGCATTTTCGATAAAATCAGTAAGGGACGGAGTTGTCAAGGTAATTGATTTCTCAAAAGGTGATGTCGTCACCGATAACCCTGAGGTTCCAACCGATGAAGCCAATGGTACTACTGTTGTTTTTACACCCGATGAAGATATTTTCAAGACTTACCACTACATCGACGAGTATGTGGTGGCCATGCTCAAGAATTACACGTATCTGAACGCCGGACTTGTTATCAACTACAACGGTGAAAAATACCTATCAAAAAACGGGTTGTATGACCTGCTGAATGAAAACATAGGACAGGAGCCTCTCTACCCGATCATACATCTCAAGGGAGAGGACATTGAAAGCGCCATTACCCATGGAAATCAATACGGCGAAGATTATTACTCGTTTGTCAACGGACAACATACAGTACAGGGAGGGACACACCTGGCTGCCTTCCGGGAAGCGCTGATCAAAACCATCCGCGATTTTTACAAAAAGGAGTTCGATGCATCCGATATTCGTGCCTCCATCGTGGCAGCCATCAGCATCAAGGTGGAAGAGCCGGTTTTTGAGTCGCAGACAAAAACCAAACTCGGATCCAGGGATATTTCCCCGGATGGGATGTCGGTGCGAAATTTTGTCATGAACTTCATCCAGAAGGAACTTGGCAATTATTTGCACAAAAACCCGCAAACCGCAGATGTTCTTTTGCGCCGTATCCAGGAATCCGAAAGGGAGCGAAAAGCCATTTCGGGTATCCAGAAACTGGCCAAGCAACGTGCCAAGAAGGTTAGCCTCCACAACAAGAAACTGAGAGACTGCCGCGTTCATTACAACACACCCCACGAAAACAAGGACAACAGTTCTATCTTTATCACAGAAGGAGATTCGGCAAGCGGATCCATCACCAAATCCAGGGATGTCAATACGCAGGCGGTATTCAGCCTACGTGGCAAACCACTGAATTCCTACGGGCTTACCAAGAAGATAGTATATGAAAATGAAGAGTTTAACCTGCTTCAGGCTGCCCTAAATATCGAAGAAGGCATCGATGAACTTCGCTACAACAAGGTCATCATTGCCACCGATGCAGATGTGGATGGTATGCACATCCGCCTTTTGCTCATCACCTTCTTCCTTCAGTTTTTTCCGGAATTGATACGCAGGGGGCATCTGTACATCCTGCAAACACCGCTTTTCAGGGTTCGCAACAAGAAGCGGACAGAATACTGCTATTCCGAACAGGAACGCGATGTTGCTGTTAAATTGCTGGCTACCGGAGTTGAAATTACCCGATTCAAAGGACTGGGAGAGATTTCACCCGATGAATTCAAAAATTTCATCGGCGAACAGATCAGGCTGGATCCGGTGATCCTGAATAAGAATGAATCGATCGTGGAAATGCTCGAATTTTACATGGGGAAAAACACTCCCGACCGGCAGGATTTTATCATTGAAAGGCTTCATGTGGAGAAGGATGAGATATGAGTTATGAGTTATGAGATATGAGTTATGAGTTATGAGATATGAGTTATGAGTTATGAGTTATGAGATTCTACTCCGTGTAACTCTGTGGCTTCTCTATGAAACTCTCCCGAAGAATCGGGACAAGTTGTGTAATAATTAAAAAAAAAGAATATCATTTAAATGGCGAACGAAGGAGAACTTTTACCCGAGGATCTGTTGCCGGAAGCGGAAGGTCAGGGGGAAAAGAAAGAGTTGCACCACATCATCTATTTGTCGACGATGTACCAGAACTGGTTTCTCGATTATGCCTCCTATGTCATACTCGAGCGGGCAGTCCCGTACGTCAATGATGGATTGAAACCGGTTCAGCGCAGGATACTCCATGCCATGCGGCAAATGGATGACGGCCGTTACAACAAGGTAGCCAACATCATCGGGCAAACCATGATGTATCATCCCCACGGCGATGCATCCATCGGCGATGCCCTGGTTCAGTTGGGACAGAAAGACCTGCTGATAGATTGTCAGGGAAACTGGGGAAATATTCACACAGGAGACGGCGCTGCTGCACCGCGATACATCGAAGCACGTCTTTCCAAATTTGCACTCGAAGTACTTTTCAATCCGAAGACCACCAAATGGCAGCAATCCTATGACGGAAGGAACAGGGAACCTGTCACCCTGCCGGCTAAATTCCCGCTTTTGCTTGCACAGGGAGTTGAAGGTATCGCCGTCGGACTTGCTTCCAAGATATTGCCCCACAATTTCCTTGAGCTGATTGATGCCTCCATAGCCCATCTCAATAACGAAAAGTTTGAATTATTTCCGGATTTCCCTACCGGAGGATTCCTGGATGTATCCAAATACAACGACGGATTGCGGGGCGGCGCCATCAAGATCCGGGCAAAAATCGAAAAGCTCGACAACAAGACCTTGGTCATCACAGAGATTCCGTTTGGAAAAACCACCTCCTCGCTGATCGAAACGATCGTCAAGGCCTTTGAGAAAGGAAAAATAAAGATTCGTAAGATCGATGACAATACGGCTGCCAATGTCGAAATTCTCGTCCACTTGCTTCCGGGTACGAGTTCAGACAAAACCATAGATGCGCTTTATGCCTTTACGGATTGTGAGGTATCAGTTTCACCCAATTCCTGCATCATAGAGGATGACAAGCCTCATTTCATGCCAATCAGCGAGATTCTGAAGAGGTCTGTCAACAACACTGTGGAGTTGCTGAAGCTCGAACTCGAAATTCATAAAGGTGAACTCGAGGAGCAGTGGCATTTTTCGTCACTCGAGAAGATCTTCATTGAGGAAAGGATCTACAAGGACAAAGGGTTTGAGGATTCCGGCAGCATGGATGAGGCCATTGCACATATCGATAAAAGGCTGGAGCCCTGGAAACCCAGGTTCAAAAGGGAAATCACAAGGGATGATATACTGAAACTGATGGAAATCAGGATGGGACGCATCCTGAAGTTCAATACGATCAAAGCGGACGAATTAATCAGTTCCATCGAAAATGAAATTGCTGAGACGCAAAAGAACATTGAGCACATCATCCCTTACTCCATTGCCTGGTACGAAAGGTTGAAAACCAAGTTTGGCAAAGGCCGCGAACGGAAAAGCGAAATCAGGAGTTTCGAGAATATCGAGGCCACGAAAGTAGTTGTCGCCAACGAGAAATTATACATCGACAGGGAAGAAGGGTTCGTAGGCACTGCATTGAAAAAAGCCGAATACATTTGTGATTGTTCCGATATCGACGACATCATCGTCTTTAGGAAAGATGGAACCTACATGGTATCCAAGGTTTCAGACAAGGCCTTCGTCGGCAAAAACGTACTGCACGTGGCCGTTTTTGAGAAAAACAATGACCGGACGATTTACAACCTGGTTTACCGCGATGGCAAAGGTGGTAACAATTACATGAAACGATTTGCAGTTACCGGAGTCACACGCGACAAGGAGTACAACATGACCCTGGGGACGGATGGATCGCGAATACTTTATTTTAGCGCCAATCCTAACGGGGAAGCCGAAGTATTGAGGATTACCTTCAAGCCAAGGCCAAAACTGAAAAAACTGATCGACGAAATCGATATGGCCGAACTGGCTATCAAGGGACGCGCTTCGATGGGAAACCTCGTTTCTAAAAATGAAATTCACAAAATAACCCTGAAGGAGAAGGGTATGTCGACCCTTGGCGGACGCAAAATCTGGTTCGATGAGGATGTGCTGCGTCTCAATGCCGACGGCAGGGGATTGTACCTTGGTGAGTTTACAGGTGATGACAAAATTCTGGTATTTGATAAGGATGGTTTCTTCCACCTCTTTACCTACGACCTGGAAAACCATTTTGAGAAAAATATTCTTTCTATTTGCAAATTTGATCCGGATAAAATTGCCTCTGTAGTCTATTTTGATGCTGAGCAGAACTTCTATTACCTGAAAAGATTCGTAATAGAACCCAATGCGGGCAAGCAATGCAGGTTTGTCGGAGATTTCCCCGACAATAAATTAACAAGCATAACCTGGGAAAAATATCCACAATTCGAGATAGAATTTGGTGGAACACATGATGGACGGGAAAAGGAACTAATCGATGTCAACGAATTTATTGCTGTAAAATCGTACAAGGCAAAAGGGAAAAGGATCACTACCTTTGAGATCAAGCAAATTCTGGAAATCGAACCCCTTGTCAGGGAAGAGGAAGAAGAGGAACAAATACCGGAACAAGAACAACCAACAGTGGAAGAATCAATGGAACAGGAAGAGATTGAATTGATTGACGATATCCCTTTTGAAATAATCAGACCCGGGAAAGATGGGGAGCCGGATCAGATGGAAATAATCTTTGAGTGATGAGAATATTCCTGACCGGTTACATGGGATGTGGCAAATCGACCATCGGACGAAAAGTGGCTGCACTTATGGGAATCAATTTCATCGATCTGGACAAATACATTGAAGAACGCAATTTCAAGTCTGTTCCGGATATTTTCGCACAGGAAGGTGAAGCCGCCTTTCGGGAAAAGGAAAGACAAGCCTTGCGGGAAGTGGCTGAATTTGAAGATATTGTCATTGGTACCGGAGGAGGCGCACCCTGCTTCTTCGATAACATGAAAATGATGAACGATGCAGGCATTACGATCTACCTGGCTCCGGACAATGAAACCCTGGCCTGGAGGCTGCTGAAATCGAAAACGGAACGTCCGCTTATTGCAGGAAAATCGAGTGAAGAACTTCTGCTGTTTATCGGAAATGCACTTGAAAAACGTGGACCATTCTACGAACAATCCAAAATTGTTATCAGGGGGAAAAGCGATGTGCAACCGGAGGAGGTTCTCAAACTGATCAAAGAATTCACTGCCAGTATCAAATAATTTTCACCACAATAGGCTCATAGAACACAATAGTTTAAAATGTGCTGAACACCTATTGTGAACTATGTGCCTATTGTGGTGAAAAAAGGTCAATCGAACCTGATGGCCCTGTCGGGAGAGATACGGGATACATACCAGGATGGAATAATCAGCATTAGAAGTGTTATCACCAAAGTACCTGCGTTGAGAAGCAAAAGGTGAGAAAGCTTCAGGTTAATTGGTACATATTCCAGATAATAAGAGGCAGCGTCCAGCCTGAAAATATGGAAGTGAGACTGGAGCAGGCAAAATCCGATTCCTGCCATATTTCCCCACAACATACCGCGTCCCACTAAAAAGAAGGCCAGGTACAGGAAAATTTTCCGGATGCTGTAGTTGTTGCTTCCGACAGCCTTCAGAGTACCGATCATGGAGGTACGTTCAAGTATTAAAATCAGCAAACCAGAAACCATATTGAATCCTGCTACCAGAATGATCAGCGTAAGTATGATCCAGACATTCAGGTCGAGTAAGTTCAGCCAGTCAAATATCTGGGGATATTTGGAGGTGATGCTTACCGGCCGCAGGATCGTAGAATCCTGTTCAGAATAATGAATGGTAAGTTCCTTCACCTTTTTGGTCATCTCATCAAGCTTGTCGAAATTGTTGATGGAAATTTCAAATCCACTCACTTGTTCCGGTCGCCAGTTGTTCAATTTTCGAACCTGCCGGATATCTGCCAGTACGAATAGCCTGTCAAATTCTTCCAGGCTTGACTGGTAAATTCCACACACCGTAAATTTGCGCATCCGCTGGTTGTTACCATCCTCATTCAGAAAATAGCAATACATCGGATCCCCGGTTTTAAGTTTCATCAATGAAGCAACTTGCCGTGATATCAAAACATTGTCGGTAGAACTAGTATCTTTCGCCGAAAAGATGGATCCTGCCACCAGATTGTCCCTGAAAAAACTCCAGTCAAATTCAGGTCCAATCCCTTTTAATACCATCCCCATCATTTCGTCATCCGTTTTGATGATACCCGGTTTCGTGGCAAATATTCCGACGTGCTTCACTCCTTCAAGCGAGTTTAGCATTCCCAACCAGGGTTGGTTTTGGTTGACCGGTGTAGTTTCAAAGGAAGAATTTGAATCAAAATTGACAATCTGAATATGCGATCCAAAACCGATCACCTTGTCACGGATCTCTTTCTTAAAACCAGTGACGATGGCCACGGACAAAATCATGATCATCACCCCGAATGCAATTCCAAAAAGGGCAAAAGAGATGATCGACCTTGAAAATTTCTTTTTGTTTTCAGTGTCTGCAAAAATCCGTCTGGCAATGAATAGTTCGAGGTTCAGTTTTGACACAAGCCATTGTTTAGCGCAAAAGTAACCAAAATTTCTGTGCCCGATTGCTTCTTTTTAATACCTTTGATGAACTATGCAAGTAAGGGCAAAAAAAGGATTGGGACAACATTTCCTTCGTGATCACCAAATCGCTTCGGATATCGTTGATGCGCTGGTCATGGGCGACCGGCACAAAGTATTGGAAGTTGGTCCGGGAATGGGAGTCCTGACAAGGTTTCTGTTGCAGAAATCCGAATTTGAAACCACTGTGGTCGAAATCGACAGAGAGTCGGTTAGTTATCTGAAAACCTATATTCCTGAACTGAATGGCAGGATTATCGAAGGTGACTTTCTGCACATGGATCTCAGAAAACTCTATTCCGAAGAACCTTTTTCATTGATCGGAAACTTTCCTTACAACATCTCTTCTCAAATACTTTTCAAGGTTTTGGACAACCGTGATCTGATTCCTGAAGTAGTCGGAATGCTGCAAAAAGAGGTAGCTGAACGCATCTGCACAGGTCCGGGAAGCAAGACCTATGGAATCCTGAGTGTCCTTCTTCAGGCATGGTACAAGGTTGAATATCTCTTTACGGTGAACGAGGATGTTTTCGATCCACCTCCAAAAGTGAAATCAGCCGTGGTCAGGCTAACAGCCAACGGAAGAACCAACCTGGGATGCAATGAAAAACTGTTCAATGCCATCATCAAGCAATCCTTCAACCAGCGCAGGAAAATGCTTCGCAACAGCATCAAAAGCTTCACTCCCCGTTACGACGAATTGGATATCAAAGTATTAACAAACCGGCCGGAACAGCTCTCTGTAGAAGAGTTCATCAAACTCACGAATGATATCGAGAAGTTGATGTGAGTTAGAAGCTATTTACTAAACTGGCTGGTTGCGTTCTTTACTTTATCCTTTTGCCTTTTGCCTTTATCCTTTTGCCTTCTTTAAAGGCTGTTCATCGCCTCCACAGGATCCAGCCTGGAAGCAGACCTGGCAGGTACCAATCCGGCAATCAATCCAATTGAAATACTGATAATCAATCCGGTAGCAATATTCCCAAGGGTCAGGACAAATTCAAAATCGAAGCTGGCTTTGGCTATGTAGGTACCTATATATATGATGAAAAGGCCGATCAATCCGCCGATCAACGACAAAATGGTTGCTTCAAACAGAAATTCGAGCATGATAAAACGGTTCTTCGCTCCCATCGCCTTTTGAATACCAATAATCTTGGTTCTCTCCTTTACGGAAACAAACATGATGTTGGCAATGCCAAAACCTCCTACAAGAATAGAAAATCCACCAATGATCCATCCGGCAATATTCAAAACTTTGAAAATTCCATCAAGCTGACCGGAGATAAGACTAACTTCATTCAGTGCAAAATCATTTTCTTCGGCTGGTTTGATTCTTCGTATAGACCGCATAATCCCTTCGAGCTCTTCAAGCATCCTTGCTGCAGGTATATCGACTTTCCCCTTTACAATGATACTCTGGCCAGCGTCCATTTTGGGGTCCACCATCCGGTAGGCAAACTTGACGGGGATAAGCACCCTGTTGTCCATGCTGGTGCCAAACATATCCTCACCCATTTTTTCAAAGACTCCGACAATCAGAATGCTAAAGCCCTGAATTTTAATGCTTCTTCCAACTGGATTACTACCAGGGAAGAGCTGAACAGCCAATTCTGAACCCATCATGCCATTGTTGCCTGAGCCATCCAGTTCGTCGTCTGACAAAGGTCTGCCTATGGCAATTTTTAATCCCCAGGTGTCAACCAGGCCGGAAGACCCTCCAAGAACAGTCACGTTTTCGGCCTTGTTTGTGCCATATTGCACGGTTCGGGTAAAACCCTGAAAAAAGACGACATTCTGGGCAAGATTCGATCTTCTTTTGATTTCTTCTGTTTCGGTTAATTTTGGAACCGGCCTGTTAAGGTATTTCCACCATGGGTAATCGGTTTCGCCGGGAGGCGGTGCCCAGGGCCATTTCTGAATATATACAACATTGCTTCCCAATTTCTCCATACTGTTCCTGATGGTGCGTTCCAGGGAATCAATAATGGTAAATACTGAAATAATGCAAAAAATGCCTATCGTAATTCCTAAAAGTGAGAGAAAAGTCCGAAGCGGATTTACAACCAATGAGTTGTAGGCAAAACGAAAACTTTCCAGAAACAGCCTTATAAATAACATAGAATGGGTTGATTTCACCCGAAAGTTAAAACAATTTTTATTACTTTTGTGGAAAATTTTTAAGGAATTAAAAATGAGTAATTTAAAAAATATAAAGTCTGCTTTGATATCCGTCTATTACAAGGACGGGTTGGAGGAGATCGTGACAAAACTGCATCAATCCGGCGTACATTTGTACTCAACCGGAGGTACCAAACAATTTATTGAAGAACTTAAAATTCCAGTCACTGCTGTTGAAGAACTTACAGGTTATCCCTCAATTTTGGGAGGACGGGTTAAGACGCTTCATCCCAAGGTTTTTGGCGGAATTCTTGCCCGCAGGGAAAGTGAAAGCGATAATTACCAGCTCCTGGAATATTCGATTCCTGAAATTGACCTGGTTATCGTTGATCTTTATCCTTTTGAAGCCACACTTAAATCAGGGGCATCTGATGATGAAATTATTGAGAAGATTGATATTGGCGGAATATCGCTGATCAGGGCGGCTGCCAAGAACTACAAGGATGTCGTCATTGTATCCCATGTTGGCCAGTACAGTAAATTGCTGGACCTTCTCAACAGCCAGGATTGTTCCACTTCCCTCGTCGACCGCAGGCAATTTGCTGCTGAAGCCTTCGCTACTTCATCACATTACGATACATCCATTTTCGGGTATTTTGCAGGTGATTCCACTGACCTTTTCCGTCAAAGCTACAACAAGTCCAAAACGCTGCGTTACGGCGAGAATCCGCATCAGCTCGGCGTGTTCTTTGGCAACTTCGAAGAACTCTTCGATCAGCTGCAGGGGAAAGAGATCTCATACAACAACCTGCTGGATATTGATGCAGCTGTCAACCTGATTGACGAATTCGATGAAACTACCTTTGCCATTCTGAAACACAACAACGCCTGCGGGTGTGCTTCCCGTCCCAATGTTACGGATGCCTTCAGGGCAGCCCTTGCCGGTGATCCGGTTTCTGCCTTTGGCGGAATTTTTGTCACCAACCACGAAGTGGACGGTGCAACAGCTGAAGAAGCAGCAAAGATTTTCTTTGAAGTGATTATTGCCCCGTCCTATACAAGTGAAGCGCTTGATGTTTTTAAGGCCAAGAAAAACCTGATTGTCCTGGTTAGGAAAACCAAAGGTCTTCAGAACTACCAGTACAGGACCGTTTTAAACGGTGTAATCCTCCAGAACAGGGATACCAAGAAGGAAACTATCGATGACCTTCGGACGGTAACTGTTACATCTCCCGAAAAAAGTGAAATAGATGATCTTTTGTTTGCCAATCGTTTGGTTAAACAGTCAAAATCCAATACCATTGTACTGGCAAAAGGAAAACAGTTGTTGGCAAGCGGCGTTGGTCAGACTTCCAGGGTTGATGCATTGAAGCAGGCTATTGAAAAAGCCAGGTCATTCAACTTCGAACTCAAGGGAGCTGTTATGGCCTCAGATGCCTTCTTCCCTTTCCCTGATTGTGTGGAAATTGCTTGCAACGAAGGTGTTACCTCCGTTATTCAACCCGGTGGTTCTATTAGAGACAAAGAATCCATCGAGTTTTGCAACAACCATCAAATGTCTATGGTCATCACAGGTTTCAGGCATTTTAAACATTAATTCAAACAAAAAATTACATATGAGTTTCTTTTCATTTTTAACGCAGGAAATTGCAATCGACCTGGGAACCGCCAATACCATTATCATTCACAATGGTAAAGTGGTGGTTGATGAGCCATCTGTCGTAACCATAGATACCAAAACTGAAAAGCTGGTAGCTATCGGCGAAAAAGCACGCCAGATGCAGGGAAAGACCCACTCCAACCTGAAAACCATTCGTCCCTTGCGGGATGGTGTAATTGCAGACTTTAACGCTGCCGAACAAATGATCAGGGGAATGATCAAAATGATCAATCCCAAGAAAAGGTTCTTTGCCCCGGCTTTAAAAATGGTTATTTGTATACCTTCAGGATCGACTGAAGTGGAAATACGTGCCGTACGCGACTCAGCAGAACATGCAGGAGGTCGGGATGTTTACATGATCTACGAACCAATGGCAGCTGCTATAGGTATCGGCCTGGACGTCGAAGCGCCCGAAGGCAACATGGTAGTTGACATCGGTGGCGGTACAACTGAAATTGCGGTCATCTCCCTTGGCGGGATCGTTACCAACAAGTCTATCAGGATTGCAGGGGATGATTTGACGGCTGATATCATGGAGCATATGCGCCATCAGCACAACGTAAAGATTGGCGAAAGAACCGCTGAAGAAATTAAAATCGTGGTTGGTTCGGCCATGACTGAACTGGATGAACCACCACCAGATATGATTGTTAAAGGCCCAAACCAGATGACGGCAATGCCTATCGACGTTCACGTTACCTATACCGAAATCGCTCACTGTTTGGATAAATCAATATCCAAAATCGAGACGGCGATTACCAACGCTTTGGAACACACTCCACCTGAACTTTATGCCGACATCTACAAAAGAGGCATCTGGCTGGCCGGTGGCGGTGCATTGCTTCGCGGACTGGATAAAAGACTCTACGAGAAATTCAACATTCCATTCAGGATTGCGGAAGATCCGCTAAGAGCGGTTGCCCGGGGTACTGGTGTTGCACTGAAGAATGTGGACAAATTCTCTTTCTTGTTGCGCTAATCATTTTTGATCAAAAGCAATTTGCACCGCTGCTGAAATATGAGGAATCTATTCAGGCTAATCCTAAGGTATCATTATATATTCCTGTTTCTGATCCTGGAAATATTTTCGCTGTCAATGGTCGTTACCTACAACAACTACCAACAGGCAAAGTTTCTGACATCCAGCAACGGCATTACCGGCTATTTTTTCGAGAATTTCGCAGGCGTATTCCAGGTTTTCGACCTGAAAAAAGCCAATACGGAACTCGCCGAAGAGAATGCGCAATTGCGTACGGCCCTTCAGCATTATCAACTTCGCACCACAAACAATTCACATCTGAGTTACCTGTCAGAACGTAATCCACTGATTACCATGACACGGGACTCCCTCAACAAGATAGTTTATTTCTTCACCACAGCCAGGGTAATCAATAACTCCGTTAATCAGAGGCACAATTTCCTGACACTGAACAAAGGACGGATTCAAGGCGTAAAAACAAACATGGGAGTTGTTTCTACCGGAAGGGTGGTCGGTATGGTTACTGATGTCGGCGACAACTATTGTACGGTCATCTCCATTTTGAATGAACGATGGAAACTAAGTGCCAAAATCAAGCGGAACGAATTCTTTGGTTCACTTTCGTGGAATGGCCGCGACTACCGCAAAGTACAATTGAACGAGATACCCTACCATGTTCCGGTACAAAACGGTGATACCATTGTCACAACAGGATTCACCTCCAGCTTCCCGGAAGGACTGGAGATTGGAATTGTATCGGAATATTCATTGGGCTCCGGCAGCAATTTTTACAAGATTGATGTAGACCTTGCCGTAGATTTCAGAAGTATTGTACAGGTGGCGCTGGTTGAAAACCGCCAACTAAAAGAGATCAACAAACTTGAATTACTGAACAACGATGGTAAATAATCTGCTAAAATATTCGCTTATTTTTATTGTCTCAGTCTTGCTTCAAGTATTGGTTCTTAACCACATCCTGGTTTTCAGGATGATTTCCCCCTACTTCTACCTGATTTTCATGTTGCTATTGCCTTACGATACGCCACGTGCGATGCTAATTTTCCTTGGCTTCATTCTGGGACTTTCTATCGATGCATTTACAAATACGTTGGGAGTCCATGCTGCTGTTTGTGTCTTGATTGGCTTTATCCGTCCAGGTGTGCTCAATAAAATCTCAACACGGGAAACCCGCGAATCTGTCTCGGCTCCAAGAATTTCAACGATGAGCCTGAACTGGTTTATCAGTTACGCCGCCATATTCGTTGCCATTCATCATATAATCTTGTTTATGCTTGAGGCATTTACTTTTGAAGGTTTCTTTTTTACCATGATCAGGGCTTTTTTAAGTGGAATCTTATCTGTTATTTTGATAGTGATCAGCCAATTTATATTCTTCAGGAAATAGAGTTGAAAAAAAATAGTTAAGCGTGGATACCTATACCAAAAGACAATACCTTTTAATCGGCATTTTTTGTCTTGTTGCCCTAGCCATGATCTCACGGCTGTTTTACATTCAGGTCATCGATTCATCCTATAAAATATCTGCTGCAAGCAATGTTTTGCGGAGACAGATCAACTATCCTGCACGGGGACTGGTGTATGACCGTAACCACAAGTTGATTGTGTATAACCAGGCAGCCTATGATGTACTGATTACTCCGAGGGAGATGAAGGCTTTTGATACGCTTTCATTTTGTATGATTGCAGGAGTCGAGAAATCCGAGCTTGTTTCCGAAATCAAAAAGGCCAGAAGCTACTCCATGTACAAGGCCTCGGCCATCATCAAACAACTCTCCTCCCATACCTATGCCGCTTTACAGGAACAGCTATTCAAATATCCCGGCTTTTATATCCAGGCCCGTACACTCAGACAGTATCCTGCAACCATTGCCTCCCATATTCTGGGTTATGTTGGTGAGGTTGATCAGAAAAAAATTGACGATGACCATTATTACGAAAGTGGCGACTATATCGGAAAATCAGGAATTGAACAGGCTTATGAAAATGAGTTACGCGGAGTAAAGGGAATTTCCTACATGATGGTCGATGTGCACAACCGCATAAAGGGTTCATTCGAGGGGGGAAAGATGGACACCTCGGCTGTTATCGGTAAAAACCTGATCTCTACGCTGCATGCCGATCTTCAGGCATATGGTGAGAGGTTGCTGTCAGGAAAGGTTGGTAGTATTGTAGCCATTGAACCGGCAACAGGTGAAATCATGATACTGGCAAGTTCTCCTTCATTCGACCCGGGTATGTTTGTTGGCAGGGAAAGGACAAAAAACTACATGACCCTGCTGAATAACCCTCTCAAACCCATGTTGAACAGAGCGATCACCTCCTCCTATCCACCTGGATCTACGTTCAAACTGGCCGATGCAATTATTGGACTGGAAGAGGGTTTGCTTGGCCCGGAGATACGGTATTCATGCAATGGACCGCGATCTACCCCCATAGTATGTACGCATAACCACGAAACTCCCCTTGCGCTTGAAAGTGCTATTCGCGAATCGTGCAACTCCTATTTCTTTCAGGCATTCCGGGCTATTATCAACAAATACCCAAATGCGGAGGAAGGCTATGAAGCTTGGCGAAACCATTTGTTGGACCTGGGAATTGGGCACAGAATTGGAGGAGATTTGAGTGCTGAAAATGCGGGTAATGTATCACAAGGGACCTATTTCGATAGACTTTATGGGAAAAGCCATTGGAATGTAATGACTATACGGTCATTTTCAATCGGACAGGGAGAGTTGTTGATGACGCCGCTTCAAATAGCCAATATGGTATCAGTCATAGCCAACAAAGGATATTATATTGCGCCACATATAGTTCGCAGCATTCAGGATTTTGACCGTTCAGAAAGAGTCCTCTCCTTCGAAAAACACGTTACCCAGGCAAATCCCTACATATTTAATGTAATCGCAGACGGAATGGAAAAAGTAGTGGACGGCGGAACTGCAAAAATAGCCAAGGTAGATGGAATCGCCATTTGCGGAAAAACAGGGACCATTCAAAACCCACACGGTCAAGCACACTCGGCTTTTGTGGCTTATGCACCCAAGGATGATCCAAAAATTGCTATCTGTGTTTATGTGGAGAATGGCGTATGGGGGGCAAGATATGCCGCTCCCATCGCCAGTTTAATCATAGAAAAATACCTGAATGATTCGATATCCCCAAAAAGAAAACCACTGGAACAGACTATGCTAAGTGCAGACCTTATTTCTGCCATGCATTTGTCGGGAGGAGACTAACCCTGCGGGAAGGATAAAGGATAAAGTAGAATTTGTGGCAGATTGATGAATTGCAGAGATAAACTAAGAGATGAGATGAAGCTATACTAAAGGCTAATAGCTAATTGCTAAAAGCCTATAAAACGTGAACGATCACTGAAAATACGAATGAAGAGTCAAAACAACATATTGCTTAACCTCGACTGGATTACGATCCTTATCTACCTTGCCTTGGTGATGATGGGATGGGTCAATATCTATGCGGCCGTATACAGCGAAGAACATCAAAGTATCTTCGACCTGGGTCAGCAATACGGCAAGCAGATGATATGGATTAGCGCAGGAATTTTTCTGGCGATCTGTGTTTTGATCGTAGACAGTAAATTTTATGTCGCTTTCGCCTATCACATTTATGTTGTCGTCATTTTGTTGTTGGTTGCGGTGCTTTTCCTCGGCAGGGAAGTTAATGGTGCAAGAGCCTGGTTTGAAGTGGGAGGGGTTGCGCTTCAGCCTGCTGAACTAGGGAAATTTGCAACCAGTCTGGCTGTTGCCAAATACATGAGCCAGTTTGGTTTTAAGATGGCCAGAACAAAGTCATACCTGGTTCTCGGGGCAATGATGATTCTACCAGCACTTTTGATCCTGTTGCAAAACGATACGGGATCAGCCCTTGTGTTTGCCGTCTTCTTTCTGGTTTTCTATCGTGAAGGATTACCCAATATCATTATAATTGCAGGATTTACCACTATTGTTCTGTTTATTCTTGCCCTACTTTGGACACAGATGCAGATTTTGATACTACTGCTAATAATATCAATTATCTTGTTCACTGCTTTACGACAGAGCTACAAGGAAGGTGTGATTGGATTCCTGATCGTATCGCTTCTTTATGGGATGCTGTTTGGCTTGAATAACATTTTCGGTTTTGGAGCACAGCCTTTTCACCTGCTTGCAATCACATCCGTGATTACGATCCTGATTTTTGTAGGATATGGACTTCTGAAACATATAAGGCAAGCCTGGCTGGTACTTCTCTTTTTTGTATTTTCCATATCAATTACCTTGTCAGTGAATTATTTCTACCGGAACATACTGGAACCACACCAGCGCGACAGGATTGATAACCTTCTTGGAATCAAGAATGATCTTTTGAAAGCCGGATACAATGTCCATCAGTCTAAAATTGCCATTGGTTCAGGAGGTATCCTGGGAAAGGGTTTTTTGAAGGGTACCCAGACAAAATATAATTTTGTTCCTGAGCAAAGTACAGACTTCATTTTTTGTACGGTAGGTGAAGAATGGGGATTTGTAGGTACTACCGTTGTAATTATGCTCTTTCTAACGTTGTTGATCAGGCTGATCTATCTGGCGGAGCGACAGCGATCGTCCTTTAGCCGGATCTATGGCTACGGGGTGGCCTGTATCCTGTTTTTCCACATCATGATCAACATTTCCATGACTATCGGACTGGCGCCCGTCATCGGAATCCCCTTGCCTTTCTTCAGTTATGGAGGATCTTCCCTTTGGTCATTTACGGTGCTGTTGTTTATTTTTGTTCGGCTGGATGCCAGCAGGACCAAAAATTTGCGGTAAAAATTATTCGTTTTTTAGAAAAATTTGATTTAACTTTAAGTATGCAATAGGCACTAAGGTTTTTAAATTTTCGGGGATTTGACATAAATGCAAATATGAATACTATGTCCAATTCACAAATACGGCTTGAACCTGGTAACTTCTACCATATTTATAACCGTGGAATCAATGGATGCAAACTATTCAACGAACCTAAAAATTTCACACATTTCCTTGAATTATACGATACACTTATTTCCCCCGTTGCTGATACGTTTGCATGGGTACTTATGCCCAACCATTTTCTCCTACAAGTAAAAATAAAAGAGAATATTGTTTATAAATATTCCAACGCTGACAGGTCTATCGACGCTGTCCGGTTTGATGAAATCAAATGGCAAACAATAAATCTATCAGACCTGTCAGCGTGCACAGCACTTGATAGCGTCCCAAAGAAAATTCCCAAAGCCCACCTTCATTTCTCCCATCTGTTTAATGCGTATAGCAAATACTTCAACTCGTACAATGGTCGCCATGGGGCTCTCTTTGAACGTCCATTTAAACGAAAGGGAATAACTGCTGCGAAATACTTTAAAATAATGGTTTTGTATATTCATAATAATCCGGTTCATCATAAATTTACAGAAACAGCAATGGACTACCCATGGTCGTCTTACCTCACCTGTATCTCATTATTGCCCACCAAGCTGCACAGAGATAAAGTTATTGGATGGTTCGATGATGAAGCAAATTTTAAATGCATGCATGATCAAAATATAGAAGTAGAAAAAATTGAAAACTGGTTGAAAATATAAATCCATTATCGTAAAAAACACTAACTCAAACAATCAATGCTTTGGAAATTATGAAGAATGATCAATTACTAAACCAAATTCTACCTATCCTTCACTCAGTGAAAGACAATGAAGAAAAACTTAAGCAGATTCTGGATTTTCTGCTTAAAGAAATTTACGAAGAACCCGACGATACAGAAGAAATACCCGAAAAGTACCGCGAACTGGTGCGGAAAACAGCAGAATCAATCGACTGCGGGATGATTTGTTTTATCAACCCTGACACGCTTGAAATGGAAGATGTGCCGAAAACATTGCTTGAAGACAGTTTTATCTTTGAAGAAGAAGAGGAAGAGGACGGCCAAGAGAATGTCACGATTAATCTTGAGTATCGAAAATGGAAAAAGTACATCACTGTTGAACCGCTGGAGTCAAGAGAATCTTACAGGATCATGAAGGATTTCATTTCGGAGGTTGATGATTTAAAGCTTCAAAAACAACTGATCAACACACTTAGCAACCGTCACCCGTTTGCCAATTTTAAATATTTGATAGAGGGTTCGCCGTACAGGAAAGTTTGGTTCGCGTTTAAACATCATAAACTCGAAGGACACGTGTGGAGAGAGTTGTCATTAAATAAAGACCCTGAGGATCTTGAAAACCTTTAGTACCTAAAAAATAGAAAACCTATGCAACACTATCTCGAACAACTAATTGACGACCTGCACAAGGCAACCTGGGGAATGAAACCTCCCCTCAAGATCTGGGAAGATTCGGAAGCCGATCCTGATGATGAGTTGGAATTGGATGATATGTCGCAAGTAGAAAAATACTTATATGGCGATGCGAAACCCATTTCAGGAATAACCGGAATTGCCCAGGAACAACTTCCTCCTGTAGAAAAACTAAACAAGGAACAACTAGCACTTTTAGCTGTTGAGCTTGAAAAACTGTTGCAGTATTTTCATTTCTACCTTGATTTTCCTAAGGATTATCCTGCACATTTACGTTACGCCTTCATCCGCAAGTTCTGGGAAGAAAAACATGTTGCTTTGTCGTTTGGCGAGAATCACATTGAGTTTTGCGATTACGATGAGGCAAATTGTCCGTTTCCGGGGTATTGTTATACTTGCAAGGAAGTTAGTGAGCAAATGAAGTTTGATGAACAGGTAAATCAAAAGGATCATTCCACAAAGGATTTCAATTTAAACAGTATTTTGCCCGCACCATCCGAAATTGAAGCATGGGTAAAAAAGCAAGGATTTGACAATGATGACCGGGAATTGGATGATATTTTCGGCGTTTCGGAAAATAATGATCCTGCGAAAGATTTTGTTGGTGGGTTTTTTAATGACGACGGAACGCGAATTGATCCCGAATCAGTGCCTGTTCCAGGCCTTTGTATCGTTTGCAAATCCTATCATTTAGATGATTCGGAGGAAGAATTTCTTTGTATGATGAACCGCAACGACCAGCGCAATAATCCTAATTTTATTTGTGGCGCATTCAAAAAAATGTAAATCAATCTATTTCATTTGGCAACTAAGATCCACGAATTGCAGGTGAAATATTACCAGTATGTACTGGAACAAAACGATTAGAACAATACTTACGATTGATTTGTAGTATTGATTCAACATACCAGCAATTGTACTATACTGGAATTGAGAACCTTTCAAAAAATAAATCTACCTGACAGGTTTTGAAAACCTGTCAGGTAGATTCTAAATTCAATACTCCTCTGCCGGTATCAGATTCAACTCTTCCTTGCTGAATACAGGTCCGTCCTTGCAGATATACAACTTCCCGACATTGCACCGACCACATTTCCCGACACCGCATTTCATACGGTTTTCGAGAGTAGTATAAACCTGATCATCCCTGAACCCAAGCTTTTCCAGAACAGGGAAAGTAAATTTAATCATGATTGGAGGCCCGCATACAATGGCAATGGTATTTTCAGCCGAAGGGGCAACCTTATCCACAATGGTGGGAACAAAACCAATCTCCCCTTTCCAGTCGGAAGTTTCACCACCGGGATCCACGGTCGTGACCATATTGACATCGGGCCTTTCGGACCACTCCTTCAATTCCGACTTATATACCAGGTCATTCACCGACTTTGCCCCATAAATGATCGTAATATCCTTGAAATTTTCACGCAGGTCCAGAGCGTTCCATATCACGCAGCGCATAGGGGGCAAGGCTATACCTCCGGCAATAAATACCAGGTTCTTCCCCTTCCATTCATCCAGCGGAAAAACATTGCCATAAGGACCGCGGAAACCCATGGTACTGCCCTCTTCCAGTGAGGACAAACCGGATGTAACCCTGCCGGTATCCCGGAAGGTACATTCAATGTAACCTTTTCTGGTGGGAGAAGATGCAATGCAAAAAGTGGATTCCCCCTCCCCGAATGCGGAGTATTCCCCGAACTGTCCGGCTTTGAATTCAAATGCCTCGGCTTCGGCCTCATCCTGGAATTTTAATCTGAAGGTTTTCACACCCGGCGCCTCTTTGGTGACCTTGTCAATAGTCATCAGGTACGGGAGGTAAGTATTTTTTTCGCTCATTGTTCTGCAATTGAGGTAATGTGTTCAAGAATATTCATATCAACGGGACAAGCACGGGAACAGCGTCCGCATCCGGTACAGCCAACCACATTCAACCGGGCAGGCATGTAAGAGAATTTATGAAGCAGGCGCTGACGCCAGCGTTGACTCTGATGCTCACGCGGATTGTGTCCTGAAGTGTGCAGCGTAAATAAGCCAAAACCACAGGCATCCCAGCAGCGAATACGCCTCCCTGTGGAACCGTGTACATCTTCCTGGATATCGAAACAAGCACACGTCGGACAGACAAAAGCACAGGCTCCACATCCGATGCAGCGCTCCGACTGCTCTTTCCAGACAGTACTGTTGAAAGCCTTGTTCAGCTTGGCATTGACCTCCTCCAGACTGAATCTGGCTGGAAGGTCCACAAGATATTTCGTTTTGTCCTCTCCCTTGTCTGCTTCAAAAACGGTTGGTGATAAAGCAACCAGTGCTTCACCTTTGGGTGTTACTATTTCTGCGATGGCCCCGCCGTCAGGAAGCATGGTCAGTTGAATGTCGCTGCCTGCCAGGTTACCTGGACTACCGTTTACACTGGTGCAGAAACAACTTTCGTCTGCCATCGCACAACTGAATGAAATCACAGAAGTCTTCTGCACATGCGCATTGTGTAACTTATCAGGACTATCCCAGTTGAAGATGGCGGAAAGTGGTTTAAATCCTGCAGCATCGCAAGGATGAACTTTCCAAAGAACTGTTTCAGGAATACTATCCGGATTAAAATCGGTAAGATGAACCTTACCGTGCTCTTTTTCATACGAAAATAGTACCTCAGCCTTTGGATAAACGGAAGCCTTGATAGATTGGGTTGTCTGAACATATTCGTCGGCAACCTCACTCAAATTTTTCACCCGTTTAAATTCAATCTGATCCCTCGAATTTACAGGTGCATACACTCTTTTTCCGCTGTCAACGATGGATTTGAACCATTGTTCGATGCCGCTTTTACTGATATATTTCGTTTCCATAGCTGATTAACGTATAAATTGCTCTCTGTCATCCAACTTCCATGTGGATAGGGCATTTCCTTTTTTAACGGGTAAACCGGGAATGTATCCAAACTCGGGGGCCATATCTTCCATCATCTTTCTGGTAATCAAATCTATCGGAATCCCAACCGGACAGGCATCTCCACATGCTCCGCATGCTGTGCAACGACCAACCATATGCATGGCCCTGTTGATATGCCATTCCATATTGGCCACCGGAGCTGGCCAGGGATTGATCCACTGGGGCCTGTTCACTTCAACCACGCATTTGGTGCAATAGCAGAGCGGACAGGCTGAACGGCATGCATAACACTTAAAGCAATGAGACATCTCTTCCTGCCAGAAGTTCCATCGTTCCTCACGGGTCATGCCTTCAATCCGCGTGAGAATTGCCTGTTCCCGTTCACTGCGTTTCAATTCAAACTGTTCAACATAGGCAGAAATCTCATCGAACGTGACAAACTCCCTCAAAGTTCCCGAAAGATCTACAGTCAAAATCAAGAGTTTATCTTCACTCAGTTGGTTCTCGACGTAAAGCTGCATGATGCTGCGCAAGGTTGATATCGTGGCAGTAACAGCAAACCGACCGTTTCCTACCAACTCTTTCTTGGTAAGATAAACAGCCAGATTATGAAAACAACGGCTATCAAATATCAATTTCCGGGCACTCTCACCGTCATGGCAGAAAAGTGGTCGCGGTCTTTTGGTCCCTTCCTCATAACCGATTACCAATGACACGGTTCCGTCAGCAAGTATTGCTGCAGCCCTTTCCCTAAGCTTCTCCATCTTGTACCTCCTTTTCTAAGTAATCAGCAACCTTTTGGTAATCGGTATATGGTCCGAGGGCACGAATATCAGCAACAGTATTGTTTACCAAATCAGCCCATTTGGATCCTTCTGCAGCCGATACCCACGAGTATTGAACTCGCCTGACATCAACCCCCATCATATCCAGGATGGAACGAAATGCAATCCAGCGACGGCGAGCGTGAAAATTGCCGCTCGTATAGTGGCAGTCGTTGGGATGACATCCGGATACGATAATTCCGTCAGCCCCCTGTGCAAATGATTTCAACAAGAGGAGAAAATCAATTCTGCCTGTGCAGGGAAAACGGACAATCTTAACATTCGTTGCATATTTAAGCCGGCTGGTACCAGTTAAATCTGCACCTGCATAGGTACACCAGTTGCAAACAAAGGCAACTATCTTGGGTTCAAAAATTTCTTCACTACTCATTATATGCTAGTTAGTCGTTTAACAATGACATGACCTCGGCATAAACCTGTTCGTTGGTATACCCTTGGATATCAATGGATTTAGAGCGGCAGAAAGCAACACAGGTGCCGCATCCCTGGCAGAGTCCTGAATTCACCCTGGCGATAGTCCTGATCAGACTTCCATCGCGGGCTTTAATTTCTTCGTGTTCGATGGCATTGTAAGGACATGCAGTTTCACACATGAAACAGCCGACACAAGTACTGTAAAGCGGTGGTGCCAAACGGTTGACAACAGCAATAATGGGTTCCCTGACCAGCTCGTTATTCGAAAAGAGTGCCGCTACTTTCACCGCCGCACCGGAAGCCATTCCAACTGTTTCAGGGATATCCTTCGGCGCCTGACAAGCTCCGGCAAGGAAAATTCCGGCAGTATTTGTTTCAACAGGTTTCAGTTTCGGATGCGCTTCCGCGAAGAAATGGTAAGGATCATAAGAAACATGCAATTTCTGTGCCAGCTGTTCTGAACCGCAGTTGGCAACCCCTGCAGTAGCCAGAACAACCATGTCGGCTTCAATTTCTACTTGTTCTCCACCCAACAGGGTATCTACTCCTTTAACGATCAGTTTGCCATTTTTTTCGTAAACCCTGGCAACACGACCGCGCACATAGTTGACAGTATCCTCTTCGATCGCCCTGCGTACGAATTCTTCGTAATTTTTTCCGCCTGCGCGGATATCCATATAAAATACAGTCGATTCTCCATCGTGGACTTTATGCTGGTACAACATCGCATGTTTGGCCGTGTACATGCAGCATATCTTGGAGCAGTAGGGAATTCCCTTAGCAGGATCCCTCGATCCGGCACATGCGATGAAGACGATCTTCTTTGGAATGGCACCATCCGATGGACGACGAATCTCACCAAATGTAGGTCCGGAAGCAGATGCAAGTCTTTCAAACTGAAGTCCGGTAAGTACATCCTTGTATTTCCCGTATCCGTATTCAGGAAAGAAGTCTGTTCCTTTCACATCAAAACCAGTCGCCAGAACAACCGCACCGACCTCCTCGCTGATGATTTCGTCTTCCTTATCCCATTCGATGGATCCAACCTGACAAGTCTTTTCACAGATTTTGCAGGCTCCACGCTTGTAGTAATTGCAATTTACCCGGTCAATCACTGGCTTATTCGGTACCGCCTGTGGAAATGGAACATAAATTGCCGTCCGCGTACCCAATCCTGCATTGAATTCGCTTGGAATTTTTTTAACAGGACACTTCTGAATGCATGCCCCGCATCCGGTACAGGTTGAATAATTAACGCTTTTTGCTTTCAGCCTGATCTTTGCCGTGAAATTTCCGATAAAACCCTCCAGACTTTCGAGTTCAGCGTAGGTATAAAGCTTTATATTGGGGTGTTGTGCAACCTCTACCATCCGGGGAGTCAGGATACATTGTGAACAGTCGAGTGTAGGAAAGGTTTCCGATAACTGCGACATGTGCCCTCCGATAGAAGGATCCCTTTCTATAAGAATCACTTTGTGACCGGTATTAGCGATATCCAGACTTGCCTGAATCCCCGCAATACCACCTCCGATAACAAGCGCTCTTTTTGTAACCGGAACCTTTATGGATTCGAGTGGATTATTCTTTTTTACCTTCTCAACCAGCATCTTAACAAGATCGATGGCCTTTTCTGTTGTCTCTTCACCTTTTTCGTGTACCCAGGAACAATGTTCGCGAAGATTGGCCATTTCACACAGATAAGGATTTAAACCAGCTTCGGCACAGGCTCTCCGGAAGGTTGGCTCATGCATCCTTGGGGAACATGCCCCGACCACTACCCCATCGAGGTCGTATTTTTTAACCGCCTCCTTGATAAAGGTTTGGCCGGGATCCGAACACATGTATTTATAATCTATTGCATGTGCAACCCCCTCCATTCCACCTATTTCCCGCGCAACGCGTTCAACGTCGACGGTAGCGCTGATGTTTTCACCGCAGTGGCAAATAAATACTCCGATCTTTGACATAGGATTACAATTCTACGGTTACAAAATGACGTTTTAATCCAAGTTCCTTAGCATCGATACCCAAGGCGAGTCCGATTGCCTGGGTAATATAGATAACAGGAATATCACTTGGTCTCTCGATGACCTTATTGATGGCTCCGCGTCGCATGTCCAGGTTCGACTGACACATAGGGCATGCAACGATCAGCGCCTCCGCCCCACGATCAGCAGCATCTTCGAGTATATTACCCGAAAGTTTGGCCACCAGATCGGTTCGCGATACGGAAAATCCTCCGCCGCAACACTCGGTCTTGAAGGCCCAGTCAATGGTCGTTCCACCAACCACTTTGATGAGTTCATCCATGCTCTGCGGATCTTCCACCCGGTCGAACTGAAGGATGGAGTGAGGACGAACCAGCAGACAGCCATAATAGCAAGCAACTTTGTGCGCAAATGGCTGGGTAACTTTTGCCTTGATGTTTTCTGCTCCATATTTTTCAAGCATCTGCAAAACATTGATAATTTCAATGCTTCCATCATAAGGCAACTGGAGAATTTCAGATACCCTTTTCCGCTTTGTTTCGTCTTTCAGATCATGCTGGGTCACTTTCAGGCGATTGTAGCAGGCTGCACAGGGTACAACCACTTCTGTCAATCCTTGTTTTTCAGCCATTGCCATAATTCTGGCAGGCAAAGACATGGAAAGCTCTTCATTCATGGAATGTGCGGCAGTGGCTCCGCAACAATTCCAGTCGTTGATCTCGGTCAGTTCAATATCAAGCACTTTAGCAATCGCAACAACCGACTCATTGTATTCCCTGGAAGAACCAGTCAGTGAACAACCAGGGTAAAATCCTATCTTCATTTATTTTCAGTCTTTACGTTTTCAATAGTCTTGGCAAATATTCTCTTCATGGTCATTCTGTCTTTGATCTTTTCGGGCAAAAGATGCAATTTACCTTTCAAAAACATGGCCGGAGCAATGGTAAGATCTTGGGTCACACGAAAAGTGCGTGCTTTGAATTCAGCAATCAGGCCCAATTCATAAAGGCGTCCTGTATATTTGATGGAATCAAGAAATGATCGATGGAATGAAATAATGGGTTTTGAATCAGGATGAAGAATATTCTCTTTAATCGCCTGAGTTCTCAAATAATCCATCATTTTGGGAATATCAATCTCCATTGGACATCTGCCTAGACAGTTCTCACAGTTCAGACAGAGCCAGATAGAATTGGAGCCAAGTATCTTGATATAGTTTTCTTTGGTACCTGTCTGGAGTAACCTCATCACATAACTTGGAGGAAAATTCATGTCTGTAGCAAGAACGCAACCTGCTGTGCACTTTCCACATTGGTAGCAACGCATCACCTCCACGCCCGTATGTGACTGTAAATCTGTTATTTTACCTTTATGCTCCATGTTATTTCATATAAAGTTACATTTATTCATATTATCCCCTAAAGTTAAATATTCCAACTTGATGAAACCAAAAAGTACCTTTAAAATCTTTCTAAATTAAATTCCATTGTTCGATAGTTTGTAAATCTCTTTTTACCGAAAAATTTCTGTTTTTTCGCTGGTATTTGCTGGCATTGCCTACATTTGCACAACATAAATCTGAAATTCACCTAATTGTCCTTTTATGGAATCAATTGGCTTCATCCAATGGTGCCTTGAACATTTAAACTACTGGACCATAACCCTTTTAATGGCGATTGAAAGTTCAGTCATTCCCTTGCCTTCTGAACTGGTGGTTCCTCCTGCTGCCTATAAAGCTGCGGCTGGAGAGTTGAATATTTATCTGGTAGTTTTCTTTTCAACTTTTGGAGCATTGATAGGTTCTGTAATTAATTATGCATTGGCAGATTTTATCGGACGTCCCATTGTGTATCGTTTCGCCAACAGTAAACTTGGACATATGTTAATGCTCAATGAAGAAGGCATCAAAAAAACGGAGGCATTCTTTGACAAAAACGGAGCCATATCAATTTTTACCGGACGTTTGATTCCGGGAGTCAGACATCTGATCTCGATCCCGGCAGGACTTTCAAGAATGAATCTTGGAAGGTTCGTCTTCTATACCACCTTAGGAGCAGGCCTATGGAACATCATCCTGGCATCTATCGGCTATTATCTTGAATCCGTAGTTCCCAAAGAGATGTTGATGACAAAAGTGCAGGAATACAGTTCACACCTCTCCTATGCATTTGTTGTTTTTGGATGTCTCGTTTTCGGATATATCCTTTATAAGGCGTTGCAGAAAAGCCGTTGAACAGGTCAAGTTAACCATATTATATAAACAAAGTTGAAACAAACAATGCCATCCGATATCTTCCGGATGGCATTGTTTGTTATAAACTGGAATGAACGTAAATCAGCGGATCGTAATTTCCTTTGACTTGCCATTAATAGTCAATATCGCCATATTATCGCATTCGCCGTTTCCAAAATCAACTGACCAGATGTGACCCGTACTCGTTGTGATGGAAACAACTCCGCTAATCATATGATGACAGGAGGCACTGTAAACCAAAGGATTTCCGGAAGTTACTGTTTTGGTAACCTTGATGCCTGTTACCCTGGTAAATTCAACGGTTCCAAAGGTTTTAACCTGATTGTCATCCTGAACGCCAAGGCTGTTTAAAAGATATTGTCGGGTAAGATTGGCTACCCTGTGAGCGGTTCCCTCATTATTAGGAAGATTGATGGTAATATCCTCCTGAATAGTCGCTGTTCGAATATTATTTACATTATCCTTTTGAATCGTTTTAGTTACAGTTCCCTCGATTTTCTTCCCATCTACGATATAAGTGTCAAAAGTTTTATTTCTGACTGAGGGAAATGAATTAAAAGCAACAGAAGTGACAATTATTTTTCCTGACCGTACTTTTCCGTCATTCCCTGTGCAGGATGTCCCAAAATCGATGGTCAGTACCTGAGGAGAAACTTTTGTATTCAAAGTGATGATGGCACAACTGGTCAGGTAGGGAGAACTTCCGGTAGTTCCTGCTTTAAGTAGTGTAGCATTTTGCGTCACAGCTTCATCCACGATTAGGTCAACATCCGAAAGTACCTCTTCAGTCTGCGTATCCTGCTGACTCAGGATCACTTCATCAATAGTAGCCTGCAGGTCCCTTTTCTGGCATGAATTGGATAGCACAAATATCAGGCTTAAGGCAAAAAAAATCTTTAGCATTTTCATAAATTAATTTTTAAGAATTAAACAGATACCTATAAGAAACAATCAGCACCTGAAAGTTAAATCATAAATTCATAAATCTTGAAATAAAAAACAAGACATCATTATTAAAAATATTTCTGTTCTCAAAATTTAACTTTATCTTGTTTAATGCATCCAAACAATAAAATTGTGATTGATGACCGGAACCGATGACGCAGTAATATTGAGAATGTTGAAAGATCCTGCGCAAAGGGAGAAAGGGTTTATAATGCTGATGGAGTTGTACAAGGAGCCAATCTACTGGCATATCCGAAGATTGGTCGTATCGCATGAAGATGCCGAAGATATTCTGCAGGAAACATTTATCAAGGTATACAGACATGCAGATTCATTCAGGGGTGAAAGCAAAATTTTCACCTGGCTGTACCGGATTGCAACCAACGAATGTTCAAGGCACTTCATGAAAAACAAAAATATCCTGAAAAGAAGAAGTCCATTGAACGGTGAAGTTTCGGGCGAGCCTGTTGGAACAGATATGGAAAGCAGCAAGGAGATTCTTTTCAAATTCCAGCACGCTATACAGGAACTTCCCAAAAAGCAAAAAATCGTTTTTAACTTGCGATACTATGATGAACTAAGTTATGAGGAAATTGCTAAAATCATGAGTTCATCCGTTAATTCACTGAAAACAAATTATCACCTGGCAAGCGAAAAAATTAAAAAATATTTGATTGATCATGTGTAATGGTCTACTTCAAAAAACAAAAGAAAATGAAAGAAAACGATGAATTTAAGCAAATCGGAAAAGAGATGCCCTATAGGACTCCGGCAGGTTTTTTTGAAACAATTTCCGGAAATACGCTTCAAAAAGCAATCCAAAGAGAAAGGATCCAAAAAAGAAATAATCTTCGAAGACTGATCTTCTCGGCAGCGGCATCCACAGCACTCGTCCTTTATCTGGGCATCCATTTCATCGGTAATTCAGACCCCAAGGCAGATCCGAACCTATTTGTACAGGATTCACTTCCAATAAACAAAATTGAGATTCAAAGGAAGATAGAAATACCAGAAAAAAAGATTGGAGTAGGGTCAAAAAAAATAAATGCCGAAAAAATAGTAGAAGAAAATTTGATATACCCGGCAAAAAATGAAGTTCTTAGTGATGTTTTACACGATCTGACGGATGATGAATTGCAACAAATAGCAGCGTTGGATATAACGGATCCTTTTATCAATGAATCTTTTCAATAAAAAATAAATACGGTATAAGATGAAGAATATATTAACTGCGCTAATTTTTACGTCACTACTGATTACCGGATTCATTGGAAGAGGCCAGAATGTCAAGCGATACCCATTTCTCAGAGAGCGTATGGCGCGAGCCAAATTGAATGAAATTCAACTGAAATTCAAGCTTGATCAGGCCACATTCGACCAGTTTCGTCCGATTTACATGAAATATGAAGATGAAATTGCCAGAATAGATTTTCGCAAAATGGCAAAACTGATGAAAGTAAATACAGACAGTTTGTCAGCTTCAGAGGCTGATTTGCTGGTCACTGATCAGCTCGAAAGCGCAAAAAAGATCATTGTACTGCACGAAAAATATTACAAAGAATTCCGTACAGTGCTTACTCCCCAACAAGTTGTCAAACTATACCAAATTGAAGCAGGATTGCGAAAAGAAGTTACTGAAGAGCTAAGAAACAGAAAGTTGAGCAATTGAAGAACTATCAGCGATAACTTTTGTTAAAAAAACTCTGTCCGTTTGTGATAGAGTTTTTTTTTGCATTTTTTGATAAAAGGAAGACAAAGGGATTACCAATCGGTGATCCCATGAAGGGGAGGCTTAAACAATGGATGATCTCGGTCGTTTCACTCTTGAGATTTTTTCATGCGATATAACTAGCTTTCATCTGCGGTGCAGACGAGACACAGTGTGAAAAAAGCCCCGCTTTCGCGAGGCTTACCGTAGTTTGCGGAGAGAAAGGGATTCGAACCCCCGGTTCCCTTTAGAGGAACACACGCTTTCCAGGCGTGCCAATTAAACCACTCTTGCATCTCTCCTTGTCAGCTGCCTTTAAAGGAATGACAAAAGTAGAAGATTTTTTGATTCAAAAAAATCCTCCTACCACCAAGACTCAAATTAAAAGGACAAACTTCATTGTGACCTTCAATGTACAATCCAGAAGCCAAATATTCTGACATTAAAAATACTCAATACATATTTAAAAAATGCATTCAATTTATCATAGTATCATTATGATTTACCAAAAATATATTTATGACTATCTAAGAATATATACCAGTGACATTTAATACACAATCCATGATTTTCATATAGTTTGATCTTATGTTTATCAAATATAGTTTTTCGTTTATCAATTTACTCTTTTCAATTATTATTTATAAGTTTTCGATTATCTATATTATTCTTCACTATCCTATCAATAAAAAAACGTACAATTATCAAATTACATATATCAATTATCTAACTAATCATTTTGATTACCAATTGAAAATATAGATTATCAAATACTATTTTTTGTTTACCAATCTCAATATTTTATTCAGTGAACATTTCAAATAATTTGACGACATTTACTGAAACAATGAAATCCTATTCACATGAAAAAATTAATCCGCATTTTTCTCCTGGTATTGTTGTCAGGAAATATCCTTTCATGCAAAGAGCAACCCTATCGAACCCTTTCAAAAACTGACAATCAAGGGTATAAATATGAAGAAGTCACCAATGACCCAACCAAAACCAGAATCTATACGCTGAATAACGGTTTAAAAGTTTATCTCTCCATCAACCAGGATGAACCACGAGCTATGAGTTTCATTGCCACCCATGCAGGATCTGTCAATGATCCTGCTGAAACCACTGGTCTTGCGCACTATCTTGAACACATGATGTTCAAGGGAACCGGAAAATTTGGGACAAGTAACTGGACGGTTGAAAAACCACTACTCGACAGTATCTCCGGTCTTTTCGAACAACATAAGGCGACCAATGATCCTGTTAAAAAGAAGGAAATTTACAAAGAGATTGACAGAATTTCGCAAAAAGCGGCAGCATATGCCATTCCTAACGAATATGACAAGTTATCTTCCCTGATAGGCGCCAAAGGAACAAATGCTTTCACAAGTTATGAACTGACTGCCTTCGTCAATGACATACCGGTGAATGAAATCGGGAAATGGATAAAAATGGAATACGAAAGGTTCCAGGATCCAGTCTTGCGTCTGTTTCACACCGAATTAGAAACAGTCTACGAAGAATTCAATATGTATCAGGATAAGGACCAGATGAGGGCCAACAACAAATTAATGAGCGGACTGTTTCCGAATAACCCAATTGGCCGTGATGTGATTGGCTTTCCTGAACATTTGAAAAATCCGTCTATGTTAAACATCATGAATTTCTACCATACCTGGTATGTTCCGAACAACATGGTAATTGTTTTAAGTGGTGATATCGATTTTGAGAAAACAATTAAAATGATTGATGATACTTTTGGAAATGTCCCCTCTAAAGAATTACCGAAAATTCAGGAGATCAAAGAGCAACCAATTACACAGCCAGTTGTTAGGGAGGTTACAGGTCCGGAGGCAGAACAAGTTGCGTTTGCATACAGGTTTGATGGCTACAAGTCGGAAGACCGTAAATTCGTTAACATGATCGACTATATTCTGACCAATTCAACTGCCGGATTGATTGATCTCGATCTCAACCAAAAACAGAAGGTACTTCATGCCGATTGTGGAAGTTACTTCCTGAAAGACTACGGTTTCCAGGAATTTACAGGTACTCCGCGTAAAGGACAAACCCTCGAAGAGGTAAAAAATCTGCTGATGGCCGAGATCGAAAAGATCAAAAAAGGCGAGTTCGACGATTGGCTTCTTCAGGCTACCGTCAACAACCTGAAATTGGAGCGAATCAGGAGGAATGAAAGCAATGAAAGGGCTTACGGTCTATTGGAAGATTTTGTCAATGGTGTTTCAATTGCAGATGAACTCAATTACTATGACAATTTATCCAACATAACCAAGGAACAAATATCGGCTTTTGCCAAGGAAAAGTACAAAGACAATTATGTGGTTGTATACAAGCGCAACGGAGTCGCCAAAGACCTGGTAAAAGTTGACAAGCCTGAAATTACACCTCTTAAAATCAACCGGGATTTACAATCCGCCTTTATGACTGATTTTGCAAAGGAACCTGTCACACCGATAGAACCAATCTTCGTAGATTATTCACAAGCAATTAAAGAAACACAACTTGGCGATCAGGTGGCCTTTGATTATATCCACAATACAACCAATGACCTTTTCGATTTAAATTATCTTTCTGAGATCGGAAGCAACCATAACCCTAAACTTGCACTGGCCATCAAATATCTGCCCTATCTGGGTACCGATCAGTTAAGTGCCGAAAATTTTAAAAAGGAACTTTATAAGTACGGACTCAGTCTGAAAGTAACAGCTGGAAGCGATCAGTCTGTAATCAACCTGAATGGTCTGAACCAGAATGCGGAGAAGGGTATTTCATTACTGGAAGATCTTTTGGCACATGCCAAACCAGATCAGGACGCATATGATAAGTTAGTTGAGGGAATTGTCAAAGAGCGCATGGATCAGAAGCAGGACCAGAGAGCAATCCAGACAGCAATTAGAAATTTCGGCAAATACGGCAAAAATTCTCCTTATACTAACATAATTCCGACAGACTCCCTCCGCAAAATCAAACCGTTAGAACTGACTACAATAATCAAACAATTCTGCAGTTATCCTCATCGAATTCTGTATTATGGACCAGGCGACCAAAATAATTTGATTTCTTATCTCAAGGTCAAACATACCCTGCCGCTACGGATGCAGATTGCTCCTGCGGAAAAAGTCTTTGCTGAGCAGAAAACAGATCAAAATAGTGTGTTTCTTGTCAATTACGATAAATCACAAACGGATGTATTTATGTTATCGAGAGGTAACTCTTTTGATATCAATACCCTTGTGGGCTCAAAAGTTTTCAATGAATACTACGGAGGCTCGATGGGTTCTGTTGTGTTCCAGGAGATCCGGGAGGCAAGGGCTCTGGCTTATTCTGCGTTTGCCTTGTACTGGGCACCTAACCGTAAGTCAGATTCGTTCTATGTTTTAGCAGCTGTTTTTACTCAGTCTGACAAGACTTTGGATGCTATTCATGCCATGAACGGGATAATGAACAATATGATTGTTGACGAAAAATCGTTCAGTATTGCAAAAGAGAGCGTACTAAAAAGCATACAATCGGAAAGAATTATAAAAACTGACATTTTTATGAGTTGGTTAAAGAATAAAAAACTGGGTATTGATTATGATATCCGGAAAGATTATTATGAAAATACACAAAAATCAGATTTGAAAGAAGTGCAAGAGTTCTTTGACAAGCATTTTAGAGGAAAGAATTATACTTACCTTCTGGTCGGAGATAAAAACAAACTGGATGTAAATGCATTGAAAAAGATGGGACAATACCAGGAATTGTCCCTTGATGAAGTCTTTAATTATTGAATATCCATCATCGAAAATCCAAAATTCAGTAAAAGGAAAGAGGCACTGTTTGAAAAGGTAGCTTCTTCTTTTTACATTAGATTGCTGAAAAGCGATTGTAATTTAACATCACGGGCCACCAATCCCGATAATAGAGTGTTGAGTCAAAGATTAGGTTTTTTAGGGATAATTTAGCTGCTTTGAAGCTGCTTTTTGCCTCAATACTTGGCTTTTTTGCCATTTTTGAGATGTTTAGCGCAATACTGATCAATCCAAATTCCACAGCTACTCCTTCCAATCCTTTTAACCGGAAACGGTTGAACTTTCTGTTTGATTTGATTTGACCAAAGACAGCTTCCGGTTCAATTGGTCTTTTACTGCGGTGCATTAAACCCTTCTCTGAGGTAAGGTTTGTCCTAGCAATATCTTTATGTCTTTTCAAATTATGATTAACTTCTATCCTTCTATTGCCCTGGGCTTTGTGGCAGGAGCCTCTGAGAGGACATCCTTCACATCGTTTGGCCTGATACAAGGAGAACTCACTTTGATCTCCCCGGTCGGATATTCTCTGGTATTGACCAATGAACTCAAGTTCCTGACCCATCGGACAGACATAAAAATTACCTTCCGGATTATAGAAAAGATTGTCCGGCAGAAAAGGGTTATTCTTGAATGATTTGTTTTGTTCTTTATGGAAATAAGTAAATTTTACAAAGTTGTCAATGCCCCTGGCTTCCATATAGTCGTAGTTCTGCTCACTGCCATAACCTGAGTCGGCAACAACTTCAGAAGATTGACGATCATATTTTTCTTCGAAGCTGATGTTTTGTTAGTTCTTTGATTTGTTTCTGTTCTTCCCGGCTCCTTTTCTGATCAGCATTTAACTCCATGATTTTCTCTTTGAGTTCTTTGGAATTTATTGGGGTTGGTGTTTCATCCGCTGCACGATTATCTTCTTGTATTCCCTTTTCAATCTGACTGATAATATTGCGAATCTTGGTTTCCAGTTTTAATTTGTTCCTTTCTACTGATTTGCGCCAGACAAAGGTATAACGGTTGGATGCAGCCTCGATCTTGGTTCCATCAATATACTGAACATCAAGGCTCACATACCCGAGTTCTACAAGCATCATCACTACTTTACTGAAAATGCTATCAATTTGACTTTTAAGTCTTTTGCTCCTAAAATCATTAATAGTTCTAAAATCCGGAAACTGTTTACCTGATAACCATAGAAAATGCACATTCTCAGAAAGCGCCGCTTCAATTTTTCGACAGGAATAGATATTGCGCATGTAGGCATAAAACAACACCTTGATCATCATCCTGGGACAGAAACTGCTTGTGCCGTCTCCCTTGTAAC
>CAIUUO010000128.1 GCA_903902325.1 uncultured Bacteroidia bacterium
AAAAATTAAAAATTAAAAATTAAAAATTGACAATGGTGGAAAGCCCTTTCCCTGAAAGCGAAAAAAAAATTAAAATACTTTCTACTAATTCACTTTGAAAAAATTTAAGTTTGATGAATAATATTCAATTGAATTCCCGTCGCGATTTTATCAGAAAAATTACACTTACCGGACTTGCTGCCTGCAGTTTGCCGGTTTTGGGTTCCATGGCAGAAGAATCAGCCAGTTCAGGAAAATCAAAAAAGGCAGATAATCTTGTATTCCTCTTCCAGGGCGACTCCATCACAGATGGCAACAGGGGGCGAACTGCCGATCCCAACCACGTCATGGGACATGGCTATGCTTTTTCGGTGGCAAGCCGCCTGGGGGCCGATTGTCCCGAAAAGAACCTCACTTTTTATAACCGCGGTATCAGTGGGAACAAGGTAACAGACCTGGAAGCCAGGTGGCAGAAGGATACCCTCGATCTGAAGCCCGATGTCCTCAGCATCCTGGTTGGGATCAACGATGCTGCCTCCGTTGTTTTTAACAGACCGACTGTAGTACCTCCTGAGCGATTTGAGGAGGTTTACAAGTCCTTGCTGGATCAGACCAGAGCAATGTTCCCGAATGTATTGTTCGTTTTATGCAACCCATTCAACCTCCCTGTAGGCAAAGTGAAGGACAATTGGGAGGCTTACCATTCGGATCTGGTAAAACGTCAGATTATTGTGAAGAATCTGGCTGAAAAATACGATACAATTTTTGTCGATTTCCAAATGGTTTTCGATAAAGCATGCAAGCGGGCAAAGCCTGAATACTGGATGTGGGACGGCGTTCATCCCACGGTCGCCGGTCACGAACTGATGGCCCGCGAATGGATGAAGCAGGTAGGGAAAAGATTGAAATTTGTGAGATAACGAAATGGGAAATTGACAATTGACAATTGAGAATTGACAATGTTATAGAGATTTGAATTTGTGAACTTTACAAATTATAGATGTTTCATAAAATTAGTCTTAAAACTTAAAAGCTTCATACAACATTCGATGATAGCAATTCCTGTAACTGGCCCCTGACCACTAACCACTGACTACTAACTAAGGCCACTTTCAATTGTCAATTGTCCATTGTCAATTATTTAAATGTCTTGCCTGGTAACAGAATCAATGCCCTTTAGTTTTTGCAGTTTGGAGATCAGGGTGTTGAGGTTTTCAGTGTTGTGGATGTACAGGTAAAGGTGGCCCTCAAAAATGCCGTCGTGCGCATCGAGGTTGATGGATCGCATGTTGATCCCGTATTCGTTGGAGATGATGTTGGTGATCTGGTTGGCCATTCCCTGGCGATCGAAACCGCGGACGTACAAATGAGTGAGGTAGGAGAGGACCTTGAATTTGTTCCAGGTTGCCTGGACGATGTCTTCACCCCTGCTCGACATCAGTTTGATCGCTTCAGGGCAGGTCTTTCTATGGATAATAATCTGTTCGCCTTCGGATACAAAACCTACAACATTGTCGCCAGGGATCGGATTACAGCAAGATGCCAGTTTGTAATTGGATTGCTTGGAATCTTCCGTAAGCAGGAATGGTTTCTTTTTGTCGATCTTCTCCTCTTTCTTATCGGATGAGAAGGTAAGGTTCCAGAATTTTACAAATCTGTTTTCAGCCTTTGTCTGAAGTACCTCTTCCAGATTGTCGAGGGAAACCAGACCCATCCCGATTTCTGCGTATAACTGCTCTTTACTGTGAAATCCGTAATGATTGAGCAATTTTTTAAACGTATTGGTGGAGGGTTTTACACTTAATTTATCGAACTGGGCAGTTAGTTTTTTGAGACCGTCTTCGATATGCTTCTTTTGTTCCTGTTTAAAGGAATCCTTGATCTTTGTTTTGGCTCTGGCGGTGACCGCTATGTTGATCCATTCGGCCTTTGGAAACTGTTTCTCGGAGGTGAGTATCTCCACCTGGTCGCCACTTTTGAGCACATAACTCATGGGTACAAGGGCATGGTTAACCTTTGCTCCGATGCAATGGTTACCAAGAGCTGTATGGATATCATAGGCACAATCCAGGACGGTAGCGTCTTTGGGCAGCATCTTCATTTCACCTTTTGGTGTAAAGACTACGATTTCACGACTGAAAAGATTGAGTTTGAATTCATCCAGGAAGTCGAGGGCATCGGATTCCGGATTGGCAAGCAGTTCCCTGATCTTGTGCAGCCACTTGTCGAGTTCACTTTCGGAAGTATGGTCTCCTTTGTATTTGTAATGAGCGGCGAATCCGCGTTCGTCAATCTCATCCATTCGTTCACTTCTGATCTGCACCTCCACCCATTGTCCTTTCGGTCCCATCACGGTAGTGTGAAGCGCTTCATAGCCATTGGCCTTGGGAATGGTGATCCAGTCGCGGATACGGTCGGGCTTGGGTGTGTAAATATCAGTTATCAGGGAAAGTATATCAAAACACTGTCGTTTCTCCGAAATATTCTCCTTTGGTTTAAAAACGATTCGGACTGCAAGCAGATCATACACCTCTTCAAAGGAAATGTTTTTAGTCTGCATCTTCTGGTAAATGGAATAGATCGATTTCGTCCTTCCGCTGACTGTGAAATCAAACTGTTCTTCGTATAATTTGGCCTGAATGGGTTTAGCGAAGTCGTAAACCAGGTAACTGATCCTCTCCTCCTCGCTGTGCAGACTAAGTTCAATCTGCCTGTAAGTTTCCGGATCCTTGAATTTGAGGCTCAGGTCCTCGAGTTCACATTTGATGGCATAGAGTCCCAGCCGATGTGCCAAAGGGGCGAAAATATAGAGCGTTTCAGATGATATCTTCAATTGCTTGTTCAGGGGCATCGAATCCAGCGTCCTCATGTTGTGGAGCCGATCGGCCATTTTAATCAGGATCACTCTGACATCATCCGACAGTGTCATCAGCATTTTCCTGAAATTGGTGGCTTGCTTGGAGTCGTAAGTTCCTGAAAGTTTGGTTAATCCATCCACAAGCATGGCAATTTTCTCGCCAAACATTTTCTCAATATCCTGGACCGTATATTCAGTATCCTCCACTACGTCGTGCAGAATGGCAGCTACAACTGATTTTGTTCCCAGTCCTATTTCGCTGACAACAATTTTAGCAACAGAAAGGGGATGTATGATGTAGGGTTCACCCGACCTGCGTCTAACGCCCATGTGAGCCGAAGATGCGAATTGATATGCTTTATGTATCAATTGCACATTTTCAGGTGTTAGCGGACGCGTAAAAGATTTTAAAACCTCCTCGTACAAATCCTCTATTTCCCTTTTTTCTATTTCAGTCTGCAAATCCATTTTCGTTTAAGAATGATCCAAATTGATCCTGATTTTCAGTTTGAGAAACAAACCACAGCGGTTTCTGACTTAACCGTTCTAAATTAACCTATTTTTCAATATTTCCACATCCAGTTTTTCTATAGTCTCGACCATTTTTTCCCACGAAAACCTGACCTTTTCAGTCTTAAGATTTCTAATGAATTCAGCAGACCTGTCTTTCTCCATAAAATCGATGAGCGCCTGAGTAATGGCTTCAGGTTGAGGAGAGACCGTATAGCCTACTTTTCCATTGGGGACGGTTTCTGCCAATCCGCCAACATCCGTAACCAGCATGGGTTTTTCGAAATGGTAGGCAATTTGGGTGACACCACTCTGGGTAGCGCTCTTGTAGGGTTGAACAATGAGATCGGCAACACTGAAATAGAAGGGTACCATGGCATCTCCAATGAATTTGGTATGTAGGACAACATCATCTTCAAGGTTATTTTCCCGGATAATTTGGTCGTATTTTTCGGAGGAGGTATAATACTCGCCTGCCACCAACAGTTTTACTTTGAATGGTCTTAGCCTCTGATCTGCAAAAGCGGTCAAAAGCCAGTCAAGTCCTTTGTATTCCCTGATAAATCCAAAAAAAAGCAGATACCTGAAATCCGGATCAAGGCCGAGTTTCTTCAGGGCCTCCTCACGGGAAACAGCTTTCCCAAAGTTATCGTACAACGGATGAGGTGTGTATAAAACAGGAGCGGAGGGCCTTAGTCTTTTCAGATCGTCCAGTACTTTGTGCGATAAAGTGACGAAGCCATCAATGCTTTGGATAAAATATTTTGTCAGGAGCAGGTCTCCAAACCTCCGCTCATGCGGTATGATGTTGTCGGCAAGGGCAATCACCCTCGTGTGACGGTTTTTGCGTGTGATCCTGGCAATTGTACCCAGCGCAGGAGCCATCAGGGGAATCCAGAATCGAATAATCAGTAAATCGGGCGCCAGATTTCTTAGTTCCCTCCCGACGGAGATCCAGTTGAAAGGATTGATCGAATTGACTTTGATTCGGATGGTCAGATCCTCAGGGGCAGGCTGATCTGAATATTGTCCTTTACCGGGGAATAGAAATCCGGGATACTGCAGTGAAAAAGTATAAATGGTCACATCATTCCCTTCATGAATCAGCGCCCGGGCCAGCCTTTCATTGAAAGTTGCTATACCGCCCGGTCTGAAGGGCCAGGTGGTACCAAGCAGGACTATTTTTTTTTTCGATGAGGTCATATCTATTGCAAATGTACCATTTTAAATAATTGACAGATGACCATTGAAAATGGACAATGGTCGATTGACAATAATTCAGAGCGAACGATTATCTTTGACCAAAATAATCAAAATATGGAAGAACGCCCTTTGATATTGATATCCAATGATGATGGGGTTTTTGCCAGGGGACTGATTGAATTGATTGAAGTTATCCGTCTTTTTGGCGACATTGTCGTTGTTGCTCCGGATACTCCCCATTCAGGAATGTCTCATGCCATTACCGTCGAACGTCCACTCCGGATCAATAAAATTCAAGAGGAAGAAGGGCTTGTGGTTTATTCCTGCTCAGGAACACCCGCGGATTGCGTCAAACTGGGCTGCAATAAATTACTCGAACGTCTGCCTGATTTCATTATCTCAGGCATCAATCACGGTTCTAATACTTCCATATCCGTGCTTTATTCGGGAACCATGGGCGCTGCCATCGAAGGATCCATTCATGGTGTGCCATCCATAGGCTTTTCGCTGGATGATTATTCCCATGAGGCGGATTTTACCAAAGCAAAGAAAGTAGTTGCCCGAATCTTTCAAAAAGTGGCTGAACACGGGTTACCTGACGGTGTGTGCCTGAACGTCAATATTCCGAAAGGAGAGGTTAAAGGCATCAACTTCTCACGTCAGACGAGAGGTAAATGGGTGGAGGAGTTCGAAAAACGAACCGATCCTCACGGACGCGATTATTACTGGCTTACAGGGTATTTCAACGATGCTGAGAATGAGGCGCGTGATACGGATACTTTTGCCCTGCTCAACGGTTTCGTCTCCATTGTGCCTGTCACGACAGATCTGACTGCCTATACCGCTTTTCAGTTCATGCAAAAATGGAAATTTTGAAGATATGAATCCAACCTATTTTGAACGCTCCGGTTTGAACCGATTCTGGCTCGGCTTTTTGCTGGGTCTTGGTTTGCCTCTGGTCATATTTCTGCTTTACTTTCTCTTCCGCTTTCAGGGAATATCCATCTCTGAATATGTCCAGATACTGATCAAATCCGATAAATTTGTTCACGTGATGAGCCTATCCGTATTTCCCAATCTCGCACCTTTCATGTTTTTTGTCCAAACCGACAGGTTCAAATCAGGAAGGGGTATTATGGCCGTTACAGTCGTTTACGCAATTCTGATTTTTGCCTTGAAATTTACTATGTGATGGATCGTCATAATCAAACAACCTATCGATAAATGAGATATTTCATTATAGCCGGAGAAGCTTCGGGCGACCTGCATGCCGCTCACCTGATGGGAGGAATAAAGTTGAAGGACCCGGAGGCAATATTTAGCTTTTTCGGCGGTGATCTGATGGCCGCACAGGGAGGAACACTCCTGAAACACTACCGTGAAATGGCTTTTATGGGCTTTTTCACTGTGCTCATCAACCTGAAACAGATCAACAAAAATTTTAAACTGGCGGAGGAGAAACTACTTGAATTTCAACCGGATGTGCTGATCTTGGTCGACTATCCGGGTTTTAACCTGCGTATGTCAAGGTTTGCCAAGGCGCACAACATCCGGACATTTTATTACATCTCACCTAAAATATGGGCCTGGAGATCGGATCGTGTGAAGTGGATTAAAAATTATGTAGACGAGCTTTTCACTATTTTCCCCTTCGAGAAGGATTTCTACGACAAGCATAATTATAGAATCAGGTATGTGGGAAATCCCACAGTGGATGAACTGGCAGTCCGCCCAAACAAGGATCAAACCTACAGGGAATTCTTGGATGAAAACGGATTGGAAGACCGGCCCATCGTGGCACTGCTCGCCGGCAGCCGCCGGCAGGAGATCAACCTTATTTTACCCGTAATGATTATGGTGGCAGAGAGGTTTCCTGATTACCAGTTTGTTTTGGCCGGAGCACCATCCATTCCACCTTCGATGTATCAGGAGATCATCCGGGATCACACTATTCCCGTTCTGTTCGGAAAGACCTATGAACTGTTACAGCAATCAAGGGCGGCCCTGGTTGCATCCGGGACTGCAACCCTTGAAACGGCAGTTATCAATGTCCCGCAGGTGGTTTGCTACATAATGGAACTTGGATGGTTCACCACGCTACTGAAGAAATTTTTCCTGAAGATTCCCTGGTTTTCACTTGTCAACCTGGTCATGGACAAGGAGATTGTGAAAGAGTTTTTCCAGGGAAAATGCACACCGGATGCTGTAAGCGCTGAGCTTACTAAAATTCTTGAGGACACTGCCTACAGGGAGGAGATGCTCAAGAATTATCAACTGATGCTGGCAAAACTGGGTCCTCCGGGATGCGCCGAACGGGCAGCCGGCGAGATGGTGAGCCTGCTGAGAAGCTATTAGCATTTAGCTATTGGCTATTAGCTTTTGGCCTGTTGTCCGGTTTAGTGATCATTGTTGCAGATAACGACAGTATTTTTCTGACGGAATTCTTGTACTTTAAAAGATTATTTAAGTTGATGAACATCAAAATAGCTAATGGCTAAAAGCTAACAGCTAATGGCTTTTAACCAAATGCGTACAATATTGAGCCTATGTTAAGCCTGATAAAAAAAGAACTGATTCAATTTTTCGGATCATTGATCGCCTACCTGATCCTGATCGTCTTTGCATTGATATCCGCACTCTTTCTCTGGTTTTATGACGGGAACATGAACATTCTATCCAGCGGGTATGCCTCCTTGTCCCCATTCTTTGAACTCGCTCCCTGGCTTTACCTCTTCCTGATTCCCGCAATTGCCATGCGCATGTTTTCCGAGGAACTTCGCAGCGGTACGATGGAACTTTTGATGACAAGGCCGGTTTCTGTTCTTCAACTCATCGTCTCAAAACTTTTGGCTTCATTTTTCATCGTTATAATTACCCTTGTTTTATCCCTCGTCTATTTCTACTCCGTCTACCAGCTCGGATATCCTGTTGGAGTAATGGATGTGGCAGCAACCATTGGAAGTTATCTCGGCTTGCTCTTTTTGGCATTGATTTTTCTTTCGATAGGGCTTTTTGCCTCATCGCTTTCCGAGAACCAAATTGTGGCTTTCGTTTTGGCGGTAATTTTATCCTTCTTCCTGTTTTCTGGATTTGACCTGCTTTCAGACTTGCTCACGTCAACCTCATGGTCCTCCTTCCTGATCTCCCTGGGGATTTCGTCCCACTACGATTCAATCAGCCGGGGATTGCTCGATAGCCGGGATCTTTTTTATTTTCTGACAGTTACCTTGGTGTTCCTGTTCCTGACTGCAGTTTCGCTGAAGTGGAAGAGAACCATCTTATCTGTCAATTCGAAAAGGGCAGTTCCCTATATTATCCTGTTGATTGCCATGGTTTTACTGACTCAGTTACGTTTTTTCAGGTTGGATTTCACGGCTGAAAAAAGATATACCCTGTCGCCCGCATCCATCAGGGTACTGGAAAAAATTGACAACAACCTTCTAGCCGAGATTTACCTTGAGGGTGATATGCCTCCCGGATTGAGAAAGTTGAGGACTGCCATTGAAGAGAAGATCACTGACCTGCAGCAGTACGGAAAGAATTCGATTTACATCCGTAAGATTGATCCGTACAAGGAGGTTCCTGCCAAGGATCGCAAGGCTTATTTCGATAATCTGATGGGACACGGCGTTATACCTACTGACCTGAGAATCAAGACAGATCAGGGAGTCACGACCAAGCTGGTATTCCCTTCAGTCGTGCTTCGATACAGGGAAAGGGCCATTGTTCTGAATTTGTTGAAAAATGATCCGGCGCAGAGTGCCGAAGTCAATCTGAACCGTTCGGTCGAGATGCTGGAATTCGAATTCATGAATGCCATTCAAATCCTGGTAAGGGAAAAGCCTGTGCAAGTGGCGTTCCTGGAGGGGCATCAGGAGGCGGATTCTTTACAGACCCGCGATTTTTCAGATGCATTGTCTGGTAATTTCAAATTGACGAGGCTGAATTGCGACCAATTGTTAACCACACCGGACAGCATCAGGGTATTGATTGTGGCCAATCCACTATCGAAATTTCCTGAAAAAGACAAACTGATCATTGACCAGTACCTGATGAAGGGAGGAAAACTGATCTGGCTCGTGGATCCTGTCAAAGTAAGTCTGGACAGTCTTTCGGAGGGAATGACCACCATTGCTGTGCCCATCGACCTTAATCTGAGCGATCAGCTTTTTCATTATGGGATCAGGTTGAATGACGATCTGCTCCAGGATGCTGAATGCCTTAAGATCAGGGTGAATACGGCTCCTGTTGGCGCATCTCCCAATTATTCCCTTGCACCCTGGTACTTTTCACCCTTGCTCCGTCCGGTTCAGTCCCATCCGGTTGGAATCAATGTCAATCCTGTTTCATCTGAATTTGTCAGTTCCATCGATACGGTCGGTGATAATCCATTGATAAAGAAAAGTATCCTGCTTAGTACTTCTGAATTTTCACGCAAAAACGAAGCGCCGCTGATGGTGAATCTCAGGATGATAGACATCGTGCCTTCTGCCAGCTTTTTCAACAAATCCAAATTGATTACGGGAGTCCTGCTGGAAGGAAAATTCAGTTCAGTATTCAAAAACAGGATCATTGACAAAACTGGCTTGCCATCTGATTTTAAATTGATTCTCGAAAGTAAGCCTACCCAGATTGCAGTTTTCTCCGATGGCGGATTGATATCCAATAAAGTAAACAGGGCTGCAAAAGAGGCTAAAACGGCTCCTCTCGGATATGATCGTGTTTCCAAACTCACCTGGGGTAACCGCGATTTTTTCGTGAATCTGGTTCAATACATGAGCGATGACGCCTCATTGATTGGTCTGAAAGGCAAAATCTGGCAGTTAAGGCTGCTTGATAAAGTGAAAGTAAGCAGTCAGGGCAGCATGGTATCCTGGATGAATCTGGTAATTCCGTTGATCATTATACTGTCAGGGGGATTCCTGTTTAACCGGCGGCGAAAAAGGCAAAATCAAAAACTTAAAGGTTAAAAAAAATTTAGCTGCCGACTGAAAAAATGAGTGAATGTTTGTATCTTCGTAACTTTGACGCCAGATGAATAATCGACAGGAATTGTCTGAAAAACTTGTCTTGAAGACAGAAAGATATCGTTAAAAATAAACAATTAATTCAATCATAAAGACATGAAATTTAAGGTCTCAAGTACCGAATTACTCAAGCACCTCAATGCAATCAGCAGGGTGATCAGCAGTAAGAATACTCTTCCAATCCTGGATAATTTTCTCTTTAAGACAGATGGGAAATCACTTTCTGTAACCGCGTCCGATCTGGAAACGACGCTCATCACCACGATGGATCTTGATCAGTCGGATGAGGATGGTTTGGTTGCGCTCCCTGCGAAGATCCTGCTGGATACGCTGAAGGAATTCCCTGAACAACCGCTTACGTTTCAGCTCGACGCCGATACCATGGGAATGAGTATCCTGTCAAGCAATGGGAAATTCTCTATTCCTGGTCAGAACGGGGATGAATTTCCGAATCTGCCGACACTCAATCCCGAGCATTATACCATCAATGTTCCGCATGATGTAATGCTGAACGGGATCACTAAAACTCTTTTTGCAACTGCTGACGATGAGCTTCGTCCGGTTATGAACGGTATAAACATCGAAATTTCTCCTGTTGAGATGACCTTCGTCGCTTCCGATGCGCATAAACTGGTTCGCTACAAACGAATGGATGCCGTTTCAGAGCATGAAGCCTCCTTTATTCTTCCGAAGAAGCCAGCATCCCTGCTTAAAAATCTTCTTCCAAAAGAGGATTTTGACGTGATTCTGGAGTTCGACGAAAAAAATGCCGTCTTTCAGTTAACCGGATTCAAAATGGTTTGCAGGCTTGTTGAGGGTAGATATCCTGCCTACAATTCTGTGATCCCAGTCAATAATCCGAACAAACTTTTGATAGACCGGGTTGAGTTTTACAATACATTGCGCAGGGTCTCCGTTTTTGCCAACCAGGCAAGCAACCTTGTTCGTCTTAAGTTGACAGCCACTGAATTGGTTGTTTCGGCCCAGGACATCGATTTTGCAATTTCGGCTGTTGAGAAGATTAAGTGTGATTTCGATGGACAAGAGATGGAGATTGGTTTCAAATCAACCTTCCTGATTGAAATTCTCTCCAATCTGACCTCATCGGATGTGAAGATGATGCTTTCAGATCCTTCGAGGGCTGGGTTACTTTTGCCGGCAGAAAAGGAATTTGAACAGGAAGATGTACTGATGCTCCTGATGCCGATGATGATCAATTCGTAATTTTAAAATAAATGATAAAAGAACCCGGCGGAAATCATGGCCGGGTTTTTTTATATCGTTAATAAACATTTTATGAAGCTCAATTTAAAAAATCCACTGGTTTTTCTGGATCTGGAAACCACAGGGATCAACGTGGTAACAGACCGGATCGTGGAGATTGCCTTCCTGAAAATCTATCCTGACGGGAGGGAAGAAGAAAAATTGCTGCTGATCAATCCGGGTATGCCTATTCCACCCCAAACGACTGCCATCCACGGGATTTCTGATGAAGATGTGAAGGATGCACCGCTATTTAAGGAGGAGGCTAAAAACCTGGCACGTTTCATTGAGGGCTGCGATCTAGCCGGCTTCAATTCAAATCGTTTCGATATTCCGCTTCTGACCGAAGAATTCCTTCGCGCGGATTTGGACATTGATCTCAAAAGAAGAAAATTTGTCGATGTTCAAACTATTTTTCACAGGATGGAAAAACGAACGCTGGCAGCGGCCTGCAAATTCTACCTCCAAAAAGAGCTGGAAAATGCCCATAGCGCCATGGCAGATACCAAAGCAACCTACGAAGTACTTCAGGCGCAACTCGAGCGGTACGAAGGAGCCACCTTTGAGGAGGGCGGCAAAGTTTCTGTACCTGTTGTGAACGAAATAAGCCAGCTTTCGGCATTTTCCTCTTTCGACAGGAACGTGGACTATGCCGGACGGATTGTATATGACGAAAATAACGTTGAAGTCATAAATTTCGGCAAACATAAAGGGAAACCCGTAGAAAAAGTCCTTGCAGAAGAACCTTCCTATTACAGCTGGATGATGAACGGAGAGTTTCCCCTGTACACGAAGAAAGTTTTGACAGCCATCAAACTACGATCGCTGAACAGAAAAGTTTGAAGAAGTGCCTAGAGTGCCTAGAGTGTCTAAAATGCCTAAAGTTGGGAACTCCCGTTATTCGTGATAAATATGACAATTGCGAAGTACTTTAGGCACTTTAGTTCACTTTAGCTCACTTTAGTCGCTTGCACATAAATGAACAACTAAACATTATATCGACATGAAAATAATTTGCATCGGCCGTAATTATGTCAAGCATGCCCAGGAACTGAACCACGATGTTCCTGCAGAACCTGTTTTTTTCATGAAACCCGATTCGGCTCTCCTGAAAGATAACAAACCATTTTTTCTGCCGGATTTTTCAAAGGAAATCCACCACGAGATCGAACTTGTCATCAAAATCAGCAGACTCGGCAAAAATATCGAAGCCAGGTTTGCGCAGCGCTATTACGATGAGATTGGTTTGGGGATTGATTTTACTGCCCGTGACCTGCAGCGTCAGCTGATAGAAAAAGGGTTACCATGGGAAAAGGCAAAAGCATTTGATTCTTCTGCCGTCCTCGGTAAATTCATGACAACAGCTGAACTGGGCGATTTGGGGCACATTCTTTTTTCGCTGAAACGAAACGGGGAAGTTGTACAATCAGGTGATTCACAATTGATGATATTCCCATTTGATACGATCATCGAGCATGTCTCCAAATATGTTACACTCAAAATTGGCGATCTGATCTATACCGGTACTCCAGCAGGTGTGGGTCCAGTGGCCATCGGCGACCGCCTCGAAGGCTTTATCGGTGAGAAAAAGATGTTTGATGTACTGGTAAAATAGCTGTTTCATCAGTTTATCACCCAAAAGAAATATCACACAGAGCTACACAGAGAAGCACAGAGTTTCACAGAGTAAAAAGGTTGTACTTGTCTCTGTGAAACTCTGTGCTTCTCCTTTTTCCTCTGTGTAATTTTTTTTTTGAGATTGTATTAGATTTCCAGAAACCCCCACACCATCAGCAGGTCGCCTATGCAACGAAATTGCAAGGGGATGTTCAGGTTTATGCCGGTGGCGGTAAAACTGGCAGACATATTTCCCTCCCCGCTATTCAATGGCAATCCCTGGCAGTATATCTGGCTTGCAAAATCAATGTTCGAATAGGGAACCATTTTAAAAACAACCTCCTTGGCACACCAGCGAACCATCAGGTCTTTGTTGGAAAGTTTGCCGTCGAACGTACATTCAGCAAGTTCCCGGGTCGACAGAAAACTTCCGGCTGCACGTTCTATGCTTCTGGTAATCAGTTCTATGTCTATCCCGGGGTGATGAATGGGATGATAAATGGCTACAACAAATCCGGATGTATGCGAAATTGAGATATGCCCGGGAGTGCTTGCAAGTACAGGTTTTCCGGAAGGATCATAACTAATCTTCGTACTGCTGCCAAGCATTTCTCTCAACAATAGCCTTGCAGCAAGCCACTCTCTTTTTCGGTTTTCGTTTCTATACCGGTTGTATTTTTCAAGTTCTTCTTCTACCGGATTGTACACAGAGAAAAGTTGATTTGTTTCCTCTGTAATTTCCCAGCAGCCAAGGAGGCCATTGCCATGCTTTTCTATAAACTTAACGGCCATTGGATGCTTTCCATTCTGTGGTTTCGATCAAGTGGATCATGTCCTCAGATAAAAATTTAATTACAGGACGAAGACTGTCATAGTTTGGTATCTCCTTGATATAAAGGGCTCCACGTATAAAGTGTGAGACACTGTCGGTCAGGTAGAATTGCATCGGAGACGCGGCGTTGCCCCTGAGCGTATAAACGGTGCCGTAGGTTTTTTTGGCAGGATGGATAAAGACTTGCTCCTCTATAGAACTCGCTTTTTGCGAATGTTTATACGCAAGACTCCTGGATTCTTCGATTAGCTGCGAGAGATTATGGTCAATCTTCTTGTAGCTGATATGAATCTGGGCATGATTTCCGGGAATCTCAACCGTAACCCACTCCTTTTGATCCGGATCTAAAAGATCTGGTGTAACAAATGAATAAACAGGAATATTGAAATTATAGGGCAGTTCCTTGTCAAGCATTCGGTATGCTTTTTGCGGGAAAGAGATGCGGTAATATCCCCTTGGCTTGGGGGTTGGTTGTTCCTTCCGGCATGCTGAGCTATATACCGTGACAAGAATAAGGCATAACACAATATGAAACAGGTTTCTTGTCATCCGTTAGGTTATTTTCTATCTGATTTTTGGTCAACCACCACCCTGATTTCCTTGATTCTTCTCATGTCAATTGCCTCGACGTGGAAAATGAAATTTTTGCATTGAACCTTTTCATGCAGTTCAGGAAATTCACCTGTAAGTTCCAGGATTAATCCTGCCAGGGTATCGGCATCGCCTCTGAATTCATCAAAGACTTCGTCGTCACAATCAACTACCTTGTAAAAATCATTGAGGAGTGTCTTGCCGTCAAAAAGGTATTCATTGGGTCCAAGTTGGGTGTAAAATTTTTCTTCCACGTCAAATTCATCGGCTATGTCGCCGACTATTTCTTCCAGGATATCTTCCAGAGTGACCAAACCTGAAGTGCCACCGAATTCATCCACAACAATGGCCAGATGTACCTTTGATTTTTGGAATTCTTCAAGCAAGTCATCAATTTTTTTCGTCTCGGGAATGAAGAAAGGTGGTCTGATCAATTGTTGCCATTTAAAAGAGACACCTTTGGAAATATGGGGGAGAAGGTCCTTCAGATACAAAATTCCATTGATCTGGTCTAAGGTCCCTGTATAGACGGGAATCCGTGAATACCCGGCATTCCTGATAATCTCAAGTACTTCGTTGAAGTTGGATTTAAAGTCGATAACCGACATATCCATTCGGGAGTGCATAATCTCGCTCACGCTCTTTGAGCCAAATTTGACAATACCTTCAAGAATATCCTTGTCTTCAGTGAGATCTTCATGCTTAGCCAGTTTCAGCGCTTTGGAAATCTCATCGATGGAAAGGTTTCGGGGGTGTCTGTTCATTCTTTTGTTGACAAAGGAGGTAGAATGAATCAATAAATAATTAACAGGCCTGGTGATTTTTCCAAGAATATCGATGAATCCAGCGAGATTTAACGCGAAATTTTTAGGATAATTGGCTGCATATACTTTTGGAATAATCTCCCCGACCAGGAGCAGTAAAAAAGTGATGATGACAATTTGGAAAATAAATTCAAAAGTTTTGGCATCTCCGAAACTAATCAATGAATCAGATATGTTGGATGCCAAAAGGACAATGGCAATATTGGCAAAATTATTTCCTACAAGAATGGAGGCAAGCAGTTGTTCAGGTTCTGAGAGAAGTTTAATAATTAGTTGAGCCGAACGTTTCTTGTTGGACTTAAGCGATTCTACATCCTTAGGTTCGAGCGAAAAAAGGGCAACCTCAGAGCCTGAAATCATGGCTGAGAGACCCAGAAAGAACACCAACGCCAGAAGCCCTGCAAGGGTATTGATTGTAAAAGGCAGAAATTCAATCTTCCCAAACAAGGCTCCAACAGATGAAAAGAAGTTTGTTTCCAAATCAGATAATTTGGTGATCAAAATGGTAAGTCATCAGGTGCCCCGGCTGTGTCGGAATAACCTGGTGATGACTGAGGTTCACTGACTGCTTTCCTGGCTTCGGCCGATGGCTGTTCGGAGATGTGATTAGTCCCTGTTTTTTTGTCAAGTAGCCTGACCTCATCCGCATAAATTTCATAAGCAGTTTTCTTCACACCATCGTTGGTGTCGTAAGTTCTTGAACGAATGCGACCTTCAATGTAGACCTGACTTCCTTTGTGAATAAATTTTTCTGCAAGGTTAGCCAGATTGCGCCAGCAAACGATGTTGTGCCACTCGGTCTGAGTGACCTTTTCACCTGCTTTGTTGGTGTAGACCTCGGATGTTGCCAAGGAAAAGGAAGCAACTGAAACGTTGCTGTCTAAATGCCGGATTTCAGGATCCTTACCGACATTCCCGATTAAAATGACTTTGTTGACTGACATAGTGCAAATAATTATATTGTATATTGTAAGTTACGGAAAAATAGTGACATTTCAAAACTGATCAAAGATAAAAATTATTCAGGACCGAATGAAAACAATCCGGCTTAGTGACCCATCTGAATCAAAAAATTCTCGATTGGCTTTGGAACCGGATACCTTGATATTTCAGCTTTCCCTGCAACCAGGAGATGATCCGGATGTTTTGCATCATTCAACCTTATGGTGAAAAACCGGATATGCAATCGCTGATGGGAAAGTAAATGGATTATTTCAGGAGAAATTATTTCCAGGGTGAAATTCAAATTAGCCAACAGAGTAATCCATGCATCACTATTCGCAACTTCTTCAGCGGAAAACGGATCTGATGTTTCTATCAGTGGAAATTGGTACATATTTCGCCAGATATCCTTGTCTTCCCTCTTTTCCAGAAAAATATGTTCTTCGTTGTACAAATACAAATAATTGAGGTATCTCCCTTTTTGTTTTGCCTGCTTCGATCTGACTGGAAATTCTGAAACAGATTGATTGGCAAAAGCATAACATTTTTTCATGAGCGGACAATTAAGACAAGAGGGCTGATCCGGAAGACACAAAATTGCACCCAGTTCCATAAGTGCCTGATTGGATTCTCCCGGACGACTTGTGTCAAGCATCATTTGAGCGATGGAATAAAACTCTTTTTTGCCTGCAGAGGAGTCAATAGTGGTTGGGATTCCGAATAGACGGGAAAGGACCCTGAAAACATTTCCATCTACAACGGCATAGGGCAGGCTGAAGGCAATGGAGGCGATTGCTGCAGCGGTATAATCCCCAATTCCTTTTAGGTTTCTGATGGAAATATAATCTTCAGGAAATTCACCTTCATATTGGGCAAGGATTGTTTTTGCAGCATGATGCATGTTACGGGCACGAGAATAATACCCAAGCCCCTGCCATACTTTCAGTACTTCTTCTTCTTTTGCTTCTGCAAGTATTCTTACATTGGGAAATTTTTTCAGAAAATTATGATAATATTCCAATCCCTGACGCACTCGTGTTTGCTGCAAAATGACTTCTGACACCCAAATATTGTATGGATCATGGCTGTCACGCCAGGGGAGTTCCCGTTTAGAATGGTTGTACCAAACTGTCAATGCTTTACGATATTCGTCCAATTCGAAACAATTTTGTAATAAAATTCAACTAAGCACAAAAATTATTGGCTAATATGATATTAGTTAATTCAAAAGCTATATATTTGTGCACCAAAAATAATGATAAAGCAGTACGAAATTAGAGTTATATAAAATATATAGTTAAATCATTTAAAATTAGAACAATGACTAAAGCAGATATCGTAAACGAGATTTCTAAGAGCACCGGTATTGAGAAACTTACCGTTCAAAAAGCAGTTGAAGCATTTATGGATACAGTTTCAGGTTCACTGGCTGAAGGTAATAATGTTTATCTCCGTGGTTTCGGAAGTTTTATCGTTAAAAAACGCGCGGAAAAAACGGCACGTAACATTTCTCGTAATACAACCATCATTATCCCGGAACACAATATTCCTTCTTTCAAGCCTGCCAAGACTTTCGTAGGTCGCGTTAAAAGCAACGTGAAGTAATTTAATTTTTAAAAAGTATTGTTATGCCAAGCGGAAAGAAGAGAAAAAGACATAAAATGGCTACGCATAAACGCAAAAAGCGTTTAAGAAAAAATCGTCACAAAAAGAAAAAGTAGTCTTTTTGTAGCACCTGCGTAAAAGATACATAACCTAAAGTGCGTTTGCGCTTTAGGTTTGTTGTATTTAATAGTTTTAATTATCATAAATAGAGTAAAGAACATGAGCAATGAGTTGGTAATTGATGTATCGTCCTCTCATGTCGAAATTGCTTTACTCGAAAACAAAAGGCTTGTAGAACTCAACAGGGAAAGTAACGATGTTAAATTTGCGGTGGGAGATATTTACCTTGGAAAGGTAAAAAAGATCATGCCGGGTTTAAATGCTGCTTTTGTTGATGTGGGTTACGAGAAAGATGCGTTCTTACATTATTTGGATTTGGGACCACAGTTCCAGACTCTTAACAAGTTCCTCAAGTTAGCTGCCGCCAGGAAGATCAGGATGTCGCCGTTTCCGAAAATAAATCCGGAACCAGATATCAACAAGGACGGCAAGATCTCTGAGATCTTGAAAGCCGGTCAAACCATTCTGGTGCAGATTGCCAAAGAACCCATTTCTACCAAAGGTCCCCGATTGACGTCGGAACTTTCAGTAGCCGGCAGAAATATGGTGTTGGTACCTTTCAGTGACAAGATTTCTGTATCTCAGAAAATTGAAACGACGGAAGAAAAAACCCGTCTGAAAAAATTAATCCAGAGCATCTGCCCCAAGAACTATGGGGTCATTGTTCGGACTGCGGCTGAAGGGAAAATGGTAGCTGAGTTGGACCAGGAGTTGAGACGTCTGATTGCGAAATATGAAAACGCACTCGGAAAACTTGAAAAACAAGTAGTTCCCTCACTGGTTTTGGGAGAAACGGACCGTACGATCTCTTTGATCAGAGATGTGTACAACACCGATTTTTCAAACATCTACATCAATGATGAAGATGCCGCTGCTGATGCAAAAGAGTATGTGGGCACCATCGATTCGGAAAAGAAAAAGATTGTCAGGTATTACAACGGTAAAATGCCAATCTTCGAATATTTCGGAATCGATAAACAAATCAAAGCATCTTTTGGAAAAACAGTCTCCTTTAAAAGCGGAGCATACCTGATCATCGAACACACGGAAGCTTTTCACGTCATCGACGTCAACAGCGGAAACAGGTCAAAAACAGGAGATCAGGAATCCAACGCTTTAGAGGTAAATCTGGCAGCCGCCGAAGAAATTGCACGTCAGTTGCGGCTTCGGGATATGGGTGGAATCATCGTCATTGATTTCATCGATATGCACGGCAATGAAAACCGCCAGAAAGTTTTCGATAAAATGAAGGAAGTTATGGCTTCCGACAGAACCAAACACAATATACTCCCGTTGAGTAAATTTTGTTTGATGCAAATTACACGGCAACGTGTCAGACAGGAGATGGCCATCGAGACGGAGGAGAATTGCCCCGTTTGCAAAGGAACAGGTAAGGTAACGCCTACTTTGCTTTTCATTGAAGAAATCGAACAAAGGGTCCGTTATATTTTTGAAGAACTTCAGAAGAAAAGTCTCACAATCGAGCTTCACCCTTTTGTAGGAGCCTTCCTCACCAGAGGTTTTATTTTCTCGAAAGTCAGTAAATGGCAGAGGAAATACCACAAAAAAATCAAGATTGTCGAGATGAATTCAATGAGTTTTCTCGGATCAAGATATTACGATGAACATCAGGATGAAATTATCATCTGATAAAAGTTTAAAAAACCCGCTCAACTTTGAAGCGGGTTTTTTTATACATTTGAATCCGTGATTTTCAAGTGATATTTACTTTGTGTCCTTTGTGTAACCCTTTGTGACCTTCGTGGTTAGACTTTAAATTTTGCGGTGAAGGAAACAATGATGGATTCAATTGATGCCCAAAACTTTAGATAGAACATTGAATGAGAAATATTTTCACAAAAACCGTTATATTCCCTGTATTTGGAATGTTACTGCTTGGATTGAATCTTTCTGCCCAGGTAGTTTCACCTGTAAAATGGTCATTCAGCCAAAAGAAAATATCCGACAAGGAAATTGAAGTCAGCTTCAATGCCACCATTGTACACGGATGGCATCTTTATGGTACTGACCTGCCCGATGGCGGTCCGGTAAGTACCTCTGTCAAATTTACTCCTGACAGTACCAATTATAAGTTTTCAGGAGTTCTTGTATCGGTGACAAAACCAATCAAGACTTTTGACAAAACATTCAACCTGGAGCTTTCCTATTATGCCTCGGAAGCGCATTTTACCAGGAGAATCCAGATAATTGGATCGCACCCTTTCTCCATCAAGGGATCCATCGAATATCAGAGTTGCAACGACGAAACCTGCACGATGGATGAGGTTGATTTTTCATTTCCCGTCAATGAATCTGGTGCCGCAGCTGAAGCGGCAGTGAGCAAACCAGTTGTTTCTTTGCCGGAAGCCAAAGCTGATCAGCAGGTAATCTCTGTCCCGGCAAATCCTGCCGGTGAACATCATTCCCTCATCTGGTTCCTCTTTTTCAGCTTCATTGCCGGATTGGCGGCCATCTTGACTCCTTGTGTCTTTCCGATGATTCCAATGACGGTTTCGTTTTTCATGAACAGCAACAAAACAAAATGGGAGGCGAAATTTCAAGCCCTCGTTTACGGAGCCTCCATTATCTTGATTTATACATTGATAGGGACTGTTGTGGCCGTAACACTCGGCGCAGATTTTGCCAACTGGCTCAGCACGCATTGGCTGCCGAACGTTCTTTTTTTCATCATATTTGTGGTGTTTGCCTTCTCTTTTTTCGGTGCGTTCGAGATTATTCTTCCTTCAAGTTGGATCAACAAGAGTGATGACAAGGTGAGCAAAGGTGGCGTTGGTGGCGCTTTCTTCATGGCATTGACCCTGGTACTGGTTTCTTTTAGCTGCACAGGTCCGATTGTGGGCGCAATACTGGTCGAATCAGCAGGTGGCATGATCCTGAAGCCCATTGTTGGCATGTTCGGTTTTTCACTTGCTTTTGCCCTTCCTTTTACCCTGTTTGCCCTGTTCCCGCAATGGCTGAATAATCTTCCCAAATCAGGTGGATGGCTGAATTCGGTCAAGGTTGTACTAGGATTTATCGAACTGGCGCTGGGACTTAAGTTTTTAAGTATTGCCGACCAGACTTACCACTGGAGGATTCTGGACCGGGAAGTTTACATCGCTTTCTGGATCGTTATTTTTACCCTGATGGGGATATACCTGCTGGGTAAACTTAAATTTGCACACGACAGTGAAGTCAAACACGTTTCTGTGGGGCGGCTTATGCTGGCTATCGTCACATTCACCTTCGTGGTTTACCTGATTCCCGGCATGTTTGGCGCACCGCTTAAAGCCATTTCCGGTTATATGCCACCCATGACCACCCACGATTTTGACCTGCATAAGATTATCAGGGATGAAGTGAAATTGGTTGGATCTTCCCGCGGTAATTTAGAAGGTAAAGGCGTTTCGGGAAACTCCCTTTGTGAAAAACCCAAATACAGTGAGTTTCTCGAGTTGCCCCACGGGTTGGAAGGATATTTTGATTTCGAGCAGGGTCTCGCTTGTGCCAAAGTGCAGAACAAGCCCATATTCATCGATTTTACAGGACACGGTTGCGTCAACTGTCGCGAGATGGAGGCAAACGTATGGTCGGATCCTCGTGTTTTGGAGCGTTTGAGCAGGGATTTCGTCATCATCGCCCTTTACGTGGACGATAAGACTACCATGCCTGAAAGCGATTGGATTACCTCTTCCTATGATCACAAGGTCAAGCAAACCATAGGTAAAAAATTTGCCGATTTTCAGATTGCCAGATTTGGCGTCAACGCCCAGCCCTACTATGTGATTTTGGATCACAACCAAAAGTTGCTTGTTCAACCAACTGCGCGGGACTTGAATCCCGATCATTTCATCGATTTTCTTGATCGTGGGCTTGCCGCCTTCAAGGCGGCCAAATGATTTTATTTTTTATTCCGGATTACATGATTTCATAAGATCTTACACAACCTATTTTACGGATGAACGACGGTATTCTTTTTTGGAATGTTGATACACAGTTTGATTTTATCGATCCTTCGGGAAAATTATATGTGAAAGGTGCGGAGAGATTGAAACCGGTATTGAAGAAAATCACACTTTTTGCGGCTGAAAAAAAAATCAGGGTGATAAATACCTGTGATTTTCACCTGATTAATTCAAATGAATTGTCACAACATCCAGACTTCAAAACGACTTTCCCCGAGCATTGCATGGTCGGAACAAGTGGTGCAGAGTTTATTGATGAAACCAAACCTGCTCTCCCGGCAATTATCGACTGGATGACACAACTGGCCATTCTGCCTCAGCTGGCGAATGCCAACCAGTTCAGAAACATTGTCATCCGGAAGGATGCATTTGATGTATTCGAAGGAAATCCCTATACATCGAAAGTGCTGAATCTTCTGTCTCCTGAGAAGATATTTGTATATGGGGTATCGACCAATGTTTGCGTGGACAGGGCCGTTTGTGGTTTGGCCCGGATGGGATATAAGGTATTTGTCTTCGAGGATGCAATCAAGGAACTGCCACGGATCCCTCTTCCTTTCAGGCACTGGAAAGAAATGGGTGTGAAGTTGATCCAGTTTGGATCTGTGAAAAAATATCTTTAGTATTTTTCGTGCCGGTCCATCTCGCGTCTGGCATCCTTATCCTTAAGCGTGGCCCTTTTGTCGTAGGTATGCTTTCCTTTGGCGAGGGCTATTTCGACTTTTACCAATCCCTTGTCATTGAGAAAAAGGCGGATGGGTATAATTGTTAGGCCATTCTCTTTCACTTTTCGCTCCATCTTGCGAAGTTCTTTCCTGTTTAGCAATAGTTTCCTCTCCCGCAAAACTTCGTGGTTGTTACAGGTACCAAAATCATACGCAGAAATAGAAAGGTTTTTAATCAGCATCTCTCCGTTAACAAAATGGCAGTAAGCATCATTCATGCTCACTTTCCCCAAGCGGATTGATTTGATCTCCGTTCCGAGAAGTACAATTCCTGCAACGAATTTTTCAATAAATTCGTAGTCGAAACTGGCCCTTTTGTTCCGTATGTTGATATTGCTCTGAAACGCTGTCTTCATCTGATGAATTGAGATGCAAAAGTAGCAAAAGAGGCGGAAATTAGGTTTGAAATGTTTGAAATGTTTGAAATGTTTGAAATGTTTGAAATGTTTGAAATGTAAAAGCATTGTAAACCTTTTAAACATTACAAACCCTTCAAACTAAAAAAATTGAGTATGAAATACGACATGTTAACCATCCTCGGCCCCACAGCAACCGGCAAGACACAATTGGCTGCATCAGTTGCTTCAAGGCTTAACGGCGAAATACTTTCAGCCGACTCGAGGCAGATTTACCGTGGAATGGACCTTGGTACGGGAAAGGATCTGGCCGATTACAGGGTTAGCGGGGTTGATATTCCTTATCACCTGATTGACCTTGCGGATGCAGGCGCAAAATTCAATGTATTCGAGTTTCAACGCAGGTTTAAGGAAGCCTATTCAGATATCCGTTCCAGAGGCAGGCTCCCCATCCTTTGCGGCGGCAGTGGACTCTATCTGGAGGCAGTGCTGAAAGGGTACAGACTAACGCAGGTCCCTTCCGACAAGCAAAGAAGGGAAGAGTTGTCGGTGATGTCGCTCGAAGAGCTTAGTAAAATTCTGAAGGGATACAAGAAAGTACACAACAGCAGCGATACCGAAACAAAAAACAGGGCGATCCGTGCCATAGAAATTGAAGAATACCTGTTGTTGCATCCAAATCCTGATTTTGATTTTCCGGAGATCAACTCCCTGATCATTGGAGTTAGATTTGATCGGGATACGCGTAGGGAAAGGATCACCTCCCGCCTGAACCAACGGCTTGATGAGGGGATGGTTGAGGAAGTTCAGGGTTTACTTAACAGCGGACTTACTCCCGAAGACCTGACCTATTATGGATTGGAATACAAATTTCTCACGCTTTTCATAATGGGCGAACTCACCAGGGAGGAAATGTTTGAAAAATTGAACATTGCCATCCATCAATTTGCCAAACGACAGATGACCTGGTTCAGGAAAATGGAACGGGAGGGCTTTGAAATCAACTGGCTGGACGGGTTTTTGCCTATGGAGGAGAAGGTTGAGTTCATCATGAAGTGCCTAAAGTAGAGAGAAGTGCCTAAAGTATTTAAAATGCCTAAAGTGCCTAAAGTAAGGTGCAATTGTGTATTCATCAATTCAAAAAGAATGTAGAGCCAAAATAAAATAATAATACACTAAAATTTGGAGTCCAAAAATACTCCAGGCACTTTAGGCACTCCAGGCACTTTAAATACTCCAGGCACTTTAGTCACTCTAGGCACTTTTCAAAACCCCTTGTTGTTTTGAAGAATACCTCTAACTTTACAAAAAATTGATCTATGAACATCTTAATCAAAACCGCTGAGCAGATTGAGGGAATCAGGAAAAGTTCCAAACTTGCAGGGGAGACACTGTTGTATATAGAACCGTTTATCAGGGAAGGAGTTTCTACAGAATATCTCGACAGCCTGATACACCAATACATGGTTGAAAGAGGAGCCATCCCGGCTACACTCAATTACAATGGTTTCCCGAAATCCTGTTGCATTTCATTGAATGAAGTGGTTTGTCATGGAATTCCATCACAGTCTACACTACTGAAAAAGGGTGATATTCTCAATGTGGATGTGACCACCATTCTGGACGGATATTATGGTGATACCAGTAAGATGTTTGTGGTTGGAGAGGTTACAAGTGAAGCAGAGAAGCTGATTAAAGCTACCAAACAATGCCTCAATCTTGGTATTCAGCAGGTTTTTCCGGAAAATTACTTCGGCAACATTGGATATTTCATCAATAGATATGCCACTTCCCAGGGATTCAGCGTGGTGTACGAGTTTTGTGGTCATGGGGTAGGCGTCGATTTCCATGAAGACCCACAGGTTGACCATGCTGCCCGTAAAAACAGCGGTCCAAAGATGAAAGCAGGCATGATTTTTACCATCGAACCGATGATCAATGAAGGCAAACCCCGCGTAAAAGTGGATCAGACAGATGGATGGACCGCCCGTACCGTGGATGACAGATTATCTGCCCAATTCGAACACACGATTCTTGTAACAGAAACCGGATGTGAAGTGCTTACGGACGTAACAGGTGAGTATCCGGTAACCTAAAAATGTTTATTGTTTGAAATGTTTGAAGGGTTTGAAATGTTGGACTAACAACATTTCAAACCCTTCAAACTTAATAAACATTTCAAACAACTCTTATTTGCCCTGTTTCTGACCTATTTTCTCGAGTTTTTTCAGGTCTTCAACCTTGAAGTTTCCATAGAAGGATACAAGAAGGGAAGAGTTGGAGTTGTCGCCATGGTTCCCAAAGATGATGTGGCATTCAGATACCCTGTCACCTTTGCCTTCGATCCAGAATTCGGCGTCGTCGCTTGATTTTTCCCCTTTCGGATGTACCTGCTCATAGCCGAGTTCTCCCATTTGCTTGGACATTGCCTGGAAAAAGTTTTTGATATTTCCTTTTTCAGCGTTGTAAATCAAAATCCTGCATTCCTGAAAGTCACCAGTTATCTTTTTGCCTTCCTCATCCAGGTTCATGTTCATGGCATCGATCATGGATTTGGAGAAGGAGAAGTAGGTAACGCCTGCCTCCTTTGGGAGGTGGTCATAGATTTTTTGGGCCTTGCTTTGCCCGAAACCGGACCAAGAAGAGAGAAGCATGGCAACCAATATGCCTATTCGATAAAAGAAGTTCATATTCTATTTTTTTAAAGGTTTAACACTCGGCATTGCTCTGTTCACAAGGGTAAGTCCATCAGATTTCATGGTCCAGTATTTGTTCACCATGTCGTAATCGAACGTATCAGAGGTATTTTTCACATCCCAGATAATGTCTTTGACAGATTCATCCAGGTAGATCGTCTTTCCCACAGGGACGTTGATTTTCAGATTGATGTGCTGGTTTCTCCAGGTACCCGGAAGCATAAAGGAGGGCTGAATATTTATCAGTGAATCCTTGATCTGGTATTTGAAAGGAAGGTCCTCTGCATTTTGTTTGGCATGACTCAGGTTGTATCCTCTTGATACCTTATTAATAATCAGGTCAAATTTGTTGTTGTCTCCTCTTTCAATCCTCAGTTCGGGACTTCCTATCAATACTTCTTTTTCATTCAGAACACCGATTTTAAAATGGCCGAAGTTGAAATCGGGATCAATCAGGTTGTCCAACCCCTTTTCACCATCGAACTGTTTGGCTGTGATGTAAAGGGTATCGGATGGGGTGTAAAAAAGTTCGCTGTTGGTAACAGTACCCGCTTTGCTGAATTCGCCAATCGTCCTGCTTCCATTGATGATCAGGATGAAAATGCCGATTACGAACAATCCCCCAAGGATGGGTCCGAAAATATGCGTGTGCGATTTAATCCGGAAGATCATCTTTATTCCAGCATACACAAGCATCAGCAATGGAATGCAGATGATGAGGAATAGTCCTGCCCAGATCCATCCGGCAGTGGATCCCTGAGAGAAAAACAGGTTCAGATGATCGAAGCCACCTTCAAATGGAACCATACCCAGGAAAGTATGGGCGCCAAACAGTAGCGAAAACAGCACGATAAGCAGAATGGCACCCACAAATACGAATGGTATGCCAATAATTACAAGCAGGATTGTGCCGATTACTTTTAGAATCGCCACAAGTGCATTACCAACTTCATGAACTCCGCTTCTGCTTTGGGTATACACAGGATTGGATCTGTAATTTCTGAAGTTTTCCTTAACATCCTGCATCTCTTCCTTGATGGATTTTGAGATGTTATCAATGTTCACCTCTTCCCCTTTCATTTCGAGCCGTTGCGCAGTGCTGGCGGCCGTTGGGACGACGATCCACAATATCAGGTAGATTAAAACACTGCTTCCGATTGGAAAGAAGAATACCAGTACAAACAGAATCCTGATCAGGACCGGGTCTACGGAGAAATAGGCTCCCAATCCGCTGCAGACTCCGCCCAGTACCCGGTTCTCAGGATCTCTGTACAATCTTTTACCCCTGATTCTGAATGTTTTTTTCTCATACACCTTCTCTTTTTCCTCCTCTTCGTTGGAAATCGCTTCCGGTGTGCCCATGATGACAATCACTTCTTCGACATGGGTACTATTGATTACTTCATCCCCACTCTTGATTTTTTCGGCAAAGATCTCCGCGATCCTGGCCTCAATGTCCTCCACAATCTCCTTGGCATCTGCATCGTTACCAAAATGACCTGTGATTTTTATCAGGTAGGCATGAAGTCTTTCGTAGGCGTCATCGTCAATGTGGAAAACCGATCCGCTCAGGTTGATGGTTAATGTCTTTTTCATCTTATTATAATTATCGTTGGTTTTTAATTTTCCTTTTTTTCCTTTGTCTACAATTAAGCGATTGGCTTTTAGCCATTGGCCGTTAGCCTTCCTTTTTCCTTTTGCCTTTATCCTTTTTCCTTAGGCTCTCTATGGCTTCAACCAGTTCTGACCAGGAAATTTCGAGTTCGGCAAGGAATTTTTCGCCTTCCGGTGTCAGTTCGTAATATTTACGTGGTGGACCTTGCAGGGATTCTTCCCAGCGGTAGGAGAGATACCCGTCATTTTTCAGCCGGGTAAGCAGCGGGTAGAGCGTACCCTCTACCACAATCATTTGAGCTGCTTTCAGCTCGCCGATGATGTCAGAAGCATACAACGGCTTTTTGGACAGAATCAGAAGTATGCAATACTCCAGGATTCCTTTCCGCATCTGCGCTTTTGAATTGTCTATGTTCATTTTAGCTTCAATTAATCTGTTTCAATTTTAAAAAGGACTACTTTTTGTTCTATTAGTATCCATAAGGTACCTTTCATTACACGTAAGTAGGCAATACAAATATATATAT
>CAIUUO010000129.1 GCA_903902325.1 uncultured Bacteroidia bacterium
ATGTTTGTATTGTGGTCACCTATTATTCTAAAAATATATCCATAGTACCCATCTCCATTCCGAAAATTCGCATTCATTTCAATTGTAAAACCATCAGGAAATCTGAATGGGCCCGAAGGGGTCAGATTTAAAGAGGTACGATTATCCGGATTAACTTCATGCGATGAAAAATATAATCCAGACAAAAGCTCATCCTGACCAATTGTATTAAGTCCTGAAAATAAGATTGAAATTAGAATGGTTAAGAATCTCACGTAATTACTGAGTTTGGAATTTGAATTGCTTAGTTTGGAGTTTCAAATGTAATAAATTCATAAATACTATTGCTATTGGCGAATTTTTTTTTCCGGATACGATTGCCTGTTCTGTTGGAGGAAGAATTAGGTGGCCGATGTAAAATTGCAATCGAATTAACGGGAAGCGATTTTATTGATCCAGTCGGAAGGCTCATGGTCTCCAAACCTGATCCGAACCATTGCAGGTTTGTCTTTTGTCAGATGCAACACACATCTGTCTTCATCTTTTTTGAGCAGTGTAACGGGAGAGCCTTGCAGGACAGTGACAGATTCAATGCCATACCTGACAATCAGCGAGATATCCTGATCCTTCAAGGAAGTAACCGTCAAATCAATTGTTTTGGCCTTCATGTCCCATGCCATTTCATCCACTTTTGCGAAGGTTCTGGCCCGTATGCCCTTTATATTCCCCTTTTCAAGGGTATAAGGCAATGCAGGCAACAATTCAATGACTCCCTGGCGGGAATAGACCAGCATTTCCATCAGCAAGGTTAACACTGACCCTTGCTGGTCAGGCATAAAACCAGTATAGGGATTGTGCGAGGAGGTAAGCACCGGACCAAAATAACCTTGTTCCAGCAATTGTTTCAACTCAAAATTGACACGAAAGTTATCTTTCAACCTGGCACCTGCCAACGCGCGATGAGCCAGACCAAAGCCCGATGATTCCTGTTGGCCGCGTTTGCGGTTTGCGATCCAGACGGCTTTAGCCAATTCCGGGGTATGATCTGGATCAATTTCATCGGCAGGCCAAACACCATAAAAATGGGACGCATGGCGATGGTCGAGCCGGTCGGCCAAAGTAGGCCAGGTCCATTCCTTCAGGGCACCTTCATCATCCAATAAATAATTCGGCATTTTAGCCAGCATGCCCTTCCATTTCGGAATATTTTCTGCTTCCGTACCCAGGATCTCAGCCCCTTCAATCAGATGGGTCAATACTTCACGGCAAACCATGATATCCATGGTGGCATTGATTACAGAAGGAGCATTGACCTTTCCACCCATGTTGTCAATGTATTTGCTGCCCTCATCCGTATTGGAAGGCCAATTTTCAGGTGAGTAGGAGGGTACGAAAATGAAATTTCCATTTTTATCCGTCAATTTCAGGTAATCTTCATAAAAGAGCGCTATTTCCTTCAAACCAGGCATGATACGGTTCTTAAGGAATTCAGCATCGCCCGAAACCAGGTAATGATCCCAAAAAGGGCTGTACATCCATCCTCCTGCCGAGACCCAATAATGATGCGGCCATGCAAAATTCAGCCGATACAGGACACCTTCCTGCTGATCGGGGACAGCTGAGAATAAGGCGCCCCTTGCTCCAAAAATATTCATTGCATTGACCCTCGAATCTGGCAGGAGACCTTCCGTCCAATTGTAAAAAGCCTTCATTGCTTCAGGCAAATTTGACATTTCGCCACCTGAAACCTGAAAATTGACATTGATATTCACATTGCCATGCATTGGAGGATAATCACCGCTTTCCAGCAAAAGCCAATAACGTCCCATGTCAAAGAGTTTTGACAATAGATTCAGATTGTAACCTATCCTTGTTTTCTGATCTTTTAGTAACTCCTCCCCTGACATGGCCCGCTCTGCAGCCGTGGTCTCAAAATTTAAGGAAGCTCTGCCGATTATCTCTGACTGAACCTTCCTGTTTCTTGCCAAAAGTTTCTGATAATCCGGATCCAGCTTCTCTAAATTTTTTACAAGCTCGTCCACTTTGTCTTCCTGGAAATCCTTGTACCATTCGATGCGAGTCAACAGCAACATTGATTTTGCGCCTTCAACAACCAATTCGCCATTTTCAATCCGGGCTTTCCCCCCGTTCAAAATTACGCGCACAACACCCGCATAACCATAATTCCCGGTTTCAGGATTAAAATGTCCCTTTACAATTAACCTGTGCTCATTGAAATCGCGGGTATAGGTAACCGGATCCCTTTTGTATTTGGCATCCATTCCTAATTTACCCAGTTCCACTCTGATCGGAACATTATCATTCATACTGGTAATAAGGTTGATCCTGGTATTTAGCACCTGGCCTGACGGAGCCGAAAGCAACTGAACAACCGCATTGTCGGGACGGGAAACAAAAGCCGTTCGTTCCCACGCTCCGCTTTTATCTTCCCACAACACTTTGATTTCGCCGTTTTCAAAATCCACAGTCCGGAGATAATTTTTGATGTAATCTGTTTTCGGCTGATTGATCTCCATTTTAAATGCCGGGATCAGGCGGTGGTCACCCATTCCTACCGGGATACCGGCTTTGGCAGAGGCATCGAGGGATAAATAGAGCGCATCCTGGTATTTACCTTTCAGGATGAGATCCCTGACATCAGGCAGCACATAGGCAATCTTGGGCGCTTCAAAAGGTCGCTTCCAGGGTAGCAACAAACTTTCGTGCTGAAAAATGATCTGTTCAGACAACGGATTTCCGGATACCTTGATGTACATATGACCGTTCCCTGAGAAGAGCAAGTCATTCTTCCCCGTACCCGGAGCAATGCTGGCTACTCCTCTTTGGGGGGCTACTCCTCTTTTGACCCTCTCTTCGAGGGACATAGGTGCAATTTGCTCATTAGCGGGGACGAACGAACTGATTGACACCGGAGGCTTTGGCAACAAATCTCTATCCTGGCCAAATGCAGGAAACCGCAGAGAAATACTTACAAAAACTATTATTACTTGATATGTGAGTTTTAAAAAATTGGTTGTATTCATTTATGAATAATTGCTTAAATACCTAAACACCCTTACAGTTGCATGGTTTCACCCTTTTTAAGGTGTATATGAGCATCTTTCCCATCGTACCTGACAATACCTTCTTCCCCAAGGAGTGATTTGATTGTTGCTTTGACCAGTTTTCCCTCTTTCCAGCTGATACTGACCTCGAAACCATCGGCGGCACGCAATCCGCTTACACTGCCCTCTTTCCAGATGTCAGGCAAAGCAGGAAGCAGCTCAATGACCGGCATAATTTTTCCATCCACATTTTTGGTTTGCTGACTCTGTAGGAGCATTTCAATGACAGCAGCACCTGCGCCAAAATTACCGTCGATGTTGAAAGGCGGACAGGAGGAAAGCAGGTTGGGCAACAAACCCGGAGTTTTCCTGTCACCCATGACGAAGAGGTTGTTAAAAATCTTGTAAGCGTGGTTGCCATCCTTTAACCTGGCCCAACAGCAGGCTTTCCATGACATCGACCAGCCGGTTGCCGCATCTCCGCGAATTTCAAGGGTTTTCTTCGCTGCGTTAAACAATTCGGGGGTTCCTTCCCTGGAAATTTCAAATCCAGGGCACAAAGCATAGAGATGGGAGATGTGCCTGTGCTTGGAATCTATTTCGCGGTATTCTTTGTCCCACTCGAGCAACTGACCCTTCGATCCGATTTTGTATGGTTGCAGGCTATCTCGTTGATTTTTAATCCTCACAATAAACTCCTTGTCAACATCAAGTATTTTAGACGCTTCTATGCAATTGGTAAACAACTCTTTGGTGATCATCAAATCCATCACGGCTCCCTGGCAGAATGGGGTGGAATAATTTTGGCCATCAGGATAATAACCATGTTCCGGAGATGAGCCGACAGGTGTCACGTAATGTCCCTGATCGTTCAAAACCAGCCAGTGGCTCAGAAATTCGGCCGCACCCTTGAGTTCCGGCCAGTATTCCTTCAAAAATACCTTGTCTTTCGAATAGCGGTAATGTGTCCAGATTTGCTGGCAGGTCCAGCCCCCTGCCATGGGCCAGAAGGAGCAATTGGCATTGTCGACAGGCTGGGTTGTGCGCCAGATACTTGTATTGTGATGGGCCGTCCACCCCGGATAGCCGAAACTTTCCTTCACATGTTCTTTCCCATTAACTGCAATTTGCTTGACAAAATTCAGCACAGGTTCGGTACATTCCCCCAGGTTGGCGGCTTCCGTCATCCAGTAATAGATTTCAGAATTGATGTTCATCGTATAGCCACTTGCCCACGGCGGAACAATTTCGTTGTTCCAAATTCCCTGAAGATTGATGGGTTGTCCTCCGGCCCGGGATGCAGCTATGGTAAGATAACGGGCATATTGAAGTGCCAGTGCAGGCAGCGATGGATCACCCCCGTTGCGGTAGGCGCTGAGTCGCTTGTCTGTGGGTAGCTTCCCTTGTTCTGTCAATGCACCAAGGCTGATATCTACCCTGTTAAATAAATTTTGATAATCTTTCAAATGGTTGTTCTTCAATTCACCATAATTTTTGGCCAAAGCATCTTTCAGGTTGGCAGTTGTACCGATGGAAGGGTCCACCCCTTCCCTGCTTGGACTCTTGTCAAACCCATTGAAACTGGTGTCCATCGATAACAGAATGGTAATTTCATCCGCACCGGTAACGACCAATTGATCCGCAATGGATTCCAACTTTCCACCCAGCAGTTGAACGCCTAACCTGCCTTCATAAAAAGTACCTTCGCCATTCAATTTATCCCCATACATAATGGTCTCCCTACCGGGAATCTGAACTCCCTTCTCATCGAACAACTCGGGATACATCCATTCCTGTTTCCAGTCGTGCAGATTTTTGACAGTCCTGCGAACCACAAATGCAGGAGCCTGACCTTTCATGACCAGAACCTGAACCTCGGATACCGTTTTTGCCGTTGGATGAGCCCCTTTCAGTCCTATTTTGCAGAAAATAGCCCCTTTTTTATCTGTCTTGACTCTCAATACAATCACCTTGTCAGGAAAACTTGCAAAGACCTCCCTGTGATACCCTATTTTATTTACCGTATAGTCGGTCTTACAAATGGCTGTCGAAAGATCCAGCTCCCTTCTGAAATCCGAGACCTGTTCGGAGTGATTAAATTCCACCTCCAGGTCTCCAAATGGCTGGTAACAATCCTGTGCCCTGCCCATCCATTCACGGGCGATGATCTCGTTAACCTGCTTCAGGTCTCCCTCTTTGATCAGTTGCCTGACTTTCCCGAGGCTCCTGGTGAAGTCAAGCTTCACTTTGCGTCCGGGTTCACCTGAGTACAGCGTATTTTCATTGAGTTGAAGGTGTTCCTTTACAATTCCACCGTAAACCATTGCACCAAGCGTTCCGTTACCGATGGGCAGGGCCTCGTACCAGTCGGTGGCAGGACGGTCGTACCAAAGGGATAAATCACGCTTTGGATTTTGTCTCTGACAACTGACAGTCAGGAAAGCAAAAAGGAGTGGACAAAGCAATAATTTAGTCTTCATAGATTATAATTTGAATTTCTAAGAATTTGAACAAATATTACTACCGCTGAAGTTCCCCATTATCAGGATTTCCCTCTTCATCCAGGAGTTGAATATAAGTCGAGGGTCCCAGGTCAGGATAGTCCCAGGATGAAAGAGCCCAAACAATTTTCTTAGCCGGCGTAACTTCGAAAACCTGAACAGTTGTCTTCCATTCCTCCGTATTCTTGTTACCAGCACACCAGTTGCAAATCACTGTATTTCCATTGGCCAGCCTGTTGGCTGTCTGGTTGTTGTACAATTTAAAGGGTGCATCGGCCTGGGTAAATTCCCAAACTGTCTCACCTTTGGTATTGACCTCGCGGGTATAACTCTTGCCATCTCCCGAAATCAGGGTATTTCCGTTGTGTAAACGGATGGCCGACCATGCAGATTTGGCCTCAACCGACCATATCTCTTTTCCCTCCATCGTATATTCCACAACTTTTCCTTCAGGCATCTGTGGCACCATGATCGTGTGTTGCGGAGTAATCCTGACATGCCGGAACTGCCCATGGCGGTTGGCAGTGGAGGTTGGAATAATGATCTCGTTCAATAATTTATTCGTGGCAGTATTGTATATCAGAACCTTACCGGGAGTGCCGTTCAGTGCCATCAGCACACTGTCTTTACCAATTGGTTGGCAGGAGTGGGTTTCGGTCCCTTCCGGACAATGAAACTCCCAAATTAAATTCTTATCGGGAGAAATGATTCCAGCACCTGACATGCAGGCAAAAACGATGTTCCCATTCGAAAGCATCGTCACATCGTCAAACTCCTGTATATTCCCGTTGGCCAATTTCATGGGGATGGAATATTTCCAAACCACCTTGCCACCGCGCACAAGAAACATCGACTGGGCCTCTGGATGCCTTGTATCCCATTCTCCTGCATATAAAAAGGGGTGTTGTTTCAGTCCCTTACCAGGAGGTTTGTAGGGTTGGGTGGTGATTTGCGCCTGAAGTGCCAATGACCCGGCCAAAAGCAGAAAAAACAGACTACATTTTAGATTCATTTTATCTAATTTGGTTAAAATTAGCAATTCAATATTTGATTTCTATTTTGTTTCAAAAAGAAACTGTTGTTTTGAGTTGTATCCTTCGACAACAACTTTTACTTTGTTGCAGTCGAGACTATTCCATTTAACTTCCATTAGCCTTTTCTCGCCTGGCAGCAATGTGAAATAGCCATCCGAAAAATATGCCGGAAGAACAATCCTGTTATTCTCCTGATCCAAAAGATTGAATTTCAATCCAATTGAAGAAGTTTTGGCCAGATTGGAAACAACAAAAGTCAGCTTACCGTCTTCCTTCTTCAAAACCTTTGCGTTCAAAGGCTTTGAAGATATTTTACCTAATTCATCAAAACTGCCATTTCCCTTTTTTGTTCTCCAGTATTCATTCCTTGACAATAATTTTCCCCCCTCTGAAAGGCCGAGTCGGATCAGGTATATGTCAGGGAGGTCAGATGAAAGTTCAGCCTCAAAACAATTGGTAAGCCGATTGTTCAATACTTCGGTGCTGATTTTTCGGATGCGAAGCCTTTTACCATTCAAATCAAAAAATTCCATCACTGCTTCCAGGTTCTTATAAATCTTTTGGGTAGAATTGACGATTACGACTTTATTATCCTGGAGATTCATTTGAATGTGCAAAGGCTCGCATGCCTTTTTCGAGCCAAAATAGGATCCAAGGGTCTCATAATCCCACGAATAAACCTGCCAGTCGGTACTCGGCCAGGCAGGATGGGTCATCCAAAGCAAAACCCCGCTCACATGATTCCACAATTTGCTGTTCCAGGCCTCAAACATGGCCCGATGACTTTCATAGTTGATCAACTGTGCCTTTTTACAAAAATCTTCCAGCGATGTTGGTTTCCCGTAAAGCTTTTCAATTGAATTACAATAATCTTTTTGGCCCAGATGGAAATCATGATAGGCCCAGATATCGCTGATGGGCCAGGTGTCTTCCTTTGCCATCATTTTCAACATGGAAGCCGCGGTTGGTACGGAAGGAATACCAATTTCCGTATTGAATCCCTGAACATCTCTGCTGTAATCTGCCGGATTGGGATAAAATCTCCAAGGACCACTTGGCCGAAGGTTCAGATTGCGAGAATTGGGCTGATACAACCGGGTTCCATCTTCTGTCGCGATAAGTGCCTGGAGCTGAGGTTCGAGTTGAGCCGGGGCATAGCCTTCGTTGCGGGGGCACCAGATGGCAATGGACGGGTGATTGCGAAACCTTTTGACCACCTCTCTGGCATTCGCTATAAAAAGCTGATTGTCATTTACATTCAGATTATAACCCTCTGTTGAAAGCCAGAAATCGTTCCAAACAAGCATTCCGTATTCGTCGCAAAGGTCATAGAAAACAGCCTCCGTACTTTCTCCGGTCCAATTGCGCACCATGTTGAAATTGGCCTCCTTGTGAAGTCTGAAATTCGGCTCCAGCCGATCACGGGAAACCCTTTTCATGGCATCATCCATCCCCCAGTTTCCTCCCTTGCAGAAAACCGGCACACCGTTGACTTTGATGGTCAGGAAAGGATTGTCACTGTTTTTATCCAGGGATGTGAGTTGGGAAGCATCCGCTGAATCTGCCAACTTTGGAAGAAATGTCCCCTTTCCGATATCGGTACGGTCGATTGTATTAAACATCACCTTACCTGCAGATTTGACAGGATTAAACTCCACCCTCCACCAGGATTGATCAGGTTGTTGAACAGTCATTTCATAGGAAAATTCACGAACTCCAAACCTGACATTTTTATAATCAGACAGTTGTTGATTTTCCAGTTTTACCTGTAAATTCAGTTGATACAATTCTGGATGTCCATATCCGTTCGGCCACCACAATCTGGGATGGCGCAGGTTCAACTCCTGAAAATCAACTGGTGAGAAATTCGCTTGAATTAACTCATTGGGCTTCAATTCAAATGATTTACTGAATTTAATTCCCTCAATTTGGCCGCTCAAAGTCAATTTCTGTGTTTTGGACGAATTATTTCTGATTCCAGCTTTAATCGTAATGGCCACTGAGGTAGTGTCGGGTAATGGCAAGTCAGTAATTACCTGAGGATCAATAATTGTCACTGCATCTGTCAGACGCAACCGAACATCCTGCCAAATTCCAATGTTACGGTCTCTGATACCCGGTACCCAGTCCCAGCCCTCTGAGGAAATAAAAGTAGGACCGTCGAGGCAGAGTTGTCCGCCGTTGGGACCAGCATCTGTCTTCAAAGATTCTTCGTGAGGAATACCCGGATTATTAGGCGGATAAATGTGTACCGCAAGGATATTATTTGCCTGCAGATTCAAAAACCCTGTCACGTCAAACTCTCCACGCTGGAATGCCCCGGAAATTTTTCCAAGCAATTTGCCATTCAGCCAGATATCCGCCTTGTAGTTAATCCCATTGAAGAGCAGCCAAATGGTTTTACCCGCTGCGACGGACGGCAATGACAATGGAAGTCGGTACCACCAGTTCTTCCTGCAAAGTGATTCCGGAATGGATAGATTGTTCAACCCAAAATAGGGATCAGGGTAGACTCCCTGATCCACCAATGTAGTGAGTACCGTACCAGGAACTATGGCATTGTACCAACCGGAAGTGTTGAAATCCGGACTAAAAATTGAACCATCAGCCCCGATTATCTGATCATCCTCTGCCATTTCCCAACCTGATGAGAGCTGGTACTCTCCATCCTTAATTTCTTGCAATTTAGCGCGGGTAACAACTTTTGCCTTCCTCAATGATGTCTGCGGTTGAACCAATGATTTTGGCATGGTGGCAGGATCCTGCGGTTCGCTCAGTCCAAAATTGGGCTTATACTGGGCATTCGTCCCGATTGAAAGTATCAGAAAAATAACCAGAGAAATGCATTTATTATAGCGTATTGAAAAATGATAAAAACAACTATTCATTTTGTTTGACATTTAGGTTAAAACCGTTAAAATTTCAAGCAGCCTATTTTTGATTCTTATCGTTCCATCCAGGCATTCTATCCAGTGTGACTACTCCGGCATCGTCGTACAATCCTGAAATCTGCATGATGGTATTGTGTTTCACTGTCAATTCGGCCCAGCTCATAAAAAAGGTCCACTTTGGCTGTGCCCTGAGTTCTTCGGAAGTTGGCAGCAATTGACATTCGCCTATTGCAATTGGCTTCCCTGCTGCGGTTTTCACAATTGCATTGTATTTCTCGATGCTGTAGTTTGTTTTATCGCTTCCATACATGTCCATGGCAATTAGATCCCAATATTCGTTCCCCGGATTATAATCTGTAAGATCGGCACCCAGGGATGCAAAGTCCTGCAGATCCCATATCCAAACAAGGTTCTTCAACTCTTTAGTTTTGGTCATTACGTGAGTGACGCCGTGATACTGCCGCTCCGCTAGATTCCCTTCATCGAGAAGAGAAGTGATCTTGTAGTTTTCTTCGTACTGGCTGCCCGTTTCCCACACAACGACAAGCCCGATGTCCTTGGTGTTTTTGTCTTGGGTTCCAAGGTCCTCCATCAGGCCATCCAGCGAATATTTGTATTCGAGCACTTTGGGCTTACTGACAAATGGTAGCTCCGCGAAGGCACTTAAGACTTCTTGTGCTATTCCAAGGGGATTGTTCTCCCTGTGATAAAGGTGATGTTCGGTCGGCTCCTCCAAGATTATCCTAAAAAGCGAGTCGTAAGTAAATCGCTCGTTCGTGGACATGATTCGCATCCCGCGAATGATTCCGCCTGCTAGCATCTGGTTAAACAAGGCGATTACGTCTTGTTCACGCGTCGGCAAAGATGTCAGAGAAATCTTACGAGTTGGTAAAAAGAATACGTCGCTCCTTATCGTGATGGGATTTAGCTTTTCGTATTCGACCATTTCATCTTTCCACTGATCCACGGCATTTTCGCGTTTGATGTCGGGGGCCGCTCCTG
>CAIUUO010000130.1 GCA_903902325.1 uncultured Bacteroidia bacterium
GGACGGAAGAATGGAATGTTGAAACTAGCGGTAGTCAGCGGGTGACTCCAAGTCACCCGTTGACTTTTCTCTGGCGCGCTTTAATGATAACCACTGCCGGACCGGAAAAGGGAGCAACAATTTGTGATCGTTGAGAATTAAAAAATGAGGCCGTCTCAAAAGTCAACGAATATTTTCTTTTGATTCTAATTTGAAAGTGATTTCCGTATTGCTCAGACCCCAAACCCCTAAAGGGGCTTAAATCCTGACCATTTCACGAATTCAAAGTCCCCTTCAGGGGATTTAGGGGTAAAAAAGTGGAATGAACTTTCAAACTGTAAGCGCACAAAATTTCATCGTGGCTTTTGAGACAGCCTCATCACCCGTTTCTGCCCTGCACAATTTACCTGTCTAATGCATTGGTATTCAAACACTATTAGGTAAGTTTACTTTTGAATAATCGATGACAAGCCTGCCTCAACACATAAACAAATTCATCGTGTAGGAGAATGTTAGTTGCGGATATAAAAGATGAAGGGGTTTCTGAAAAGGAATGAACTTCGTTGGCAACTTACACGAGTAGCCAACAAACCGCCTTTCTGCGCAGTGGAACTTTGATACGAAAATATTTGTATCTTTGTGATCAATAGGGAGAATAACCATGACAACGATTGAACTAAAGAAAGTCTTGATACATAGGATTACCGAGATAAATGACATTTCATTTCTCAAGGCACTGAAGACTATTCTGGAATCAAAAACTGATACAGAAGTTATCTCTTTGACAGTTGAGCAAAGAAACGAAATCATTGCGTCCAGGAAAGAGATTGAGCAAGGTCTTTTCATTGAGCATGAACTCCTGGATAAAAAAGTTTCGGGATGGCTAAGCGCAAGATAAAATGGTCGCATAGAGCCGAGATCAGACTCTTCAAAATGCTGGAGTTTTACGCTGAAAGAAACAAGAGTAAGACTTATTCTGCAAAACTATACCAAAGGTTAAATAAAGAGCTTCAAATTCTTTTAAAACAGCCCGACATTGGTCTTAATACAGAAATAGAATCTGTTCGGGGACTTATCGTTGAGGATTATGTCCTTTTCTATGAATATGACAATGAAAAAATTGTCATTCACTCAATTTGGGATTGTAGACAGAACCCTGACGATTTACGTATAAAATAGATACAACAGCTAAACGCATGCTTATGCCCCGCTACCGCATGATTGCATCGTTTGTTATTCCATTGAGCGGGGCGCGGGATACGGGTTGCGGGGAACAGGTTACAGGTTACAGGTTACAGGTTACAGTTTGAGTTTCTGAATCCTCGGTCGCTGCTGTGAAGCCGAAGGGTGATCATGAAACGGAGAAACAGAGAAACGGGCAGTCGGTCCCTGAGCGAAGCCGAAGGGTGATCATGAAACGGAGAAACAGAGAAACGGGGAGACGGTCCCTGAGCGAAGCCGAAGGGTGCTCATGAAACGGAGAAACAGAGAAACGGGGAGTCGGTCCCTGAGCGAAGCCGAAGGGTGATCATGAAACGGAGAAACTGAGAAACGGGGAGTCTCTCGCTACCGCGCGATTGCATCGCGTGGTTTCCACTCTACCTGATAACCATGACACTGCCCAACATTCCTCTCTCTCCGGCATAATCGGCAGCGCTGCTGTGAATATAAAAGTAAGAATTACTTTCATTCAACCACGCGATGTAATCGCGCGGGAGCAAGGGTGGCGATTTCTGAATAGCTACTAAGGTTAATTGAAGAAAAATAAGGTTTTGCGCTAAAAAATAATTTTACTTTGAGCTTAGTAACAATTCCGGGGAACTTAGTAGCTATTCCGGGAACCTTAGTGACAGTTCTGCGGAACATAGTAGCAATTCGGGGAAGCTTTGTAACAGTTATAGGGAACATAATGGCAATTCGGGGAAGCTATGTAACAGTTATGGGTAACATGGTAGCAATTCGGGGAAGCTTAATAACGGTTCAGGGAAACTTAGTAGCTATTCCGTGGAGCTTGATAGCAGCTCCGGAGCGCAAAGTGACTGATTGAAAATCCTTGTTGGTCGGTCCGGAGCGCTAATTAACAGTTTGGGAACTTTCTTATGGATTTACAGCAACTTCTGTTTTTGCTGCCACCGGCCTGGCACTCACCCTGACCTGGGTCATCATTTTTGCAAATGTGTAATCTTTCAGTTTGGCATTGTCGGTTTGCTTGTAAAGGATTTTTCCAATTCTGCAGACCTCTGTCAGCTGGTCGTACAGATCATTCAGCTGTCCCTGGTTTTTCTGCACAATGGCGGCACGGTTCGAAACAAGGGCGTACCTCTTGTTTTTGTCTTCGGCCAATAGCTTGCCAGCATCTGTAAACTTAGCGATCAGCTCCTCGGTTAGTCCTTTGGCCATTAACGCAGTTTTGTATTTGCCGATGTTTACTCCAACCGTATGCAACAGCATCAGCACACTTTCCACATCCCTCGACCGGGCGCTTTTGCGCAGTTGCACCAGGCCGAAATCGTCGGAAGAGACCGGCGCCTCGTTACCGGTCAGATCGAGATAACCAGACAGATGGTTTATTGGGGCAATCAGTCCATCCAGCGTTTGGTAGATCCGTTCGGTAATTACCTTTAGCTCGACCGTTTCCGAACGGGGTTGCACCAACTCCGCGACGGCATCAATTTTGGTTTTAAATGCGGTTAGGTAGGTTGCATCGAACAGGGGGGAATAGGCGGTGAAATCACCAAGATCGCGCGCCAGGCTGGTAGCGCCAAACCCGCATACAACGGGCAACTCTTCGTTTTTGCAGCCGAAACTGCGGTTCATGTTCATTTTCATGCGTTTTTAAATTAAGGGTTAAAGGTCGCATGGAATACCCACTATATCATTTTCGGATGGTCTGAAAATCCCCTCGTGGGTATTTCATTTAAATTAAATTAAGGGGTTAATAATAAATGGTTGAGAACCCTATGAAAATTGACAATTGACAGTTGACAATTATTTAAACGAATGATTACGGTGTTATTTGGAATTTTGAACCAGTGGTGGATGGTTACGGTAAGTCGAAAATTGAAAGAAGCAGGTCGTTGCAGGTGCAATACGTGGAAACAGGTGATCAAGCAGGCTTGTTAAAGCAGGGTTTGAATTCTTTTTCAATAGGTTAATACCAAAATTGGGCAAGAGGTTACCCGCAAAATGGGAAAAAAATGAACCTTGGCATTTCGGAAATTGTTGGAATGGAACGCCATAAAGGGCTTTAGCCGAAAAATGGGAAGTTACCAACCGCAACACCCAGGCGTGCCCAGCTCAATTTTTCTTGCTAAAGCTTTGGTATTCAAATATTATTAAGTAAGTTTAACAGCTTGTAATAAGCAACAAACCTGCCTCTTGTTCCTAAATTCATTGTATAAGCGCATGTTTGTTGCGGATTTAAACGAGTTATGGGGTATGCATTGAAAACCCACTAGTAGTCTAATTGGAAAGACGCCTCCCTTCATAGCCATTATGGCTCTTTTAAAGGATGGAGACGCAGGTTCGATTCCTGAGTAGTGGACAAATAAAATGATATGAAATCAACAAAAGCAAGAAGATTATTTAAAAGAAGATTTGGTCAAGCAAATCATTTTCTGATTACTAGTTTAATTGGTCTTCATGAAGTAGAAAACAATCCAAATATTAAGAAACCAGAAGAGTTTTCTACAAGTTGGGAGCCTCATGATGTATTTCGTTCTGCAAGACGGTCTCGTGAATTTTTGCTAGATTCTTTTTTATCCCATGCAGTTGATGGTATTGATTTATATCTGACATATTTGAATAAATCTCCTAAGCCAATAGCTCATAAAGATTTTGAACTGATTTTTGAAAAAGCAAATCGTTCAGTTTATAATAAAGTTCTTGGAATTCAAGAATACTTTAATGCTGACAAAACATTAACAGGACTAGTTCTTTTATTAATTACTTGGCGCAATAATTTGACCCATTATTTTGCTGAAAATGAAATTCTAGGAGAATATGAGATACATTTAAAGAACAAAGAGGAAGAAATTAAATCACAGTTTTGTGGACTTGAAATTCAGCAATTAATTCCGAAAGCACATAGTGGAAAATCCCTGACCTTTAAAGAGGTCGCTTCTTTGATAAATGCTACTAATTTGTATGTTCAGAGAATCGATGAAATCGTCATAAGTAAAATTGATTTTGAGGATTTTGCAAATAGAACACTCGATTATCATCATAAGAATAATAGTGGTAGTTTGTTGAAGTATAAAAACTTACCTTCTGAAAAGAAAGAAAGATTTAAAATGAATGTATTGCAAAATACTAGTTCATTTGAGCCTCAGGATTTTGAGAAAATAAAACACACCCAATGATAGAGTGTATATGCCATAAGGGTTTCAGTTGGAATTCAAGCGGTGTATCCCGCTCTAACTTTAGTATCGGTGGACAGGAAACCACTCCACAATCCCCTACGGCACATACACTCGCCCGATAGCAAAATTGATCCAAAACCGCTAGCAGCAAGGCATTGAAGAGAATTGAAAATATAATTGAATTATCAAAATCTTTTGAATTACTTCATAGAATTCGAAAAATAGAGAATGGTTTAATATCATCAAAAGAGTTTTCTCCGAGCTACAAGATTCAATTGGAACCTAATGATAAAGGAATAAAATTTACACTATTTCATGATTCTATAATTTTCGAACATGATAAATGGGATTTCAGAGATTTAGAAATAATCCAAAACGATTTAAAAATAAAAATTCCTTACTTGTTTCTTACAGAAAAAACAGGCAGTCATGCATATGGTAAAATTCCTGCATTTGAATACGGAAACTTTGATAAGGTTGAGTTAAAATATCATAGACTGGCATTACCATTAAACAAGAAGATAAACTACATGTTTTCAGTTGAAAATGTATTAATTGATTATTACTATAAATCTGGTATTCACACTAGAGAAGCAACTGAAATTATAATTAAAGACCAGGTGTTTCATTTTTTTGTTGCGAAGAAAAAAATCACAGAACTATCAGATAGAGATTACTTAGTTTTGGAGAGCAAAATTCCAATGACTTACTCAGAATTCTCTGAATATTGTTTTTCCATATTAATCTCGTTTGGCTTTATTTCAGGTGACTTCATAAATGATGATGGTTATTTTTTTCAATATAAAACTAAAGGAATGACTGATGTAGTTGGTATAGCATACAGACAAATGAGAGGTTCGATAAAATGCCATTATGTACCAACTTATTCAAATCCCTTTGGATTTATTCATGATGCTGAGAAGGCAGATATATATAAAGATAAGGTTAGAACTTTGAGTTTAATGGAGTTTTCTAAATTATGTCA
>CAIUUO010000131.1 GCA_903902325.1 uncultured Bacteroidia bacterium
ATTAATGTGTGTAAAATTATAATTTATTCCCGAGAAGAAAGTGCCTAAAGTATTTAAAGTGCCTAAAGTGATCTAAAGTGCCTAGAGTGCCTAAAGTACTTCGTGCCAAAATTTGGGAGCCCAAAACTTTAGGAATTTTAGGCACTTTAGATCACTCTAGGCACTTCTTATGACCTTGTATAGGGTATCCCGTTCCACGGCGATAAAACCTGCGCCTTCTATCATCTCGATAAGTTGGGATGTCGTTGCGACCGGAGATTGTTCTTCCGAACCGGCCATCGAATAGATTTTGGTGGTATCGTCGATCGTACCATCCAGGTCATCCACTCCAAAAGCAAGGGAAAGCTGGGCCACTTTCTTCCCGATCATAGGCCAGTATGCCTTCAGGTGAGGAATGTTATCCAGAAAGATGCGTGAAACGGCGTAATTTTTTAAGTCTTCAAGAGTCGTTGTCTCTTCGATATGTGAAAACCTGTTGTTGTAATGTCGGAATTTCAAGGGGATGAATGCATTGAATCCGCCCGTTTCATCCTGCAGGGTCCTTAGTCTTTCGAGGTGATCAATCCTATGCGTGTAATCTTCCAGCAAGCCGTAAAGCATGGTCGAATTGGTAGGGATTCCCAGTTGATGTGCCGTGCGGTGTATATTCAGCCATTCTGCCGAACCCGTTTTGTCCGGACATATTTTGGATCGGAGGGTTTCATCGAAGATTTCTGCGCCGCCACCGGGCAAGGAAACCAATCCGGCCTCTTTCAGAAGGTTCAGTCCGGTTTTGATGTCCATGGAGGCAAAACTGCACATGGCATCTATCTCAACGGCTGTGAAGGCTTTCAGCTGAACCCCTGGCATGATTTTGGAAATCTCTCGCAGCAGATCAGCATAAAAATAAACATCCCTGTCAGGATGAACTCCTCCCACGATATGTATTTCTGTTATTCCCGAAAGCGCATGGTCTTGCGCCATCTGCACCAAATCTCCGATGCCCAGTTCCCAACAGCCCTCCTCTCCTTTTTTCCTTCGGTAGGAGCAGAAAGCGCAATGGTTCACACAGATATTGGTTGGTTCAAGATGAATGTTGCGGTTGAAAAAGACCTGCTTGCCATTGATTTTGTGACGGACGTCGTCGGCAAGTACGGAAAGAAATGGCAGGGAACCTTCCTGGAAGAGCAATACACCCTCCCCTGAGGTGATTCGTTCATCGGAAGCGACTTTCTCCGCAATACTGAGCAGTTCATTGGAAATGCCTGATTGGCTGAAAAGGGATAATACGGCAGAAGACATAATGATTATTTATTTGTAATTCAGCAGATTGCTTCGTCGTGCCTCCTCGCAATGACGCTAAATTAATAGAAAGTTACACTTCGTTATCACCACGCATCATTAAAAAAGTACCGTCATTGCGAACAGAGTGAAGCAATCTGTCTGATTACCTGGATCTCAAAAATAGGCAAAAAACACAAAAGGTAAAGAATCAAGTTCTTTACCTTTTGCCTATCACAATATAATAATTAGAAATTATCTTTTGTGATTTGGCTCATCGGAAACGCTTAGTTTGTGACGACCTTTTGCACGACGGGCATTCAATACGCGGCGACCGTTAGAAGTCGACATTCTCTCACGGAATCCGTGTTTGTTTTTTCTTTTTCTGTTCGAAGGTTGAAATGTTCTTTTCATCTCTATGTTTATTTACTACTTATTTCCTGTATTTGAGGAGTGCAAAAATAGGATATTTTTATTTATCGTCCAAACAAATAGATAAATAGTGAAAAATTTATAATTCGTATAAATTATCTCACCGGGAGATAGATCACTTTCTTGGTCTCAAAGTAGGGTTCCGAAAAGATTTTAGCCAGTTCAAAAACCTCGGCAGATGTTTTGAATGGACTAATCTCTTCCGTGAAATCGCCTCCTTTCAGATAGAGAATCCCGTTGGGAATCGCATTGATTGAGGCAGGGGATACATTTTTGCGCACCATCGAAACAAAATCGGGGAATGCAGTTACTGCCCTGCTGACCACAAAGTCGTAACGCGTTTTAATTTCCTGGATCCGGTTGTGCCGGGCATCAACATTGTTTAGTTTTAAAGCGGCGGCAACTTCTCCGACAACCCGGATTTTCTTTCCGATGGAATCAATCAGCGTGAATTGGGATTCCGGGAACAGGATGGCAAGCGGAATACCGGGGAACCCCCCACCGGTTCCAACGTCAATAATCATCGTGCCGGGTCTGAAACGGATGATCCTGGCCAGTGAAAGTGAGTGAAGTACATGATGGACGTACAACTCCTCAATGTCCTTGCGGGAAATCACGTTGATTTTTTCGTTCCAATCACGGTAAAGTGGTCCCAGCTGTTCAAACTGATCAATTTGAAGCGGAGTTAAATCTGGAAAATATTTCTTTATTGGTTCCAAGATGTGCTAATGTGCTAATATGCTAATGTGCTAATGATTAAGTCCATGATCATTGTGCTTTAAGATGGAAATTATGGAGGACAGTAATTTTTGTATTTCGTCAAGTTTAGATAAAAGTGACTCATCAAAAGGATAGGATGGTGATAACTTGCATAGTATCAACCAATATTTTGTTTCTTCTGCTTCTTTGGCAGCTATTTTCAATTTGTGAATAAAGTCAGCCTTACTCTCACTTGATTGAGCTTCGCTAATATTTGCACCAATCGAAGTACCAGATTTTAATAATTGTCTTGCAATTACGAATTTTTTTAGTTGTTCTAATTGCTCCGAAAACTCAATGATAATTAATGCAAATTCGTAACTCTTTTCCAGAACAATATTTCTTCTTTCCATAAATTAGCACATTAGCACATTAGCACATTAGCACATTAGCATATTAGCATATTAGCACATTAGCAAATTAGCACATTAGCACATTACTTCGCGATTTCATTGTTCTTCAGCAATTCAAACAGCATTTCCCTGGAGCGGAAGAGCTGCACCTTGACTGTGCCAAGAGGGAGATCAAGTTCCTTCGCAATTTCATCGTACGAATATTCCTGGAAATAGCGAAGCTCCAGAAGTTTGCGGTAGCGCGGCTTAAGTTTGGCCACCATTTTTCGTAGAATCTGCGAGTTTTGATCACGGATGATGCTTTCTTCCGGGTTATAGCCGTCTGCCCTGGCATTGTAGTTGTATTCACCGCTGACCTGCCTGTCGCCGGAGGATGGCTCAAGGGGAACCGTGACTGCCCTTTTTTTCCGCATGAAATCTATCGCGTTGTTAGAAGCGATACGGAAAAGCCAGGTGCTGAATGCATATTGGGGTGTATATTGATGGATATTTGTAAAGGCCTTCCCGAATGCTTCAATGGTAAGGTCTTCGGCATCCGTGCGGTTATTCACCATCTTCAGTAACATAAAGTAGATGGTATCCTTGTAGCGGCGCATCAGATCGGCATAAGCTTTTTCACTGCCTTTTCGGGCAGCATCCACCAATTCGATGTCTCGCTTTGCATTACCGGACGGGCCCTGGCTTACTTCCATTTTCTTTTGTTACCGGTAAATAGTTGGTTGATCATGAAACTGATGTTGATCACAGGCAGAAAAGCCTTGTAAATCATCAACATAGGTATAAAATTCTTCTCCCCTAATTTCTTTGTAGCCACGGCAATCCATGTCATTTCGAAGATGACCAGGAAAGACCATCCGCCCAATATCCAGAATTTCCAGGGAGAAACAAACAGTAGTAAGATCAGGGATGCCGTAAGTACCAATCGGCTGATAAGGTTGAGAGACCTGAAAAATCGCTGACCGGCGTTAAACTTTCGCCGGAGCATCAGTTGCTTCTTTTTGAACTCAAAAAGGTCATACCAATCAGTTTCACCTGTATAGGCAATTGGGCTGGTTTTACTTATTTGAACAACCGTATTTTGACTTGTCGCTATCTTGTTGATGAATAACTCATTTTCGCTGAAGGGTGAATCAAGAACGGCAGCAAATCCGCGCAGTTCCAAAAATTTCTCCCGCCGGTAAGCGATGTTGTATTCGAAAACGGGCATGGTCAAACCAAAGGCTTTCCCGGCGCCGGAGAGCAGGTAGGATGTAAAATTTTCAAATCGCATCCAGCTTTTGTAATTGCCGGTGGATTGGTTATAATGCATATATCCAATGGATACTTCTTTATCCGGTTCCAGTCTTTGCATGTAATTTTTCAGCCACTGGTTGTCGCTGACTTCGCAAAGCGGGCTAAGGTATATGAGCCAATCCTTTGATGAGGCTCTTACCCCAATTGAAATGGCGAGTGCATTGGGAAAGTCGGTTTCCTGGATGATGCGTGTTGTTTTCAGCTTTCCGTGACTTATTTTCATCTCCGCGAGCAACCAGTCGGTACCATCCGTGGAACAATCATCTACCACCACCACTTCGTACTCGGGATAATCCTGTGAAAGAAGTGTCGGAAGCAATGTTTGCAAATGCTCAATGTAATTTCTGGAGGTGATGATGATGGATACAGAAGGTGAGTTTGGTTCTTGATTTTTCTGTTTCCCACTGAAAATGAATTTGATCAACAGGATCAGATAAACCAGTTGTACCAGAAATGCCAAAGCAAAAAGAATCAGCCCTGTAAACTCTTCTGCAGTAAATTGAAATTCCCCGAAATCTATTGTCATAATCTTAACAAAAGTTCCCAAAAATACACAATGCGACGGTAAGTACCCTATTTTTGATCAACTTTTTTAATCCGGTGGTGAATATGCCGGAAATGTTATTTTGCTATTATGACTATCTTTGCGGCTTGAAATCTTTTCAATGAAGTTCGAATTAGAGCATACATCTTTAGATACAAAGGCAAGAGCCGGCAAATTCCATACGGACCACGGAGTGGTGGAAACCCCCGTTTTCATGCCGGTAGGAACCGCCGGGTCTGTAAAAGGAATACATATCAAAGAGCTGAAGGAGGATATTAAGGCGAGGATTATCCTCGGAAATACCTATCACCTTTACCTGCGTCCGGGAATCGGAGTTCTTGAAAAGGCTGGAGGCTTGCATCGCTTCAACGGATGGGATAAGCCAATTCTGACTGACAGTGGTGGTTTCCAGGTGTTTTCTTTGGGTGATATACGAAAAATAACGGAGGAAGGAGCCAAATTCCAATCGCATATCGACGGGTCACGTCATCTTTTTACTCCGGAAAGCGTTATGGATGTTCAGCGAGCCATCGGGGCTGATATCATCATGGCTTTTGATGAATGCACTCCTGGTGATGCCGATTATGATTATGCCAAAAAATCTTTGGAACTGACGCAGAGATGGCTGGTACGTTGCATGGACAGATTCGAAAATACACAACCCAAATACGGATATAGTCAGACACTTTTCCCGATAGTACAAGGATGCGTCTATCCTGATTTAAGGGTGAAAGCCGCAGAGCATGTCGCCACTTTCAATGCGGATGGTTACGCCATCGGAGGACTCTCGGTTGGCGAGAAGGAAGAGGATATGTATGCTATGATCGAAATTGTCAATGAAGTATTGCCGGCCGATCGGCCCAGGTACCTGATGGGAGTGGGAAATCCCATCAATATTCTCGAAGGCATTGACAGGGGCATTGATATGTTTGATTGTGTGATGCCTACCAGGAACGGACGGAACGGAATGCTATTTACACGAAACGGAGTAATTAACATCCGAAATAACAAGTGGGCTGACGATTTCTCCTTAATTGATCCGGATGGAACTTCCTTCGTCGATCAGCAGTACAGCAAGGCTTATCTGCGACACCTTTTCCAGTCGAAAGAGATGCTCGGCCCCATGATAGGCAGTATCCACAATCTGGCTTTTTATCTTTGGCTGGTAGACGAGGCGAGAAAACAAATTTTTCAGGGTACCTTTAAGCCCTGGAAAGATCAAATGGTTCTCCAAATGCGAAACAGGCTTTAAAGGAAATTTATACTATTATTTTTGAAGCGGATGTCAACCAAATTTTTAAAGCGAATAGACACATACATTATCAAGAGGTATCTGGGAACTTTTTTCCTTTCTATAGCCTTGATTATAAGTATTTCCATAATTTTTGATGTCTCAGAGAAAATTGACGACTGGATTACCAATCATGCTCCGCTCAAAGCCATCCTCTTTGATTACTTTCTCAATTTCATTCCCTATTTCGCCAACCTGTTCAGCGCCCTTTTCAATTTTATTGCAGTGATATTTTTTACGTCGAAAATGGCGGCCAATTCCGAGATCATTGCCATGATGGCTAGTGGTGTAAGCTATAAGCGTTTGATGAGGCCCTTCATGATTGCCTCCGGAATCATTGCGCTGATGTCATGGATTCTTGGTAATTTTATCATTCCCCCGGCCAACCTTTCCAGAGTGAATTTCATTAATACCTATGACACAAAGGATTATGTCAATTCGGACAAGAACATACACAGGCAACTTGAATCAGGTGTGTTCGTTTACATGAAGAGTTACAATGTCAAGGGTGATGTTGGATACAAGTTTACCATCGAGAAGTTTGAAGGCCGTGAACTGAAGTCGAAACTTATTGCAGACTATATCAAATGGGACCGGGAGAAAAAAAAGTGGGTCATCCATAATTATTATATCCGTGACACGAGCGGTCCTGTTGAGAAAATTAGCACAGGAATGCAGATCGACACCACGCTCCGGATGACTCCGGCGGAGTTTGGCCAACAAAATTCCCGGCAGGAAACCATGGACTATTGGCAACTCCAGCAATACATCAAAGACCTTAAATTGAGGGGTGTCGATAATGTTTCAAGTTACGAAAAGGAGGAATATCAGCGTACTGCAGGACCAATAAGCACTTTTATCCTGACCATCATCGGCGTATCACTTTCCTCACGAAAGACGCGGGGAGGTATTGGTCTGCATCTTGGACTGGGGCTTTTGCTGGGATTCTCCTACATCATGTTCATGCAGGTGAGTACAATCTTTGCTTTCAAAGCCGGATTCAACATCCTGCTGGCAGTATGGCTGCCTAACATTATCTATGCCGGAATCGCACTTGTTCTGTACAACAGGGCAGCGAAATAAATCATCAGCATTAAAAAAGATAGGGGTTTATGTTTTTTTAATTTCCTGATTTTAAGATAGATGTAATTCATGACATGTTAAACAGATTGTGTCTAAACGACCAAAGTCAGTCCCAAGCTATTTATTTTAGTATTTTTGTCTCCCGATATACTCACCGTAAATACGTTCCAGGAAGGAACAAAACATTTAGTAAAAAACTACAGATTATGTCATTAAAAAGAAACATCCTTGACCTTCGCAGAAGAAAGAAAGAGGCTCAGCAAGGTGGTGGAGAAGCAGCCATAGGGAAACAGGTTGCCATGGGTAAAAAAACTGCCCGCGAAAGGATCAAAGCAATCCTGGATGAAAATTCATTTCATGAGTACGACCTGTTCGTCGAGCATACAGGGAAAGATTTTGACATGGAGAAGAAGGTATTGCATGGCGACGGCGTCATTATTGGCACCGGAACAATGTACAGCCAGCCTGTTTGCATCTATGCACAGGATTTCACGGTTGCCGGGGGTTCACTTGGTTTGATGCATGCCCGCAAAATTACCAAGATCATGGACCATGCCCTGAAGATGAGGGTTCCGATCATCGGAATCAACGACTCGGGTGGTGCTCGAATCCAGGAGGGTGTGAACTCCCTGGCAGGATATGGTGAGATATTTTACCGCAATACAGAAGCATCCGGAGTAATCCCGCAGTTATCCGTCATCCTCGGTCCTTGTGCCGGAGGTGCAGTCTATTCACCCGCACTCACTGACTTCGTTTTCGTTGTCGAGAATATTTCAAAGATGTTCATCACAGGCCCGGGTGTGATCAAAACGGTCCTTGGCGAAGAAATTTCTATGGAAGAACTTGGCGGAGCATTGGTTCATAGCGAGATAACTGGCAATGCCCATTTCTATGCCTTGAGTGAAGACGAATGTTTCGAGCAGATTAAGAAACTGATCTCCTTCATCCCATGGAACAATACCCAGAAAGCCCTTCGGTTCCCGACCCAGGCTCCAACCTTTCCGGTAAGCATTGAGGACATCGTTCCGAGTGATCCGCACTATCCCTACGATATCCGCGATATCATCAAAGCCGTATCCGACAGTTCTGATTTCTTTGAGATTATGGAGTTGTTTGCACGGAACATTGTAATAGGATTTGGCCGGATAGCAGGCAATACAGTTGGTTTCGTAGCCAATCAGCCTATGTACCTGGCCGGTGTACTCGACTGCGACAGTTCAGATAAGGCCGCCCGTTTCATCCGCTATTGCGATGCGTTCAATATTCCTATCGTGACACTGGAAGATATGCCAGGTTACTTGCCGGGAGTAGATCAGGAGCATGCCGGGGTGATCCGTCATGGTGCCAAATTGTTGTATGCCTACAGTGAAGCCACTGTTCCGAAGGTTACTGTGATCATCCGCAAGGCCTATGGCGGCGGTTACATCGCCATGAACTCACGCCATTTGGGTGCCGACTTCGTTTATGCCTGGCCAACAGCAGAAATTGCTGTCATGGGACCGGAAGGTGCAGCGAATATTGTCTTCCGCAAGGAGATCGATGAAGCTGAAAACCCTGCAGAAATGCGTAAACAGAAGATTCAGGAGTACAAGGATAAATTTGCCAATCCGTTTGTTGCCGCCTCCAAAGGCTACATCGACGAGGTAATTGAACCCCTTGAAACACGTGCCCGCCTGATCCATTCACTTGAAATTTCAGAGAACAAGGTTGACAAGAGACCGGCAAAAAAACACGGAATACCTCCATTCTGATCAATTGATCATAATTTCAAACTATTATGGAAGAAAACAAACCAAAATACGAGGTTTTTATTGTCAACACGGCGCAATACTATACCCTGCATACCAAAAAATATGGAATGCGGAAGAAGTGGCAACCTGTCGACCAGAACGAAGTGCGGTCATTTATTCCGGGAACCATTCTGGAGATTTACGTGAAACCAGGACAGGATGTTGCAGCAGGCGAAAATCTGATCAAGTACGAAGCCATGAAAATGCAGACCATCCTCGAGATGCCCTTTACCGGCAAGGTAAAAGAGGTAAATGTCGAAGTAGGGGATAAGGTAAGCAAAGGCCAGGTTCTAATCTTGCTTGAAGAAGAGCCGGTGGAATAAGTGCCTGAAGTGCGCTAAAGTGAACTAAAGTGACTAGAGTGCCTGGAGTTGTGGATTCCACAGTTTAGGCACTCTTTTTTTAGTTACAGGTTACAAGTTACAAGTTGCAGGTTACGAGTTACAGGAAATCAAGATTGGAGCGTTCTTTACTTTATCCTTTCGCCTTTATCCTTTATCCTTTTGCCTTCTGCCTTCTGCCCTTGACTCTCGTTGCAGGTTACTGGTTGCGGGAAAAAGTGCATTGCGTTCTGCATTTTTTCAAGTAGCCACTAATGACTACCAATTAAGAACATCTTTGATATTGGAATTAGTTAAGAATAGAAGTTATTATGTATATTTGAATTAACCAAAACTATCCAGGAAGGAATTAGGTACAATTACCACTCATGCACCATTCGGGTTTAAGTAGAATGTCAATCTAATCCCATCCATGTATTCAAGCATCTGAATATCGAAATTTATGCAGAAATCCACAAAATGCACTATTTTATTTATTTGCTTGATTTTATGTTCTCACGGTATCAAAGCACAACAGCAAATTTCAAATGTGCTACCGAAGTCATCCGTTAGCATTACCTATCAAAACGACCATCCACTAAGTAAACTTGCAGTAGATAGTATTTATGACAACAATGAGATTTGCCAAAAACGAAATGAGGCTGTAAAGCTTGATACATTATTCTGGAATGAGCATTCCCAACTGAATATTGACAGTGTTGCATCTTTAATAAACATCTCAGCAAATGAACTGGCTAAACAGGTTCTGGAGATAAAACATTCAAATTTCTATAACAATGAACCATTTAACATGCTTGGGTCATACAGTGAATTTGATGCACGGGTTGATACATCAGACCTGAAGAAATTAGAACACGACCAGACAAAAACGCAGGTTACTATTTATGATCAGGGTTATTTTAGCAACTCTTTGCTCATGGCACATACAGATAAATGCAATTATGTGTATAAATCTCCAACCAAAAAAAATTCTTATCTGGACCTCTATATGCTCGGACTGGGAGGAGAATACAGCAATTTGTATTTAGCACTGGATTTGGACTTCCTGCGAATGTTTGACAGAGAATATTCACCTGATTATGGTGGTGACAGGAGAATTTGGGACAGTAGAAAGACTGAAATGCGCGGTGGTCCTGACGATTTTAAATATTACAAGGCATTTCGTAAAGACTCTACGGATTATGTAGTGTTAATCAGCCGTCGTAGTTATAATACAAAGGAAGAAGAGGGAAAAAATCCACATTTTAAATTTGTTAAATTGGATCCAAAGGACACAATCAACTTTCGTTCAAGGATGAAAGATGCCACAAAAACAGGCGTTGTTACGTCTTATTATTTAAAGGAAGACACTATTCATGCTCCGGATAATTTAGACTTCAAATATTTATTGGTCAATTTAAAAACAAAGTCAATTGAAAAATCGGGTTATTATACTGAATCGGGCGATCCTTCCCGCCCTTTTTCAGGGAGATCGTATGAAACAAGATATAAGATGATTGGGAATCACTATTATTTGGATCAAATGACTAAAAACGAATTTCATTTTAACCCGAATATTAACCAAATAAGCTTAAGTGGCCTAAATTTCAAGACAGACAGTATAATTTCAGATCCATCTAAAATCAAAAAGATCAGTAAAGCGAAAGCAGATCCCCGAAAAGAAAACTACATAGAAAAATTATTTCAGGAAGGGATTAAAGTTAGGAATAACAAACATAATTGAACTGTAATCCCATTTCTATCCTTTTGAAAATTTAGGCACTTTTTTTGCAGGTTACAGGAAATCAAGATTGGAGCGTTCTTTACTTTATCCTTTCGCCTTTATCCTTTATCCTTCTTTAGCGTACTTCCCTGTCTATCCCCCTGAAAATCTCCAGCAACTCTCTTGCAGAGATACTGACGGAAGTAACAATTCCCAATTCTTTCAGCAAGAGAGAAGCTTCTTCCGCTAAATCGCCCTTGCCACCTTCACTGGATTCAGATAGGTTGAGGTACTGGATGATCCAGAATGCATTGACCTGATGATAAAACCTTTTTACAAAATTCCGGATATCGGCGCAATTTTTTTTAAGTTCATTTAACCTGTCCAATGTGCCGGTCTGGCGGATATAATCCTGTAATCGCTTGTCAAACTGACAAATCCTGTTTTCCCATTTCGTATTCTCTGTTGTAAAGAAATAGCCGGGATCGGTGAAGAGCGGTATCAATGTTTCAAATATTTTCAGGGCATAAACGGATTTGAGTTCCTGATCGCCTTCCCTCCATTTTTGCAAAGCAGCTCCGGTACCAAATGGGACCCGGTGCGACACCCTGGCGGCCGGGTAGACTGTTGCATCCGGGATATGCCCGTAATCACCCAACAAGACAATTTTGTGGAGGAAATGAAAGTCTTCGCCAGCCTGTCGCCTGTTCATCCCGCCCTGTTTTACGTAGGCAGACGCTCTTACTGCAAAACTGGAACCGACCGTGTGGATGGAGTGGGGGTATCCGCACCACTGCATTGCGTTCCGTAGATAACGCAGGTAAAGTTCGTAAAGGATAATCCCTTCCCGCATAGAGGACTCAAGGGTAGGATCATCGACGGGATGACAAAAATTAAGGTTGACAAAATGATATAGCGGATTTTTTTTGAAAGCCTCTTCAATAGATGTGAAATAATTTGGCGAAACAAGACTATCGGCATCAAAGGCGGCAATTATTCCATCCTCCTGATCAGATTGATTCAGGCAACGGACTGCTTCATCCATGGCAATCTTCCTTGCCCAACCCACTCCGGCCCATTTGGAAGGCAAAGAAGGTGCATGCAGTAATCTAAGATGATAAAAGGGAGCATGATCCTTCCTCCAGTTTACAATAGAGGAAATGGTTTCAAGATTTCTCTCCTGCGCTTCAAGGGGAGAATGGTCGGATGAATTAACCACTACAATCACAGTCACGCCTGCGGAAGGAGGCTTGCATTCAGCCAGAGAATTCAGCGCTTCGGGAAGTTCCTGTTCATCATAGCACGGTATAGTAACAAAAATTGTATTCCTGTTGACAGTAACGCGGAGAAGATCCTTTACCTGCAGAATTTGCTGCCGGTCTAAATAGACACTGAACTGTGACATAGGGACAACTTAAGCTGGAAACTACCTGACCCGGTATTTAGCAAGATATTTGCTGTTTTTGAAGATCAGGGTTTGTACCTTTTATTCAGGCCGTCGGCTACATCTTTCGTGATGTTGAATCTTGGTGTACCTTCCAGCATACTTGCACTGTTAAGGATGAGGTCGTATTTCCTAACAGCATTGTAGCTTTTGAGAAATGAAGAGATACTGTCAATGATCTGTTGGTTGATCTGACGCTGCATCTCGTTTAACTTTTGAGTCAGTTCAACATCGAGACGTTCGATTTCCTGTTGCTGACCAACGAGCCTTTCCTGCTCGAGTTTCGCACGCTCCTCAGTCAGAAAACCACCCTTTTGAACTTTTTCCTGAAAAGCGGCAGCCTCTTTGTCGAATTTAAGCCGTTTTACGCTGTATTCTTTTTTGAAAGACTCCTGATTCACCTGAAGATTGGAAGTCAGTTTTTTTGCCAGTTCGTAGGTAAAAAGAACGGAATCCATTTTGACGTAGGCAATCGAAACAGAATTTTCGGTACTGGTATTAACAGCCCTGTTATGAACTGCTCCGCTATTATTGCCCATGAAATGAAGCAGGTAGAGTACTACTATTGCTATTCCCAATACAACCGTAACAATCGTCGAATTCTTCATACTAAAAGAGATATTCAATTATCATAATTTAATCGACACAAATATAACTGAAATGAGCTGGAATACAAAATTACCAAACCGGATGAAATAACCTATGATCAAACTCCATTCAAGCGTTGAATTACAAATTATTAACAATTTAAGATGGACATACGACATCTGATACGATCAATTTAAACTGTCAATATTTCAAATGAGTTGATAAACATCATAGATTGGCAGTTCTGACATCCTTATTTTTGCAATACCAACCAAGGGTAAAAAATTGAGATGATTAACAAAGCCATAGCCAATATTCTTCCCCACTTGCCAAAAAGGCTCGTTCGGATCTTTGCCAACAAATATTTTTCGGGGGAAAACCTTTCAGATGCCCTTCGTGAATCAAAGAAACTGAACGAAGAGGGATGTTCGGTTACTCTCGATATTCTGGGCGAATATGTTTCTAAAATGGAGGAAGCTGAGCAGTATAAAATTCAATATCTGGATGTGATTGAACAGTTTTCCGCCGCGAATATTACCGGGAATTTCTCACTGAAACCCTCCATGTTCGGAATATTGCTTAACAAGGAAGCATGTTATGAAAATTACAGGGAAATTGTCAAAGCTGCTGCAAAGCACAACAATTTTATCCGTATCGACATGGAAGATTCAAGCTGCACCGACGATGAAATAAATCTCTACCTAAGGCTAAAAAAGGAATTTCCGGGCCGCGTAGGTCTTGTGTTGCAGGCATACATGCATCGTACCCTGGATGACATTAAAAAGATGATGGAGGTTCATACGGAAGCTTCCCCGCTCAATTTCCGCCTTTGCAAGGGAATTTATGTGGAAGACAAATCCATCGCTTACAAAGGCTACCAGGAAGTGCGTGATCACTTTCTGGAGGACCTCGAATACATGCTCTTGAATGGCATCTACGTCGGTATTGCCACGCATGATGCTTATCTGGTTGAAAAATCCATGGAATTGATTGAGAAACACAAAATATCAAAAGATAAGTTCGAATTTCAGATGCTTTACGGGGTCAATCCGGGGATGCGTCGTTCAATTGCCGGCAAGGGATATTCAATGAAGATTTATGTGCCGTTTGGCAAACAGTGGTTCAATTATTCGACACGCCGGTTAAAGGAAAATCCGAACATGGTTTGGCACATTGTCAAAGCGATATTTATCAGGGGATAAAAAAATAATTTTGGATTTTGGATTTTGGATTGCGGTTCCATCATGTCGGAACGCCTCAAAAATTGGTATAGCATATTCTTCAAAGCAAACAGGAATTCTCCTTCAATCAGAAATGATGCATTACATCAATCCAAAATCGAAAATCATCCCGGTTGCTTAAGGTTTAAATGGAATATACTTTGTTGTGTCTGTTTTCTGCGCATCATGATGGGCCATAATCAAATCTATTTCATCCCTGGTGGCCATTTCATTGGTTATTTTTTTCTTTCTCAAAATCGGTGATCCAAACTGAAGATAGTTGGTGTGGTAATTGGTTGTGGAAAACCCGACACTGTTTTCAGGCGTGACAAGGAGCCCTTTGTTTTGGGCCTTCATTTCGTATCCGCGCATAGTTTTTTTTGCGTTCATCTCGGCATCATATCTGGTAGTAGGTTGCGTCAAACCCTGAATCGTAGCCCTGTTGACATTCTTTTGGGCCTGATTTATCATCTGATCACTCATTTTTACCTCTGTGACGATGGAAGGATAGGCATCAATTCGCGGGAAAATCACAATCTCGGGAATGAGGATGGTATCTTTTGGCATGAAAACGCCCATCAGGTACTCCATCGCCTTCAGGGTATCAGGGATGACAACCTTGATCTCTTTGTATCCTGTATAGCGGTAAGCAATCGTATCTCCTGGTTGGCCGTAAAGCGAAAATTTGCCGTTGGAACGGGTTGAATAATTTTCGGACCTGTGAAGGATAAACTGGGCATTGGTAAGAGGCTCCTTGGTCTCGCTGTCATAAACAGCTCCGGTGATAAAAATTCTGATTTTTTTGGAATTGGTTTCTTGTCCCGAAACCGGGATGGATGCAAAATAGAGCAGCGACACAAAAGTCAGAAAGATCGGTTGAAGTCTCATTCGAAAATATTTTTTATGAAAAAATTGAATATTTCGAAGTTCTACGAATGCCCACAAAACCAATGATTGATTGTTTTTGTGAGATTATGCTAAAGGTAATAAAATCGCAATTAAAAACCAATATAATGTGGCAAAATTCATTCTGCCAGGTTGAAAATACGGAATCTGGCGATTCCCCACTTCTGCAACCGGTATTTCATGGATACCAGCAAAACCCCGATGCCATAAATTGTGCTTCTTCTGAAATTAATGGAGGAAGCCTCTTCAAAATATTTCGTCGGACAGGTAATTTCGGCAATTTCAAAGCCCGCGTAGAATATTTGGGCAATCATCTCATTATCAAAAATAAAATCGTCAGAATTCAGATTATAGTCGATGGTCTTCAGCACATTTCCGGAGAAAGCACGGTACCCTGTGTGATATTCCGACAATTTCTGGTTAAGCATCAGGTTTTGGAAGAGCGTCAAAAACCGGTTGGCAATGAATTTGTAGATAGGCATTCCTTCCCTGACTGCTCCTTTCCCCAGGATTCTTGATCCGAGTACGACCTCATACACACCGTTGGCAATCAGATAGCACATGGAGTGAATTAGCAGCGGGGTATACTGATAATCGGGATGCAGCATGACGACTATATCCGATTGAAGTTCGAGAGCTTTGTTGTAGCATGATTTCTGGTTGCCTCCGTAGCCCTTGTTCTCCATATGGGTCACAATATGTTTGATCCCGAGGTTTTTTGCCACCTCTACGGTATTATCCCTGCTCAAGTCATCCACAAGTATGACGTGATCCACGATATCAAAAGGAATTTCCCTGTAAGTCTGTTCCAGCGTCTTCTCTGCATTGTATGCAGGAAGGACGACGGTAATAATTTTGCTATTTATCATTTTTGATTGCTTTACGCATTAAAAAAACAAATCCGTTTTTTTCGTATAAAAACTGCAAGGTCGGATATTTTTCCTTGTTAGCAGCCAATTGATCGACCTTCACAATGAAGTAGGTGTCCTGATCGAGATCACCCTGAAGCAGCCAATCCATGTCGTATACCTTGGGGTTATCCGAAGGTGGTCGTTTGGCATAAAAGAGCGGGGCATAGCTGAAGTAATCCACTGCGTAAGCCCTGGCATTTTTCGTGGATACATCTTCAAGGAATTCGATGGCCGCACGTTGCGAATAACCTTCTATCCTGGGAGTAACCATCAGGGTCAGCAGGGTAACGCATACGAGCGAACTGAACAGCAGAATCCTATGGGCGACCATGGTATTCCTCAGGGAATAAATTGCATACAACAACAGTCCCACAAGTAAAATAACTCCTGCAGACGATTCAAACCCCGACCAGTGGACGGCTGCCTGCATGTTGCCGGCAGCAAAAGCGTCATCCACCCAACCTTTCTTCAATACCCACGAGATATTCATGGCAATAAACGGGAGTGCAATGGCAACTACCGCGATTAATCCTCCGAATATTATTTGTAAGGTACGTACCCACTTTTTCGGTGCATAGGACTTCATCTCTACTGAATAGACAAACAAAGCCGCAAGAAATGTTATCGGGAAGTAGCAAAGGGAGGAATAATGGACAATTTTCGTTTTCACGATGGTAAACAGGATTAAAACAGTCCAGAACAAAATAATCATCCATCGTTGAAATAAAACCTGCAGCGGATTCGCCGGAAGAATTTTCAGGAGGAGAGGCAGCGCAAATACCGATGAGGGAAAGACTCCCAACAATAGTACAACGAAATGGTAAAGTAGAAATCCACCGTGACCGGCATCCTGGGTGGTAAACAGCCTGATCTGGTATTGGATGAAATCCATGATCACAGATCCATGACCGGTAAGCCATTGCACGATGAACCAGAATCCTCCCACAAAACTGAACATGGCCAGATAAATGAGAACATGCAAAGGTTTAATCTGCATTTTGAACCTGATAAGCAGTACAAAAACCACGAGTGCGATGCAAAAGATCAGGAAGGCAACCGGACCCTTTGTGAGTACAGCGAGACCGATAAATATGGCAGAGATAATCAAAAACCTGATTTGTCTTGCATTTCCCGATCTTTCTGTCAATTCCTGAATATAATATACAAAAAATGCGACTCCGTTGAAGATGAAAAGATTGAACCATGGGTCAATGATACCCGATTTAAAATAGAGATAGGGTAAAATTGAGCAGGAATACATGAGGACCCAGGTGAGGCCGAATTTTGAATCATATAGTTTTTTACCATGATTGTACACACTGAGCAGTGTAAATACCCCACACATCGCATTGGGGAATCGCGCAGCAAACTCATTGATTCCGAATAGCTTCATAGAAAGGACCTGAAACCAGATGAACAATGGAGGCTTCTCCCAGAAGGGTTTAAAATCAATCTGTACAGTCAGATAATTGTGCGAAACAAGCATTTCCCTGGCAGACTCTGCAAAATTGATCTCATCCCAGTCGAACAGGTGCATGTTACCGATGAACGGAACAAACAACAAGGAAGCAAACGCAACTATGAGCAACTGAACCAGCCACTGTTTTTCAATTAATTTGTTCAGCATATTTTCGATGTATTGGGAATAAAGGACGATCCAGATTCCTCAGTAGGTTTTTCTGCTCAAACCATGTGAGTAATAGCAGGGAAGTGAAAACCCCGATCACAGCTCCGGCTATTACGTCAGTCAGGAAATGCTGGGAAAGATACATTCTGGAATAGGCGATCGCCATCGATGTCAACAGTGCGATGAAGTGCAGGAGCTTCTTATCGGTATAGGTTGCCAGGCAGAAAAACAGTGCAAAGGCTGTTCCTGCATGTCCTGAGGGAAAACTATGTTCAGTCAGGATCTTGACCCCATCTACAAGGTGAAGCGGATAACTATTTCCAATAAGAGCAACCGGGCGCAACATATCCGGAAAAACAACCAGTTTAAGCACCTGAATGATCAATCCAGATAACAGGTATCCTGTCAGGAGTAGGATGCCTTTCCTTACATTGAACAGGATAAAGATCAGAGAAACCAGGATCGCTGCCAAACCATCCCCCAGATTGGTAAAGAAGCGAAAGAAATTATCCAGGAATGGATTGTTGTGGGCATTCACCCATAGTTCAACCTCCACTTTGCTGTAAAAGAGTAGCCATAATGACAATCCACCCACGAGCAGAAAAAAGGGAATTGAAAATACTTTTGTCTTTTGCAAAAATCCAATCATGGGCATCTTAAATTAAGGCAACAAAAATAGACAAAGAAATTAATTTACTTCAAGTTCCCTCCAGCCCGGGATTTTCGGAAAAGATGCATGAGGATCAGTCTGATACCAAAAACAGGTCGATGCAATATCCGAATGCTGGGCCAGGTACCTTCCTCCCTGATGCCATCCGAGATCCTGAATAGTCACTTTAAGGTCTTTTTCAAAGCGGATGGGATCCATGATGTGCCAGCGGTAAAGCCCGAACCTCATCATGACGTTATAGTCTCCCGTGGGCCTGATCACCTGGTGCAATCCCGTGTAAGGAGTACAGAAGACGTTGTATTTGCCATCCCTGTCAAAATTATAGGATCCGCAGAAATAATCCTCGGTTCCTGTCCCGCAGATGGTTGGAAACTTGCCGTCGCCGTCGATATAGAATTTGATTTCACCTTCTCCCCACCAGCCATTGTTGTGTGCACCCCAGGCCAGATAGAGTCCGACAAACTGTCCCTTGCCCTTTATCCCGTCCACGATGGTGTAAACAGATGTTTCAACTGGATTGGCACGGCGAAACTGGGCATGAAAATAGGCGGCATCAGAAGGAACCTCCGTCAGGGTATAATCGATCTGGTAATACACTGACATGGCATCCTTGTCGCTGATGTTTTCCATGGTTATCCTGCATTTTTTGCGGAATGGCATGGACCAATAGCAGTTGAATGCGCTGCCGGGATTGACACAAACGGGAAGGGAGGTCAATTGGGCGTAACTACCCCAGCCCTGACCGAAAAAATCGCCTACCGGACATTCAACGGATGGCTCTGCTTCATCGTCCCAGTAAATACGAAGGATGGAAAAACGCCAATTTCCGGTAGGGGTCATCCAGATGTGCTGTATTGCTCCGGGACCTTCCATCTCGGCGAGTGTAAAGGTTTGTCCGGCCTGGATCTTGATGAATGGATTGATTTTCCAGCCTTGGCCCATATCACGTGCTGCATTGGCTGCATTGGCCGTATTGGGTTTGGATTTGTCAGCGGGATCAGCCATTCCTCCTTTCCCTTTCTCTCCTGTGAAATTCTCGGGACTTATGGAGCGCGTTTTAGCGTCTGACAGACGGTAAAGATTTCCCATATTCATCTCCAGTCCGTTGAATTTTGACTGGGAAAATCCGCTGTATGCAAATATCACCAAAAGGACAATAAATGGAATTTTTCTTTTCATTTTGTGTAGTTATTAAGTCATTATATTGATTCAGAGGCTCAATTTACTGAAAATTTTGCAAACTAGGTTTGAGTTCAGGTTGTTTTACATCAAAAATCGCTCTCAATAGCACACTTGAGAATTACCATGATTTTATGAAAGGTTGTTTACGATGGTAATATCTGGAAGTACTGCATAGCGGCTTTTCCGGTGGAATGGTAATTGAGTCTTAGCTATGCTCTGCAGCAAGTGCCCTGTACATTTTCATCAGATTTTCAGCGACAGCCTGATCATTGAATTTCAGTGAATTCACCAGACCTTTTTGGATCAATTCACTTTTTAACTTAGTGTCCGTCAGTAATTCTCTGATGGCCGCACCTATTTGTCTGCTGTTTGCAGGATCAACATACAAGGCAGCATCTCCTCCAGCTTCAGGCAAACTGCTAATATTGGATGTAATGACGGGGCATCCCGATGCCTGTGCTTCCAGAACCGGTAAGCCAAATCCTTCGAAAAAGGAGGGATAAACCATGATCTCAGCCATTTGGTAAATAGTTTGCAACTCTTCTGAATTGGTCTGATGCAGAAAAATCATTTGTTTCCTGATTTCAGATTCAATGATGAATTCATCCAGTTGCTTTTTATATTCTGTTGGTTTTCCGACAAGAACGACCGGGATATCCAGTTTTTCGTGAACCACACCCTCCAGGATGGCGAGTTGATTTTTCCGTTGTTCGATGGTTCCTACACACAGGATAAACTTTTCGGGCAGGTTGAATTTCAACCGGACAGCTTTCTTCCGGATTTCATCTACTCTTTCGTAATACTTTTTATCACACGATTGATAAATGACTTCAATCTTGCTGGCATCAATTCCCAATAGTTCGATTAAATCGTTTTTCGTTTGTTGGCTGATAGCCAGCACTTTTGTTGCCCTGTGACACGAACGGATCGTAATGAAACGGTACAGCATCGTGTCAATCTTTTTATAAAATTCAGGAAACCTGAGAAAGATAAGATCATGGATGGTTAATACAGAGGGAATGCCAGATCTCTTCAGGCCAAAAGGAAGTACATTGCTTAATCCGTGATAAATATCGACTTTGTTGGGTTTGAGCAGTTCTGATACTTTGTACAGACGCCAGAAGGGTCTGAATCTTTGAGAAAATTTGGATTTTGGGGTGATAACCGCCACATTATGCGGCAATGGATATAGATTGGTCAAAATGGGTGCAAAGAGCAGGTAATTGTTATCCGGATAAAATTCGGATAATAGATTTACGGTGTTCCTGCTGTAGTTACCAAGCCCGGAGAAGTTCTGAAATAACCTCTTGGCTTCAAATCCGATAATCATAGTTTGGTCAATTAGATGGTTGCATTTATGGAATCCAGCAGTTACAGACGCTAAAAGTAATTTTTTTTTCAGTCATCCAAAATTTTCGCTACCCGGTTATCGTTCTGAAAAGTTCAAGGTATTCATTCAGGTTGGTTTCCCAGGAAAATTTTAGCGAATACTGTTTTAATACTTTCGGCAGGGATTTGTCTTGATCGAATGCTTCCATATTTTCAAGGAAAAAGTGGGCCATCTGTTCTGGTTCTAATGTTTTCCAGTAATAGGCATACTTATCACAAACTTCAGGGATGCTTGAAAAGGTTGAGGCAAAAACAGGCTTTCCAAATCGCATGGCTTCAATGGGAGGCAGACCCATTCCTTCAAACCTGGAGGGGAAAAGAACCGCTTTGCAATGGTTGTACATCCAGAATTTATCTTCTTCCGAGATGGTGCCAGGCAGAATGATCCTCTCGCTGAGGCCCAATGCATTGATTCTCTGCTGCAATTCCTCCGCATGGGCTGAAGAATTGTTGCCAGCCATGATCAATTTGTAATTTTCGGGTAATTGCTGCATGAATTCCAAGAGAACACCAAGGTTCTTCTTCATCTGGATCACACCAATAGAGAAAAGCAAATCTCCTTCAGGTGCAAATGCCGGCCGGCTAACCTGACCGAATGTTTTTACCTTCACACCATTGTAGATCATGTGGATGGGCGTTTCTCCAACTTGCAGGTTCTCCCGAACAACACCTTCCGTAAATTTTGATATGACTGTTATGGCTGTTGCCCTGTCGACCTTTTTCTGCAAAATTTTCAGCCTGGATTTTGCCTTGGCAGGAGATTTCTCTCCAAGGAAATTCAGGTCGTGAATGGTAAGGATATAAGGCGTTTTTGAATCTGAAGGGAAATAGGCTGAATCCTGGTGCAAGGCATACCAAAGGTCATATTTCCTGCACAAGGAAGGGAAGTATCTGCGCTTCAGAGAGACAACTTCGTAATCCACAAGATCTCCGAAGTATCCTTCGAATTTGCGGGGGACCAAAAGCGTAAATTTGAATCGTTTGTCTTTCACCCTGCTGATTCCCTCCCCGAAAAACAAGGCAACCTGTCCAAGACCCGTGTTAAGATCCTTTAGCCTGTCCAGATCAATCAATACCGACAATTTTTTCATATAATTCATTTTCTCAGAACATCCTGACCCTGCCCTTTTTCAATTTTGTTTTAAAAGTCCAGAATGAATCTGTCCCCTTGATGTCGATCCGTTTTAATTCGAACCTGTTTGTAGTTCCCTGTTCATTGTACCTGTTTCCGATGCGCAATCCGGCAAGGATGCCATTTTTTTCCAAAGTGATGAAAAACTGTTGTTTATCCGGCTGTTTTCTGGGATATGCACCGTACGGGTAGGCCAAAACGGGCAAAAAAGGGATTTGGTTGTCGTTGAGAATCCTGAAGCATTTGGCCAGATCGCTCGCAACTTCCTTGGTAGTAAGTGTGTTGTAGTTTTTGTGGGCATATGAGTGCAACCCAAATTCGACATATTGCGGCTCCATTTGGCGAAGATGGACAAAATTGAGCAGAGGCAACGGAGGTTCGGTTTCCCACTCGCTGGTAAGGCCGATGTATTTTACAGGCAGCATGATGGATGCATGAAGCTTGTACCGGATCAGCAATGGATAGAGTAATTCGAAATTATTCAGGTACCCATCATCAAAAGTGATCAGGAGTGGTTTTTCCGGAAATTTGAAATATGGATCAATGAGGTCAGATAACCGGATACAGGTGTAATTGTTCTCCAGAATTATCTGAAAATGTCGTTCTAGCTGATCTACGGTAACCGATGTGCCTGATTTATAGGTTTCAGATACTTTATGGTACATCAATATCGGCAGTCCAATTGCAGGTGGCGCAAAAAGGTTGAACCGTATCTGCACAAGTACAAGCAGAACTATAGCGCTGCAAATCAGTAGGATCATTGATTTCTAAGATTCGTTTTTTCGTAAAGTTTCAGGTACTTGATCAGATTGTAATAGGCCGTATTGACCGACCAGATGAATCCCGGAAATCCATTCATGAAGTTTAGCTGCACAAAATAGGCAATAAAAAATGCAGCAGGGAATTTGACCAGCATTTTGAACTGACCGACTTTTTTCTTCTTCCTGAGTGCATCAAGGGCGGCATAGGATGTAAACCGGTTGAACTTGTCGAAATAATGTGTGATATCCCTGTAACTATAATGGATGACAATGTTTCTAAGTTTTTTTACCTCCCCCTGCAGAATTATTTTCTCATGCAGTTTGTCATCGTTAAATCCCCCAAATTTTCTGTTATAAAGTCTTAAATGGGAAAGATTTGCCTCTTTCCCGTACCGGAAGATTTTTCCCATGAAAACCAGGGATATAATAATGCTGAATCCTGCATATTGGATTTGATCCTGGGCAAATATTGATTTTAGCTCCTCTTGCAAGGCTTCCGAAACGACCTCGTCGCTGTCGATGGAAAGAATCCAGTCATTTTCGGCAAGACTGACGGCATATTGTTTTTGTTCGCCATAGCCGTCGAAAGGGTGGAAGGAGAATTTACAGGAATATGTAAGGCATATATCCTTTGTCGAGTCGGTACTGCCTGAATCAACGACCACAATCTCGTCGCACCAGTTCAACGCTTTCAGAGTTGCCTCCAGTGTATCGGAGTTGTTGAGGGTGATAATTACTGCGCTAACTTTGCTCTTATTGGCCATATTAACCACTAATATCGCATTTTATTTGGTTTTTTCCCATTCTTCCAAATCCTTGAAATACCTGTCGACCTCATTCTTTGAACTTTTGCGCAAAAAACGCTCGGAAGGTTTGAGATATTCAGCGCTGCTCGGCGGACTGTTTACGATGACGGAACGATTCCCTTCGGCATCCTTTTTGATGGTTAATCCATCAAAATAAGTTCCGTCAAATGTGAAAGCCCTGAATCTGATTGAATCTTTGCCTACATCGAACAATTGGTACATGGCCGTGTTGGTGGCCATTTTGTCCATTTTATCCGAGAACCCGATATCGTAGAATTTGGGACTCGTATGCGACACCACATAGACCGGACCCTGTTTCCCTTTGTTAAAATCATTGGGAAGATGTGCCGCTCTCCCGTACACATGATCATGCCCCGAGAGGACAAAATCTACGTTGAACTGGTCGAACAACGGCTTAAACAGTGTGCGCAGGTAGAAATAGTCGTGGCCCCGGGTTGTGGAATAGAGTGAATGATGCATGATTACGACAATCCATTTTTGATTTGTGGTCTCAAGAACAGATTTCAACCATCTTCTTTGTTCAAGGGCGGAAGGAATTGATTGTATTCCGTTGCTGTCGAGGCTTATAAACCGCGTGTTCTGATAATCCCAGTAGCAGGCGCTTTCATGGAAATTTGGCGGACCGTTTTGTGGAATGGAAAAATGGGCGCTCCATCTTTGGTCCAGTTTTTGGATCAGTCCTTTGTAAAACTCGTGGTTACCAGGTGTTGCAATTACGGGAATGGTTTTGAATAATTTTCCGCCGGCTCTGAACCACTCTGCCCAATAGGCATTGTGAGGACGTTCTACAATATCCCCGATAAAAACCATGAATGCCGCGTTGGGCAGGTTTTCTGCTGCCTTGTGAAAAATCTCACCGGTCTTGCCGTTCACAGAGTCCTGCACATCACCGAAGTAGAGAAAGGAAAAAAGGCTATCTGATTTGGCAGCCATCTTGAAGTTGTACCATTCAGACCAGTGGATGCCGTTTGCAACCCGGTACTTGTAAGAACCGGATGGTGTGAGGTTTTTCATTCCAACTCTAAAAAATGCAGAGGCTCCTCCGGATGTTTTTATTATTCTGGATGTAGATTGATAACGGACGGTATCTGCCACGTTTGAATCGTCTAAAAGTTCCAGTGATCCGGATTTTGTGATGGTATCCCCCTGCCATGTTACATCGCGGGAGTTTGCAGCGTTATCCGACCAGGTCAGGAGGATCTGATCAGGCGCTTGTGATGGGCTATAAGCAGGCTCTGGGGGATTAATAAACCAGGTATTCCATTGAAGTCCGACAAAAATGATGATCAGAGCGGGGAGAAATAGCCAGATGAGTTTCCTGTATTTTTTCTTCATTGCGGTATGTTATCCTAAATTTTAACATTGATACGTAGAAACGCTCACTAGGTAACAATTGTAATCGACAAACATTTGATAATCAAATCGAAATCAAAATGTCCTTTCGTTTAGCCGGGATGAGCAGGTTCACTTCCGGATATTTACTTCAGGTCGGTCCTTAAACCACCCTCAAGAGGTGGCTGCCGACTTCATAAGGAAGTATAAATGAGAATCTGGAACCTTTACCCGGTGTGGATTCAACATTAATTTTGCTTCCCAGCATCATGACAAATTCGTTAGCCAGGGAAAGGCCGATTCCTGATCCGCCAAATTTCCGCTTTATGGTCAAGTCTATCTGATAAAATCGGTCGAAGATTTTCTCAAACTCATCCTTTGGAATACCAATTCCAGTGTCTCTCACAAAAAATTCAATACTTGAATTGTCCATCATGTGGTACCCGAATTCAATTTCACCTTCTTCTGTAAATTTAATGGCATTGTCAATCAGACTTTCCATAATGTCCTTGACTTTGTTTCCGTCGCAAAAAATTGAAAATTTGGGGTTTTCATTCCCTTTCACGGGGATGAGTTTCAGGTGGTCTTTTTCCAACTGACCCCTTTCATACATGAATTGCCTGTTAAGATCAATAATCAGACCATTGAGATTGTAAAATTGTTTCTCTACCTTTTCAATACCGCTTTGAATCTTGGAGAGCTTGATGGTATCACTGAACACATGAAGCAGAATCTGACAATTCCGGGCAATGATCTGCAGATAGCTCATCCGTTCAGGCCGGGAAACCTCGTCCGTTAAGAGTACATTCGAGAACCCGACAATGGCATTCAGTGGGGTTCGGACTTCGTGGGTTATATTTTGCAAAAAGGCTGCTTTGAGCATATCTGCTTCTTCTGCTTTTTTCCTGGCCTCTTCGATGGCTTTCACGGCAAATTTTTGCTTTGAGATGTCTCTGGAAACAGCCATAACAGCGTGTGCGTTGAGTTTGACCATCCTCATTTCGAAGAAGCAGGTTCCCTTTCCTTTCACTTCCAGGGCATATTCGATGGTCTCGATAGAGTCCTCTGTCAGTGCAATTTTAATCGATTTACTTACCTGTTTGACCATCCGAGGCGAAAATCCTACTTCGTAGATAGTACTGCCAATAATATCTCCGGCCAGCAAATCAATGCCGGTATCTGATTTGGGAACATAATCAATGTAGGTGCCATCCTTGTCAATGACGAAGAACATATCAGGAATGGTCTCCAGCAGAAGTTTGTACCTATGTTTGCTGTTGCTTAGTTCAGCGAGGGTGCTCTTGATGGCAGTTATATTTTCAAAAAAGCAGATCAGATTGTCTTTGTCAACGGGTAGAGAAGTGACTCGAAACCATTTCTCCGTATGAGGAATCAGAATCTCTTTTCTCGTACGCACAGATGGATCGAACAAGGATTGCCAATCCACTTCCCCTCTGAATAATTTTTGAAAAAGAAGGTGGGCTGGCATTTCCCTAACCTCCGAATTCCGAACCTCAAAATACGCTTCAAAAGCCGGATTTACAAACATCACCTTATATCCCGTTTTTTCGCCGAATTCATCTCTTTCGGTTTTGATGCTGATAATTCCTTCGAAATATTGCTGAAAAATTCGTGATTGTTTCTCTAGAAAAGTGTTGATCTTTTGATCTTTCTCTTTCACACGGAGATTTGAAAGCCAGTGAATAAGAAACCCTCCTAATCCAATGAGACAGTAAACTGCAAGTGGATTCAGGCTATTGTTTTGATGCCAGTTGAACTGAAAGAGAAGATCTTTGCTGGCGTAGCCGATCAGATGGGCAATTAATGTTCC
>CAIUUO010000132.1 GCA_903902325.1 uncultured Bacteroidia bacterium
AGATTCTCCCTTTGCTGTTTGCGGTGATACTAATAACCGGAATAGCAAGCGCCCAAAATCTACCATCCAAAAAGGATATACTTGATCAAATGATCCTGACCAATGGCTATTTCATGAACAAATGGCCGGATCCCGGTCAGGTCATCGTCAACGACAAGACCCGTCCAAGCCATATCTGGACTCGTGCCGTATATTATGAAGGATTGATGGCCTTGTACAATATCAACAAGGACAAAGCTTATTACGATTATGCCGTGGCCTGGGGAGAGTCACACAAGTGGGGGCTAAACGGTGGTGTTCAGGTACGGAATGCCGACAATCAGTGTTGCGGGCAAACCTACATCGATCTCTACAAGATTGACCCGAAACCAGATAGGATAAAGGATTTGAAAGCATCCATCGATCTGATGCTGGCCTCCGATAAAATTGATGACTGGACCTGGATCGATGCCCTTCAGATGGCCATGCCTGTTTTTGCCGGTCTGGGGTCGGTTTATCATGATAACCGTTATTATGAACGAATGTACCAGATGTACAATCATTCCAAAACCGTTCTGGGAGGGAAGGGGCTCTACAATACGAAGGATCACCTGTGGTGGCGCGACAAGGATTTTGTGCCGCCCTACAAGGAACCAAATGGTGAGGATTGCTATTGGTCAAGGGGCAACGGCTGGGTACTGGCTGCCCTTGTGCGGGTTCTGGAAATCATGCCTAAAGATGCTCCGCACCGAAAAGAATACCTGAAGACTTTTGAGCAGATGGCGAAAGCGTTGGTTCAAATTCAACGGCAAGATGGTTTCTGGAATGCCAGCCTGCATGATCCGAATAATTTTGGTGGTAAGGAATTAAGTGGCACCGCCTTGTTTGCCTATGGCATGGCATGGGGAATCAACCACGGTATTCTGAGTAAGAAGAAATACCAGCCCGTAGTGTTCAAAGCATGGAATGCCATGGTAAAGGATGCTGTCCATCCCGATGGCTTCCTGGGGCATGTTCAGGGTACCGGGAAACAGCCGTCCGATAGCCAGCCGACTTCCTACGACCGTATCCCAAATTTCGAGGATTATGGATTGGGATGCTTCCTTCTTGCCGGAAGCGAAGTTTATCAACTGAAATAGAAAACGAGAATATTATTTTTTATTTTTCGCTTGAATTCCTGCAAAAGTCCATTCGATGGATTGTTTGAGCAGCTTTCTGAAGTTCTTGTTTTGAAAGGTCGCAGTGTCGTGCCCGCTTTGCAGGGTAACAATCCTTGATTTGCCGAAGTGCCAGGTCCAGCCAATCACAGGTGTACTTGATGGTTCCGTTGTTGTCAGCAATGGCACGATCCCGGGAACGGTATAGTACCCCTTGTAGGTTTCATCGAAGTTTTCAAAATCCTTTACCCCTTTCGTGACAGGGTGTTTCGCAACCACCTTGACGGGAAAATGTAGGTCATGAATGTAGGTGCATGCTGCATATTCCTTTCCATCAATAACCGTGGGCTTGTGAAAATATTTGCCTCCGATGATTTGCCAGTATTCCGGCCATTCATCAAAGGCACAGATGCTGTGATGCAACACAACCAATGGTTTCCCTTCCCTGATGCATTCGGCAAAAATCTTTTCCTGCTCAGGGGTTATCTTCTGCCACATGTGGTAAAAAACGAGCACATCGTATTTGCTCCTGTTTTCAGGAAGAAATTCATCGTAAGCCGCAGGAAATTCAACTATCCTGCTTGTAATGTTTTTGCCCAGGCCGGTAAGCATTTCATCGAAGGTCGCCTTGTTGTAACTGTGCCCGCCGGTTACCACGAGGATTCTGATAGGAGTTTTTGCAAAAGATTCTTGTGATAAAAGCGTAAAAAAAATTGAAAAGAATATTAATGAACCAGAAAATATTTTTTTCATAAGCTTAGAAACTGTTTAAGATTTGTTTATCTGAAATTATATACAAAATCCTTAGTGTAAACTTGGTGACTTAGTGTCTTGGTGGCAAGAAAGAAATAGCCACAAAGCTCAAAGATACCAAGTTTACACTAAGGAAATACTATAATATTTTGCTAATATGAATTTTAAACGGTTTATAAATTGATTACTTACATATGTCCTTCAGAGATTCTACATCCTATCGTTTCTCATTCTACCAGGCCCATTGCCCATCTGCTTATTTGCATTGAAACTGTCGAACTTCATTTTTTGTTCGTCAGTTAACTTTGCCCGCATCTCGATGCGATTCCTGGCCTGGATCTTGGCTATCTCCACTCTTATTCCGCCTATCTTTTCTATGTTTTTGTTGATGGCTGATAAATCAGGTTTCTCGGCAGTTACAAGGGTTCTTTGATGCGCTTCGGCTTCCCCCAGTTCATTTCTGAGTGGTAGAATTTGCTTACGCATGGCGATGGCAGACTGCTTGAAGGCTTCTTTTTGCTCATCCGTGAGGTTAAGTCCGTTGCCGCCACCTTTCATTCCGTTCATTTGGGCAACTCTCTCGTGCATGGCTTGCTTTTTTGCCATTAAATCGGAAGGCTGGGCAACCAACCCAACAGATAGGCTCAGCAGCAACAAGGAAATAAAAATTTTTGCTTGCATAACTTTTAATTTTAAATCTGTAATCAGAACTTTACTAAAACTGATTCTTAGATCGTCATAAATCAAAAAGGTTAACAGCACAATTTCGTTTTTAACTAAGTTTAATAAAAGAGGCAAATTTTCACAATTTGGTAGAACGCTGTTTCCACATTCGCCCCTTCACCCCCTCTTCCTTTCTCCCCCTCAATTTTCCATCTCCGTATCCCGTTTCCCGTTCTTCATTTCTCATATCACCCAGCTCATCATCAGCACCGTGATGAGGCCAACCACTCCAATGGTTGACTCCATCAGGGTCCACGTTTGAAATGTTTGCTTGACATTCAGGCCAAAATACTCCTTGAACATCCAAAATCCCGAATCGTTGAAATGTGACCACATCACGCTGCCTGCCCCAGTTGCCAGAACCATCAGTTCGGGCGAAGCCCCTGTTTGCTGTACAATCGGAAACATGATGGGTGCTGTAGTGAGTGTGGCAATAGTTGCCGAACCAATTGCCAGCCGGAAGATAGAGGCAACCAAAAAAGCCATTAAATACGGGTTCATGTGAAAGGTGTCAGATATCGACCTAATGTAACTGATGACATTGCCATCTTTCAATACCTGCGAAAATCCTCCTCCCGCTGCAATGATCAATACAATCATGGAGACGGCTCCAATGGATCCGGATGCAGTTGCCATCACATTTTCCATCGTTTTGCCTTTTCTCAGTCCGAGCTTGAAAATGGCAACAATGACTGCGGTAAACAGTGCGACATTGGCATCGCTAAGGAATTTGAAAAATGTGAGAAGCATTGCAAGAGGATTGGCGGCATGAATATTGACTCCTTTTGAAGAAAAAAATTGCAAGTAAAATCCTGTGACATTTTCGATTCCAAGTTTGGTAAGTTCTGTTTTCACGGGAGGAGATCCGAAGATTAAATCAGTAAGGGCTCCCAGAAGCATTAATATAATTGGGGTAATCGCGCAAAGAATGCTGACGCCCAATCCGGGGAGTTCACTCTTTTCAAAATGTCGCTCCTTGAAGAGTTCCGGTGGAGGCACGAGTTTCGTGTTTTTAAAGAAGCGCGAAAACCAAATGCCGCCTATCAGGCAACAGGGAACCATTGGAATCAGGCCATAAAGAAGTACTTTGTTGACATTGGCTTCGTAAATGAATGAGACATAGGTCGGGGCGGGGTGGGGAGGCAAAAAGCAGTGGGTTACTGACAAGGAAGATAATAGCGGTATGGCCAGCCACAACAGCGGCAGTCGGGTGATGACAGCAAAAGTAAAGATCAGCGGGATCAGTACCAGGAAGCTCGCATTGTACATCATCGGCAACCCGACGAAAAATCCGGTAATCATCAGGGCATACTGGATATTCTTCAGTCCCATCAGATCGATCATCCTGAAGGCTATGGTATGTGCTGCACCGCTCTCCTCCAGGATTTTGCCCAACATCGCCCCAAATGCCAGGATCAGGAGCACCTTGCTCATGGTGTCACCAACTCCCTTCAGGATGGAATCCAGGATATCTAGCAGGTTCATGTGACTCAGCAAGCCCACGGCGAAAGAAGTTATCAGAAGTGCCAGGAAAGCATGCAGTTTAAATTGGCCGATCAAAACCAGTAGGATCACAAATCCTATTCCGACAATTAACAGGGGCATACAAGTTTGGTTGTAAAGTTTGAGTTAAAGGTAAAAATTTACAGGATGAATTTTTGTGACAGCCCAACAATTTCGAAATAAATACGTATGAAATAATGTCGCGCAAAGACGCAAAGAGCGCAAAGGAAAAGGATTAGACTTTGCAGAT
>CAIUUO010000133.1 GCA_903902325.1 uncultured Bacteroidia bacterium
CGATCCTTTTGCCATTTTGGGAAAGGAGGAAATGATTCAGCTTTTTGAGTAACCAGACCTGACAGGTTTTCGAAAACCTGTCAGGTCTGGTTACTCAAAAAGCTGAATCATTTCCTCCTTTCCCAAAATGGCAAAAGGATCGTTGCGGTTGATGAATTCACTGGCCAGGGCAGCCTTTTTCCCCTGCAAAAGCTGTATTTTCTCTTCGATGCTTTTTTCGGAAATAAACCTGTAAACGAAGACCTTTTTGTCTTGTCCGATGCGATGAGCCCGGCTGATCGCCTGCATCTCGGCAGCCGGATTCCACCATGGATCAGTAATAAAGATATAATCAGCAGCTGTCAGGTTCAGTCCTACCCCTCCCGCTTTTAGAGAAATCAGGAAAATATTCTTGTCACTTTTTGATTGGAACTCTTCAATCACGGATTTTCTGTCCGTAGTATGACCAGTCAGCCTGCAGTACCCCCAGTTCATGCGTTGGCAGGCTTCATCCAGAAGATTCAGATGCTTGACGAAAGAGGAGAAAATAAGAATCTTGTGGTTTTCGGCCACGAGGATCTCAAGCATGGAAAGAATCTCATTAAATTTCCCTGATTCAAGGCCTGAACCGGGATTTACCAGGCAAGGGTGAATGGCTATCTGCCTGAGGCGCGTAAGAGCCTGTAAAACAACGAATGCAGTATTTCGCGGACCGAGATCATCCATATTATTCAGAAGATAATTCCTTACGGATGATTTTTCGGATTCATAGAGTTCAAGTTGTCCGGGTGTCATTTCAATGGTCAGCATCTCTTCCATCACCGGAGGAAGATCTGCCGCAACCTGCTCCTTGGTCCTGCGAAGGATGAAGGGCCCTATCAGTTGGTTAAGCCTGGCGCTGGCATCCTGCTTGTGCTCCTTTTCGATGGGGACAAGAAAATTCTCCCTAAAAAACTTAAAACTCCCCAACTGGCCGGGGTTTAGAAAATTCATTTGCGACCATAGATCTGAAAGTGAGTTTTCAATGGGTGTACCCGTAAGAGACAACCTGTGCTTTGATGGAATTGTTGCTACGGCACGGTAACTCTTGGATTCCGCGTTTTTAATATTTTGACTTTCGTCCAAAATGAGGTAAAAAAATGTGTGCTTCGAAAGTATCTCAGAATCATTCCTGACTGTCCCATAGGTAGTCAGGATAATGTCATAATGGTGTAGAATTCGAGTAAAATCGAGCCTTTCACGTCTTTTTACTCCTGAATAGGTATAAAATTTCAGGGATGGAGCAAATTTCCTGATCTCGTTCTCCCAGTTGTGAAGCAAGGAGACTGGCAACACGATCATGCTCGCGGGTTGGTGCTCCTTCATGGGGTTTACCAGGTCGCCAAAAAGGTTTAGCTGCCCTTTTGAGTCTATTCCCGTTAGGAATTCCTGTTGTTCACCTCTTTTCAGTTTAAGCAGAAGCACCAGAGTTTGGAGGGTCTTACCCAATCCCATGTCATCAGCCAGACAGCCATTTAGTTTGTTTTGCCAGAGATGATAAAGCCAATTAAATCCATCGTGCTGGTAACTTCGAAGGTTAGCCTTTAGATTTTCAGGAATTTGCTGAACACTCATTTTTTGATTACACAACAAATGGATTTGTTTCAACAACGCAGGATTGCCGGCAAAGAGATCGTCCGACAACAGCATAAAGTGGAATGGTTTCAGTGCAATATTCAATGCTTCAGCCTTCCCTAAAGAAAGAATTTCTGCAAATTGGGAAAACCAGGTCTCGGGTAGAATGAAAATTTCGCCATTGGGTAATTTGTACTCTCTCAGTTTATTTAAAATAAGTCTTTTGAACCTGACAAAAGGGATTTCCCACTCACCTATCCGTACCATCATTTCAATATCGAACCAGTCGATCTTGTTCTCGACCGATATTCGCATATCATAACTCCCTAGGTAATATGGGTGATTTATTGCTTTCTGGGAAACGACAATATCGCCGAGTGCCAGTTCAGCTGCGTGTTTAGACAACCATGCTATAGACTGATAAAATGGATCTTCCTCTATCCCTGAATCCATGAAATCGATCCTTAGACTTTCTGAACGGCCTTTCATTCCCAAACTCACCAAAAACTTAAGTTTATTGGTTTCCCATGAAAAATCCCTGCTGAATGTCTCAAAAATAAACTGGCTATCCGTCTTTTTCAGCAAAACCACCCGCTTCTCTCCCTCTTTTATCCTTAGTCGCTGACCATTGTAGGAAAAGTATAGCACGAAGACGGGCAAATTGTTCAGATCTTTCTCAAGGGAGAACATTGCCCTTTTTTCAGGAATCGTTTCCCTGATTTCGAATCCGGAATAGTCAATCTCCTGACATTTCACCGCATTCAGGATAAATGTTTCAAAATATCTGTCTTCCATCTTTCGGGGAATGGAAATGTATTCTTTCTCCAGGAAGGGTAGCAATTTTGAGGCAGATAAATGATCAAAAAAATAGATTTTATTCTGGGAATAAACATAGCAGGGTTCATTGACCAAAATCTCAACTTTGCGATTCAGCAAAGAGATGTGCTCCGTTCCATTGCGAAGGGTGAGGAAATATCTGGTTTCTTCTTCTGACCTGTGGAAGTTAAATACGGCGCAGGTATCCTTAAAACAAATGGTTACCCTGTCTTCGTCGTAAAGGTTTGTGTACTTTTCCCTCTTTTGATAGACAGGAACACGGCTGACCTTCAATAATTCCAAAATCTCTGCCAGCGCACCCTCAATATAAGCAATTACAGTTTGTCTGGCATCTTCATTCCTGATAAGGTTCTGAAGTTCACTTGCAGGTTTACCAGGGCAAAATTTCAGGATCAGTTTTTCGTCACTATATTTCTCGGCAATTTTAACAATCCTGACCTCTTCTGGTGACAATTTAACTGCCGAATCATTGAGATCGTGCTGCCTGACCTTTCTTAGCAATCTCAGGAATGGTTCACCCGGAATCTGTGAGGCAAAATAGGGCACAAGCAGGTGTCCGAAATTCCGGTGTCCCGAAAGCGTTACAACAAAAATAGGTTCTGAACTTTCCAATTAGTATTTTTTTAACCTCCAACCCTTTTCACCTTGTACCCTTCAGTGGCAAGGAGTGTGATGGTACGATCCCTGAAGTCACCCTGAATCAGAATCTCACCGTCCTTGACTGATCCTCCCACCCCGAATTTTGATTTTAGTTTCTTGCCAAGGTCAATAAGATCTTCTTCATTACCAACAAATCCGGAAATCAACGTAACTATTTTACCGGCGCGTTGTTTTTTATCCAGCATGACTTTCAGATTCTGCTTGGATGGCTGGATTGTTTCCTGCACTGAACCATCATCCGATAACTGAAAATTGAAATTTTCAGCTGTGGAATAGACGACTCCTTCCCTGTTTTTTCGCTGCTGATTTTGCGGCTTCATCTTTCAATAGATTTCTTAGGCGTTGATTACTAAAAAAGTTTGCTCCATTTCTCATCCTGATCCTAAGCGGAAATAAGAGGGAACGATGCAAACAACAAAGATAGTAGTTTGAATTTTGACTAAGCCGCTTATTTAATAATATTTTAAACTGCGCATATTTTTCTGTTTAACGCTTTACAAATAGAAATCAATCAACCTAAATCACTACTTTTGGACGTTTTTTCATTTTTTAAATTGGTATGGAATAACCATGAGCAATAAAATAATAGAAAAGGAATATTTTTCGGACAAGGTAATCCGCTTTGTAGTTGAAAATCAGAAGATTTCACGCTCCAGGAAGGCAGGAAACTTTGTTATACTTAAAATCGGAGAAAAAGGGGAACGGTTCCCTTTGACCATTGCTGATGCAGATCCTGTGAAAGGAACCATCACCCTCGTTGTGCAGATCGTTGGGGTGAGTTCCGCCAAACTGGCAGCGCTCGAGATTGGTGATTGTATTACCGATTTGGTAGGTCCTCTCGGGAAACCTACAGATATTGAGCTAAAGGGAACCATTCTTGCCTGCGGAGGCGGAGTTGGGGTTGCACCCTTGCTCCCCATAGTGGAAGCCTTCAAGAAAGCCGGCAATAGGGTTGTATCTGTCATCGCGGCCAGAAGTAAAGATCTGATAATCCTGGAAGACCAGATCCGAAAATGGTCGGACGAAGTAATCGTGATGACCGACGACGGATCGTATGGCAGGCAAGGATTGATCACAGCTGGTATGGAAGAGGTCATTCAACGCGAAAAAATCGACGAATGCATTGTAATTGGTCCGGCGATCATGATGAAATTTGCTTCGCTTACCACAAAAAAATACAGCATTCCAACCCAGGCCAGCCTCAATTCAATCATGGTGGATGGAACAGGAATGTGCGGTGCCTGCAGGGTAACTGTCGGTGGAAAGACCCGGTTTACTTGTGTGGACGGTCCGGAGTTCGACGCACATGAGATTGATTTTGATGAGATGCTGATGCGACTTGGTGGCTATCGTGCCGAAGAAGCAGTCGCCAGCAATAAATATTTTCAAAAATAGAGTAAGATGTCTTTAGACCCCGAATACCTTAAGAGTGAACGCAGTCAGGAGTGGAGAACCGCTCTGCGCTCCAAAATAAAAAACAAGGAAAGAACGGCAATTCAGCGTGTGCACATGCCCGAACAGGCACCCGAAGTCAGGGTTAAATACCAGGACAGGGAAGTTAACCTTGGCATCACGGCAGAAATGGCGGCTCTCGAGGCTTCCCGTTGCATGGATTGTGTGACACCCACCTGCATCGAAGGCTGTCCAGTCAATATCAATATCCCAAAATTCATCAAACTAATAGAAAACGGGGATATCCTGGGCGCAGCAGCCACGCTGAAAGAGACGAATGCATTGCCGGCGGTTTGCGGTAGGGTTTGTCCCCAGGAAAAACAATGCGAATCCCGCTGTTTCTATGTCGAAAAGATGAATCTGAACTCAGTTGCCATCGGCCATCTCGAACGATTTGCGGCCGATTTTGAGCGAGCATCAGGTACATCAAACATTCCGAAAACAGCCGCTCCAAACGGCATCAAAGTGGCCACGGTAGGCTCCGGCCCTGCGGCACTTTCCTTCGCCGGCGATATGGTCAAATACGGCTATGACGTGACAGTCTTTGAAGCGCTCCATGAAATTGGCGGTGTTTTGAAATACGGTATCCCCGAATTCAGGCTACCCAACTCCATCGTTGATTTTGAACTGGACAACCTGAAGAAAATGGGTGTTAAATTTGAAACCAATTTCATCGTGGGCCGCACGGCTTCTTTTGACGATCTTCGCGAAGAGGGTTATCAGGCCTTTTTTATTGGAAGCGGCGCTGGACTTCCAAGATTTATGGATATTGCAGGTGAAAACTACAATGGTATTCTATCTTCCAACGAATATCTAACACGTGTCAACCTGATGGGAGCCAATTCCGATAACAGCGACACACCTGTCATCAAGGGCAAAAGAGTTGCAGTAATCGGTGGTGGAAATACTGCTATGGACTCCGTGCGAACCGCCCTCCGCCTTGGCGCTGACAGAGCCATGATCATCTACCGTCGTTCTGAGGCAGAAATGCCTGCCCGTATCGAGGAAGTCAAGCATGCCAAGGAAGAAGGAGTCGAGTTTATGAATCTCTGCAATCCGCTCGAATACTTTGCCGACGAAAAAGGGATGGTTAACAGGATGCGCCTTAACAGGATGGGGCTCGGAGAACCGGATGCATCTGGCAGAAGAAGACCCGTTCCGATTGATGGTTCAGAATTTGAGTTGGATGTGGATCTTGTCATTGTGGCCGTTGGCGTTTCTCCCAACCCACTGGTACCATCCTGTCTTCCCGACCTAAAAATCACCAAATGGGGGACTATTGTAGTGGAGGAAGAAAAAATGCAATCCTCTATCGAAGAAATGTTCGCCGGTGGCGACATCGTCAGGGGCGGAGCAACCGTTATTCTTGCGATGGGCGACGGACGCAAAGCTGCTGAAAACATGCATGAATATCTTCAGAAAAAAGTGTCAAATCCTACAAAAATCAACTGATATGCCTGATTTAGGAATAAAATACCTTGGCCTCGACCTTAAAAGTCCGGTAATTGCCGGAAGCAGCAGTCTGACCAATACTATCGAACACCTCAAAGCCATCGAAAAAGCAGGAGCTGGAGCTGTCGTGCTGAAATCGGTCTTTGAAGAGGAAATTTACCTGGAATATGCCCACGAATTTGAGAAACTGGGGCCTATGGACAACAACCTGGAGTTCCTCGACTATTATGATCTGGAAATCAGGAAAGAAAACCTAAAACATTATTTGCAACTGATTACCGATGCCAAGGCACAACTAAGCATTCCCGTCATTGCGAGCATCAATTGCGTTACATCCCAGGAATGGGGTTTCTTCGCCCAAAAAATTGAAACAGCCGGGGCAGATGCCATCGAACTAAACATGTTCCTATCCCCAACCAATCTTTCACAAACGAGCCAGGACAATGAGAGTACCTACTTTGATATCATCACAAGGGTGTCTCAAAAGGTATCCATCCCGGTTTCGGTGAAAATAAGTCCCTACTTTTCCAATCTGGGAGGAATGATCAGGGATATTTCCTTTTCAGGGATTAAAGGCATCGTCCTTTTCAACCGTTTTTACTCGCCCGACATCGACATCGCCAAGGAGACCATACACGGATCCAACGTATTGAGTCATGAGTATGATTATCTCCTGCCACTTCGCTGGGTGGCAATGATGTCCAACAGGGTCAATTGCGACCTGGCATCCTCAACAGGAGTACATACCTGGGAAACCGCTGTCAAGATGATCCTGGCCGGAAGCCAGGCTGTTCAGGTCGTCTCAGCCCTCTACGACAAGGGTTTCGGCTTCATCGAAGAAATCAACAGGGAAATAGCTCAATGGATGACCATTCACAATTATGAAAAAATTGATAACTTTAGAGGTAAATTGAGCCAGGAAAATTCTGTCAATCCATCAGAATTCGAGCGCGTCCAATTCATGAAAAATTTTGGAGAATTCAAAACGGGTCAATAAACCGTCATCGATCGATGTCCGAAAATTTAAATAGTACAAAAGAACGCCCGGGAAGGTTGTACATAGGTAACTTTCTTAGCGTTCTTTTGTTGTTAATGATGGCGATATCTTTATCCGGACAAGAAGTCAAAACCGTTGAAAAAGTGGTGATTGGTGATTATAGGTATATACTCCACGCAGTGCAAAGGAATGAAACTCTTTATTCTGTTTCCAGACTTTATGATTGTACCCAGGAAGAGGTACTGGCTTCCAACAAAAATATTACCGGTGTGATTGGGAAAGGCACGATTCTGAAGATTCCTGATCATTCTTACCAAAAACCCCTGGTTGCAAAATTCGATGAGAATAAATTCCTTCAGCATCTTGTCGTCAGTGGCGATAACTTTTACCAGCTCAAACTTAGATACGGGGTTGATGAAGTAGAACTGCTGAAATACAATCCGGTTCTGAAAGAGGGACTAAAGGCCGGTTTAACCATCCTGGTACCCAGAAAAGCGAAAGAAACGATCCTTTCGCAGAATGAACCTGCAAGAATTACTCAGCCAAGAGATTTGCCAACTCCGTCCAATATCCAGTCGAAGGAAAAAATCTGGAATGTTGGACTATACCTCCCTTTAACAGCCATAGTCGCTGACAGTCTCAAGACATCTGCCAAAACACCGGCGTTTTTGGCGTTCTATCAGGGAGTACTGATGGCCGTTGACCAGTTGTCAAAAGCAGGGGTGAAAGTAAAATTATGTGTGTATGACACCGAGAAACTGGCATCTACTGTTGAGACGCTGGTCAGAAAACCCGAATTTTTATCGCATGATCTGCTGATTGGACCAGTCTTTCCTGAAATGCAAAAAGTGGTTTCAGAATTGAGTGCCAAGAACAGGATTCCCCTGATTTCGCCCTTGTCGCCCGACGACAAATTCACCAAAACCAATCCGTGTTTTTTTCAGGTGAATCCGGTCAGGAAACTAAGAATGGAAACCACAGCAGAATATATATTAAATGAATTTCCCAAAGAAAAAATCATCTTTCTGGAGAGTGAATCCGGAAGTTCAGAAACGAGACTGATTCATGATTATCTCGATAAAAAGGGTGTTGCAAAAGGCATTGTGAAGACCCTTCATCAAAAATATGACTTGTGGGCCAATGGTATGGAAGGACTGGAAGCCATGTTGCAGGCTGATAAGCCGAATATATTGGTCATGGCAGAAATGAATGAGGTGAATGTCAGTATTGCCATGAACCGACTGGCCTTGCTATCTAAAAAATATCCTCTCATTCTGATTGGGGCACAGGAATTAACCAGAATGCAAAGTATTGAAATAGAGAATCTGCACAATGTCAATTTGCGTATCCTTACCTCTTCTTTTGTAGATTTCAATCTTCCGTCCGTCATTACCTTCACTGAAAATTTCAAAGCCGAATTTGGCACGGAGCCATCTTATTTCGCCTTTCAGGGTTTTGACTTAACAACTTATTTCCTGCAATCCCTGCAGAAAACAGGCAACCTGACGCGTGGAATCCAGGGAAATTTTAACATCGGGTTGTTGCAGACAAATTATCATTTCTCCAGAGTTTCCGATTTTGGCGGCTATACAAACGACAGCTTCAAAATTATCGAGTATGCCAATTCCTATGAAGTAAGGACTTTAGGGGTTATTCAGCATGCGGAATAAGGCTAAAGGATAAAGGCAAAAGGATAAAGAAAAGAACGCTCCTATCAATATCTTCGGATAAACACATCCGGCGTAACCCATTATACGAGATCTGCAAATCAGAAATTGACCGCCACTCCGCTCGACTTGATCAAATTCCAGCCCTTCACGAAACCAGTTTCGTCGTTGACCGAAATCTTATTTTGCTGAAGTAATTTTTTTACCGATTTTTGATTTGATGCATCAAATTTGGACAGGAGAGATTTCTTTTCCGGTTTAACCAATTCAAATCCCTTTTTGACCTGATAAAAATAATAACTGAAAGCCTCCTGGTAAGACATGTTTTTCTCCTTCCCCATTTCACCGTAAACAGGACATGACAGCAAAAGAATTTTTCTGTAAACAAGCAGCGAAATGTCACCCTCGCTCAAAATCTCGAAATAGCGGTCGCCTGGCATAAGCCCAGTGTAGTATAGTTTTCTAAATAAATGGAAGATCCCCTTTTCATCGGTCAGCGTAAAGCTATTGACACTTATTTTGTCCACAACAATTTGTGTCGAGATAGCCGAATTATAACAGATGAGCTCATCCCTGTAATTGTTGTATTTCAGCCGGAGATTTTCAATCATCGTTCCATCCTCCAATTCAATTTTCCCATTCAGAAAATTTTCAAATATGAAAGGCGTTCCCAAATAGGTAGCATCAGGAAGGAAGCGATTCCCTCTGATTTTCTCAGCATTCCAGTTTTTGGGCACCTCTTCCTGCGCCTCCAGTTTATTGGCAGCCAAGATTCCTAAAAGTGCAACAACAAATAGCATCCTGCTTCTCATATTAATTCACTTCAAAAAAATTTTCCTTATAAAAAAACTTTCCATCCCTACCCATTCCCCTGATTTCCAACTTGTATCTACCTCTGACATCCGATGTCTGAAATTCTATGTTCATATTTGGCTCAGGCTTTAACGACGGAAGCCATAATAATACCCGACGAAGGTCTGGCTCTTTGAAATTATTGTCTGTTGGGGAATTCAATATGGAAGGAGGCTCAATTGCATTTAATCTTAGTTTCAGGACTGAATCTGACTCATTCAACCATGAATAATCAGATTTGGTCGTATAGATTGCGATTACACCCGGAAACTGAAGGTTACCATAGAATCTCTCCGAAAGGCATACCTCGATTCTGTCTATCTCCTTTGTACCTAAATTTCTAATTGCCTGTATATCCTCCACCGGAATTCCATTGAGCAATATCAAAGGCTGCTCATCAAAGAATTTGTTCCTTTGAAAGTTAAATAACTGCAAGGTTAGAACATGGTTGTTTTCCCTGAATCTGACACCCTGTAAAAGTTCCCGGGAGATTTCATCAAAATTAACCAGATCGATAAACTGCTTGGGATAGACCACCCTTGTCGGAACGCCATAAAATGGATATTTACCTGCTTTTGCCTCAGCAACGGGCTTCTCTTTCAGCTGAAGCTGACTAAATATCCTACTGAAATTATGTGCTTCGACATTTTTGGCAACAATTTCCCTAAGTTCCGGGGGAAATACAATAGTTTCAAAATCAGGTAATGAAGCCAAAAGATTTTCAGTATTGCTCAACCTGATTTTAAGTTCATGTTTTCTCTCAGGATCAAAACATTGCAAAACAACAGGAATCTCGCCAAAGTAATTTTTCAGTTGAAAATAGAAGCGCCCATTTTCTGCCGTGTTGAAATATTGAAAACGTGGAGATGAATCAGGCACTGTTAAGAATACGATTGCGTTATTGAATGGTTTTGCAGTTCCCGCATCGGTAACGGTTCCAGAAATAATCATACCCTCATTTCCAACTGTTCTTGAAAATTCCGGTTTTGCATGGGTGTAAAAAGTACTGAAATTAAAACCTGGAGTAAGCCTTGTAATGGAAACATGGAGATTCCCATCTGTTTGGGACAACAGTTCAGAACTGAAACGAAGTGTGACATGAACGTTTTCCCTACGCTTGTAACTTTTTTCAATTCCTTCGACCTGCAAAGTCTGAATAGGCACATCAAATATCGGGACCACTCCTGTAGGTCGCAAAAAAATACCTGACTCGGATAAACCCGAAAATCTGTTGGCGATGTACACTTCCTTCACAGTTTGAGTCGCGCTGGTACGGGTGGTGGTACGAACAAAATAACAACCGGAACTCAGCGTGTCGGAAAGATGGATGTATCCGTTGGCCTGACGATCCGTCATCTCAAGAAATGCAGCCGACACCTGCATTCCTTTCAAATTGAACAAACCCACATTTACGATACCCGGCAGTTCATTTGACGGCACAAAGACCTTTAAGAGAATATTCTCCCCACTCGTATACAGATCGTGGTCCGTAAAAAGGCCAAAGCCTTCCTTCACCTGACATTTGCAGGAAAGACCTACGAGCAGAATTAAAAGTGTGAATAGTCTTCTTTTCATTTTATTTATTCATTCAAAAATTGGTAATCAGTGCACATTTTATTTACTTCTAACGGTCAACCATTTTACAAATCAAAAAACGTGTCGTTATCCTTTCATTCCCACCATTCCGGACGCAGATTAACAGTTTTCCCGTCATTGGAGATTTCAGGATATATGGTTAATTCTCTGACAATCAAATTATCACTGGGTTGCGCGTCAGAAAAGGAAATAAAATAGCGGTATTGCCTGGTTGAATTCAGATCAAAATATCCGAAAGCCTTTTTTGTCGAATCTGTTTTGCAGACAATGTTCCCATAAATTTGAGTTTGTACCGGATCAAGCAGATTACCATCGGCAGTTAACTGGTTGTTCAACTTCTCATGGTAATCGAAGGATTCTTTGGACGTGCCATATTGGTTGAGGATAAAGATCCATCCGGCTACACTTGCGCCGCTTTGAATCATTCCCAGGGTATTGTACGGCAGCATCATAAGTGGTTGCTTTTCAATTTTGTCGTTTTGACTGAATTTTTTTGGTCCGGCAATGTTGTAAATGTTGTTGTTGTAAAGAGATTGCCATCCGTAAATCGTCGGAGCCATGGGTGTATTTGGAATAACATATACCCATTCCATGACGGCCCTTGTGACAAATCTGTAGTTGGCACATGCTGGGGTTATAGGCGCATCAAGATAAAGTTCCCTGTAAATTACAGTGGTGGGAATCGGAACGCCTGTGGCATTTGTGGCATATTCTTTCTTCTCTACCCGTTCAGTATAGAAAGAATCAATGGTGGGATTTGGAGGCATGGTCACGGTTTCTGATTCGTAGATATCGCCATTGAGAAGTATCCGAAGTTTATAATTCTGACCCGTTTCGGGAATTTTTTTGAAGTTGAAAAATCCCTGACTGCTTTCAATACCCGGGATTGTGTTACCATGTGAATCGAGAAGATTGACGGTTGCCCCGGTAACCGGCCCCATTGGATTTGTATCATAAAATGCTGATGCTTTACTCAAATGAACATAGTTTTGCTTGAGATCGTTTGTAACCAATGCATCTACGATTAAATGACCACTAACCAGATTTATTGGCGGGTGATATATCTCCTCACAGGCTGTGACGGAATACAATACCAAAAATAGACAGGTCAATTTTCTAATCATCAGAATCTAAAATTGTATGTAATTGAGGGTACCGGGACTCCAATAATCGCCATTTTATAAATTGAGTAGGGGGTTTTATTCGCATCGGGGCTTTGCAGCGAAGCATCCTTTCTGTAAAATACAGAGTAGGGATTCTTACGTCCATAAACATTATAGACAGAAAAGGTCCAGCTGCCTTTCCACATTCTTTTTTTTCGCAGGTTTTCGTCCAGCGTAAGTGCCAGGTCCATACGGTTGTAGGAAGGCATTCTGTACAAATTTCTATCCGAATAGATAACGATTTGATTCCCCTGGAAGAGATATTTTTCCTCAGGCAATGTTATCGGCCGACCTGAAGAATAGACGAAATTACCTGAGAATCGCCACCTCTTGCTAATTTTGTAATTTGCTACCACCGACAGATCATGCGGTTTATCATAGATTGAAGGGTAGTAAGTTCCGTTGTTGATCGTCTCTTCCGGAAATTGTCCGACTACTTTTTGGAAGGTTCTGGAATAGGTATAACTTATCCAGCCAGTTAAAGAACCGGAATTCTTTTTTGCCATCAGTTCAATGCCATAGGAATAACCATGTGCAGGCAGGTAATCAGTTTCGATATGGGGATTCATCATGAGTTGCGCCCCATTTTTGAATTCAGGTAGGTTTTGGAGGTTCTTGTAATAGGTCTCAACTGAGAACTCATACTTTCCGCCATCCTGGTTTTTGAAGAATCCAATTCCAACCTGATCATTTATTAACGGTGCAATATACGGATCGGCAGATTTCCAGTAATCGGCAGGGGATATGATGGCGGTATTGGAGATTTGAGTGATAAACTGATGGGTTCTTTGGTAATTTAACCTTAAGGATCCTCCGCTCGGCAAAGAATATTTCATCGCGATCCTAGGTTCAAATCCGCCGTATGTTTTTATGATCTCCCGCGATTTGTACATGGTAGAGTCGACAATGGTGGCACTGCTTTTGGGAACTCCCTGCTCGTAATTGTAGATCATGCCAGGGCCGTAATTTACGAATTGCGTATACCGCAGGCCAATACTTAAAGCCAGTTTCCCGGTTAAGTCAAGGTCATCATCCACAAAAAGCGCCGTCTCTGCCGATTGTTCGGGCCGCATCGATGATACAAATACATTGGTGGGAGATTGGGAAGGAACAATTTTACCTGGATTGATCCAGTATCCGATTACCTGCATCCCGGCATTTATATGGTGTTTCTCATTCGGATAAAGTGAGAGTATATATTTGAGATTGCCATATTGAATACTTGATTTAAGCGTATAATCATCCTGGGGTAGAACTGGATCTTTCTGATCGACCTGTAAATTATATCCGGAATAGGCAATTGTCAAATGAGAGATTATTTTGTCTGTCAGGTTCAATTTCCAATTCAAAGAGCCAAGCGTATTACCGTAATTGTATAGCGTGCTGGTATTGAGATTAAAGGCATCCGAACTTAAATAACCTGTCAGTTTCAGATGGTTATTGGGTCCCAGTTCGAAGTTTGCGGTACCATTTATGTCATAGAAATGCGCCACGCTGTTCATGAAGGCTGGATATTGCGTTTGCCTGAGCATCCAGTCAGAATAGCTGCTTCTGGCACCAAGCATAAATGTACTTTTCTTCTTCTTGTTCAAAGGCCCTTCAATGGTTAACCGGCTATCAATAAGTCCTACTCCCCCATATATGCTCAAATATTTATCATTGCCGTTTTTAAGTTGTACTTCCATGACCGACGAAGCCCGTTCACCATAGGATGCAGGTGTTCCACCCTTGTAGAGAGTCACATCCGCAAGTGCATCCTGGTTAATCATCGAAAAAAAGCCAAAAAGATGGGTTGTATTGAAGAGTGAGGTACCATCTACCAGAACCAGGTTTTGGTCTGTATTTCCCCCCCGGACGTTAAAACCTGAAGACATCTCGCCAACACTTTGAACTCCAGGCATCATCACCATACTCTTGATTAAATCAGCCTCTCCCATGAACACCGGAAGTTCCTTAATGGTCAGTGCGCTAAGTTTGATCATGCTCATCTGCGCTTTTGAACTTTTCTTGCTTTCGCCAAATATTGTGACTTCATCGATCGTTCGGGATTTTTCAAACAGCTCAAAATCAGCGCTTCCATCCTGAATCAGTTCGATTTTCAATTCTTTGTTCTCGAAATTCATGAAAGAAATCTTCAGTCTTAACTCCCCTGTAGGCATCTCGATTGAATACTTTCCTTTCGAATCAGTTACAACCCCTATCTTGGTCTCTGTATTGTACACGACCGCCCCGGGAAGCGGATCTCCTGTTTTCCCGTCAATCACCTTTCCATTAAGTTTGGCTCGTTTTTGAACCTGTTGTTCCAACGGATTTCCGATGACGAGCACCTGCGATTCCCTGAGGCCTGAAAAAGATTGGCTCTCAGCACTCCTGGAATAAATAAATACCATATCAGGCTGATAAAACTGGAAAGTCAGGCCAACATCATTCAATGCCTGATTCAGAACCTGATGTAACGGAGTATTGCTGAATGTTCCGGTGACTTTTGCAGACTTAATCCACTCTTCCTTGTAATAAAAATTGATGTGACAGGTTTTTTCGAGGTAATTGAAAAAATCAAGGACCGGAGCATTGTTAAAACTCTGAGTGATTTTCGTCTCCCTGGTTTCTTGCGACTGCGCAATCCCTGACGAGAAAAGCAAAAAAATTGCCAGAATTATGGTTTTGCGTTGATAGGAAGCAAGGAAATTGTCCAAAATGTGGGTACCTTAAAAAAGAATGAAATCGAGGATTAACAATAGTAAATCTACTAAATGTTTTGATAAAAGCAATCTGGTGAAAATCTTCGGTTTGAATCTTTGTCGAAACAGAATGTATCTCTTCAGTCGGGAAAAATGGCAAAAGGTTAAAGTAAAGAACTCAAATCTTAATTTCTATTCACTTGGATCCCAAAAAACATACAAATACCTACCTTAAACTGTATTCAATATCCTATAACAGCCAAATTCAAAGGGAAAGAACTGTCCGGCGTTCCGAACTTTATCCTTTATCCTTTTGCCTTTATCCTTATTTTGTGATCGCAAAAAAAAGGCTCCCCGAAGAGAGCCTTTTATATGAAGCAGGAATCAATTATTTGTGATCAACTGAATACATGTGTGAGATCAGGTCTACAACCTTGTTGGAATAGCCCCACTCGTTGTCATACCAGGAAACAACTTTAACGAAATTGTCGTTCAGTCCGATACCGGCACCTGCATCAAAAATGGATGTACGAGGGTCGGTAACGAAATCGGTAGAAACAACATCGTCTTCTGTATAACCCAGGATTCCTTTGAGTTCACCTTCGGCAGCAGCTTTCATGGCAGCACAGATGGCCTTGTAAGGAGCCGGTTTCTCGAGACGGCAGGTAAGGTCAACTACTGAAACATCCGGCGTAGGAACGCGGAATGCCATACCTGTAAGTTTGCCATTCAATTCAGGAATAACTTTGCCGACAGCTTTTGCTGCACCCGTAGATGATGGAATGATATTCTGAGCTGCTCCGCGGCCACCTCTCCAATCCTTTGTTGAAGGGCTGTCAACAGTTTTCTGGGTAGCAGTTGTTGCGTGAACAGTTGTCATTAAACCTTCAATAATACCGAAATTATCATTTAGCACCTTGGCAATCGGAGCAAGGCAATTGGTAGTACAAGAGGCATTGGAAACAAAATTCATGTCTGTTGTATATTTTTTGTGATTGACACCCATGACAAACATTGGCGTATCATCTTTTGAGGGAGCTGACATGATCACTTTCTTCGCACCGGCGTTCAAGTGAGCCTGGCATTTTTCTTTGTCCAGGAATAAACCTGTTGATTCTACAACATACTCAGCGCCGATCTCATTCCATTTTAAATCGGCAGGATTCCTTTCGGAAGTTACACGGATTTTTTTTCCGTTTACTACCAGAAAACCATCCTCAACAGAAACGGTACCTTTAAAACGACCATGTGTGGAGTCGTATTTCAGCATGTAAGCCATGTAATTCACATCGATGAGGTCGTTGATTCCAACAATCTCTACATCGTTTTTTTCTACAGCGGCACGGAAAACCAAACGGCCAATACGACCGAAACCGTTAATACCAACTTTAATCTTTGACATAATCTATTCGTTTTGAGAATTATAGAAGTATAAAACACCTTTAATTAAAAGCATTGCAAAGGTAACTATATAAATTTACAATCTTGATCAAATCAATGGGGATAAGGGTCTCTTTTTACAAATTGTTAACGTAAAGGAGAGATAACAGCCGTGAATCAGCGTTTCTGCCAGACCTTGTTCTGCTTTGCCTTTTTGGGTTGATAGTCACAACCGCAACTCTTACATTGGGCAAAGAGCAAGGCAATTGCCAGCAGCAGAGAGAAAATGACAATTGATTTTTTCATCTCAGAAAATTTCATTTTTTATAACCAGGGCGTCAAAATACAACCAACTCTTCATGAACCAATAAACTGGATTGGAATTACCGGCCTATTTTACACAAGGATCTGCCCCATACTTTTGGCACCTGTTCAATCAACGCTTCATCCAAACGTTATTGTTTTTTGCTGCCTTTGGTTTGTAGGTGCATTCACTGCTCTTGCACTGAACGAACAGAATTGCGACCAACAGCAACAGGGAAAAAAAGACAATAAATTTTTTCATCCAAATGTTTTTCGGTTTAAAAAGCTGGAAAGTCAAAAAGTGTTTGTCCAAAATGAGCCGATGACGAGAATTGAACTCGTGACCCCTTCCTTACCAAGGAAGTACTCTACCCCTGAGCTACATCGGCAAAATCAGAGCGGGAGACGGGACTCAAACCCGCGACCCTCAGCTTGGAAGGCTAATGCTCTATCAACTGAGCTACTCCCGCAATGTGATAAGATTATAACAAATAACTGACAGGATAGTTTTCAGTTATTTCATTGGGTGGGGAAAGCAGGATTCGAACCTACGAAGGCGTACGCCAGCAGATTTACAGTCTGCCCCAGTTGGCCACTTTGGTATTTCCCCAAAAAAAGTAAAACAAAGAACTGTAGTGAGCCGAATGTCAGATTCGAACTGACGACCCCGAGATTACAAATCACGTGCTCTGGCCAACTGAGCTAATTCGGCAAGTGGGTAAGCTACCTGCATCGCACCGCTGCGACCATCTA
>CAIUUO010000134.1 GCA_903902325.1 uncultured Bacteroidia bacterium
CCTCTAAGATTAAATATCCACGCTATTTCATCAAGCAAGGAAATTACAGTTGCTTCACTTTTGTTTGACAAAAGTGCTTTTCTGACCAAGCCGATCTTTTCTGGCCTGGATTTTCCCGCGAAGCGGATAGGATGTTCGTAAAGCATGCTATTATGTGATGCTGGCCTGTCTTCCCATATTTCGCCAACCAGGTCTGTATCCGGATTGAAAGTGATCCCCTTCGCAGCTAGTTTGGAGGTAATATTATCTGCATCAGCTGCTGAAATAGTCAATCCATCCGTAACAACGGTATTTCCTGCTTTCATGTTTGAGATAATCCACTCTTCCATGGAAACAGCGCCGGGAATCCTTTCTTTCATCAATATTATACCTGTACCATCCAATTCCTCCGTTGCCTGAATGAAATATCGGGTATCTGTCCAAAGCAAGACTTTATCTGATGTCACGAGAACTTTGCCATATGATCCTGTAAAACCGGAAATCCATTCCCTTGTTTTCCATTCATCCGGTGTGTATTCACTTAAATGGGGATCTGTTCCTGTTATCAGATAGGCATCAATCCTATTTTTGAGCATAAGAGCCCTGAGAGCCTTAATTCTTGCTTCTATTTTTCTGATATTATCCATAATAATCATCCTATTTGTGGGTGGGAAAGATAAAACCTGATGATTTGTTTCATACTTTCAGAACACAGTTCGTTGAAATCAATTTTTTCAGGTTGAATGAATTCTACTGAAGACACATCGTCTCCTGGTCTGATTGCCGCCTGATTCCCTGTCTTGCAGACAAATGCCAAATCGACTGTAGGCACAACAAAGTCCGAAAACGGATACAAATTTGGAAAAGACACAAGATAAGTCATTTTAGTTATTTGCAGGCCAAGTTCTTCCTTAATCTCTCTGATCACAGCTTCTTCTGCCGTCTCCAGGGGTTCCACGAAACCTCCCGGCAGATCCAGCATTCCCTTGTTGGGGTCTATTGCTCTTCTTGTTAGCAGAACTTCGCCTTGGGAATTGAAAATAAGGCATGCAACAGCTGCAGAATTGTTGATGTAATATTGAAATTTGCAATCTTCACACAAGTATGATCTGCCTCCATCCATTGATTTAAAGGAGGAAGAACTGCATTTTGGACAGAACTTTAAGGTAGTTGGCATTTCCGAAGGCATCATTTTATGTATTTCATGGCTTTCATCCATTCAATAACCATGAGAGGCCACTGATCATGGGCTTTTCCGGTCTTATGCATCCCGAATCCATGACCCCCTTCCTTAAAAATGTGGAGTTCTGCAGGAATTCCCTCTCGCTTAAGCGCCATATAATATTCGATACTGTTTCGTGGTTTAACTCCGGCATCATCATCCGCCAGGGCTATGAATGCGGGAGGTGTCTGGTTTGTGACTTGCAATTCGTTGCTGAAGTACTGAATTATCTTCCAATCATGCGTAATTCCAATCAGATTCTCTCTGGAACCCATATGACCCCACTCCTCTTTGAACGTAACTACCGGGTACATAAGAATAGAAAAATCAGGACGGCTACTTATCCTTTCAACAGGTTTATTTGAATCTTTGATGCCAGAATCAAAGTGAGTTGCAAGTGTTGAAGCTAAATGCCCTCCGGCCGAGAAGCCTGCGATCCCCACCTTCTGAGGATCAATAGACCATTCTTCGGCATGAAATCGGACTAATCTCATGGCTTGTTTTGCATCCTGTAGCGGCAATTCTGAATGTCCGAAAGGCAGCCGGTATTTTAATACAATACCAGCCACTCCATGGCTTTGCAAAAATTCGGCCACTTCATATCCTTCATGATCCATGGCTTCGATGCTATATCCTCCTCCTGGACAAATAATAACGGCTACACCTGTATTTGTTTCTTTGGTTGGAAGGTATATTGTCAATGTTGGTTCAGATACAAACCGAACTCGTTTGCCATCGAATGTTTCTTCCGGTTTTGGAGAAACTACTTCTCCTGGAGTACCATCAGGCCAAAGTTTCATAACATTTTGTGATTTAACTAATTGAAAGGATAACATAAAGAATAAAATCAAATAGATAGTGGGTTTCATCTTATAATTTTTGAGTTTTGTCATTTTATTGTATTTTACATCCCGTGAACAAAGCCTAAAAATAACCAATTAATAAAGTAAAGTTGAATGAATTCTGGATATTGGGCGTATAAATAATTATTTCCTCTATTTTTGCATTTAATTATGGATATAAATCTACTTTGGAAAGGAATTCTGACGGGTTTGGCTGTTTCAATACCGCTGGGTCCGCTTGGTATATTGTGTATTCAAAGAACGGTCAACAGAAACTGGAAATCCGGTGTTTTTTCAGGTATGGGAGTTGCGTTGGCAGATAGTACATATGCGCTGATAGCAGGCTTTGGATTATCATTTATCATGAATTTTATAAAGACGTATGAGATTTATTTTCAATTGGTAGGTTTGTTTGTTCTGATACTTCTTGGTATCTATATTTTCAGATCCAATCCAACGAAGCAGATTCAGGAATACAAAAGAAGAGGGTCTTCGCACCTGCAGGATTTTCTAACAACCTTCCTGGTTACTTTATCCAATCCACTCTCTGTCTTTGTTTTTGTAGCCATTTTCACCAGTTACAGCATCGTTTTGCAGTTTTCTCATCCACTCGAAGCCTTGATGACCATCGGTGGGATATTTATTGGTGGAACCATGTGGTGGATATCCATTACCGGCTTCGCAAGTCTGTTCAGACATAAGTTTACGATAAACGCTTTATTCTGGGCTAACCGGGTAATTGGACTTGGAGTGATTGTCATCGCAGTTGTATTTTTCATCATCCTGCAAACAAGGGGAATCTGATATACCAACTCTGCGATTTACTATTTTATCTCAATTTTTTCTTTCTCAGGGGTGAATCAGATTCATTGTCCATGTGTCTGTATGTGAGAAAATCCAATAAAGAAGGGAAAAATTTTCCAAGGAAAACAGGCAGTTTACCTTCTACAAGAGTCAATACAAGCGATCTTTGCCTTCTTTCTATGGAATTTACGATCAGATTGGCACATGACGCCGCACTCATCATTTTTTCTTCTTCCCTTGGGGTCTCACCTTGTGGCGTACCATCAGCTCGTAATGCCGATCTTCGAATGTCTGATGCTGTAAAACCCGGGGCAGCCACCAAAACGTGCAATCCTGTGTACAAATTTTCAAGCCGGATGGTATCAAGAAACCCCCTTATTGCGAATTTGGAAGCCGTATAGGCTGATCTGGCAGGTAAGGCAATATGTCCGGCAACGGAAATAATGCCAACCAGAGAACCTTTTGTTTCAATCAGATACGGAAGTGCAAACTTTGTGCAATAGACCGTTCCATAAAAATTCACATCCATAATCCTTTTGAAACTGGCTAATTCGATATCATCGAACAGTGCACGCATCGACAAGCCAGCATTGTTAATGAAGATATCGATACGGCCAAAATGTTGTATCGTTAAATCAATCAGATTTTTACAATCCAATTCGCTGCTGATGTCTGTTTTGATTGCCAAAATATCCGTATCCGGAAGTTTATTTTTTATTTCATTCAGCCTGTCAATTCTTCTTGCAGCCAATGACAAAGATGCACCGCGATGCGCATATTCGAAGGCCAAAGCACGACCAATTCCGGAAGAAGCTCCAGTAATTACAACTACTTTACCGTTCATTGAAAATTAGTTATTCATTTAGGAAAACCGTGTAATCGAATGACTTTCAGCAAAAATAGTGCTTTTGCAGATAATATTATCAGGAAGTTTACATTTTATAATTATCTGGTAATAAATGATATACAAATAATATGATCGTTACTAATATTTTTTTTGTCCAGATTGGGTGATTATAAAAAATGAGTTATCTTTGCGGAGCCTTTGAAAAACAGAGGTAATTAAAGGATGACTCAGTAGCTCAGCAGGTAGAGCACATCCCTTTTAAGGATGGGGTCCTGGGTTCGAGCCCCAGCTGGGTCACATTTCAGAAACAATTGTCGCTGTATATCAATTTTATACAGCGACATTTTTTTTGCACAAAACTAAAATCCCCTTCTTCAGTCAATGATCAATATTCAAGAGACTGACCTTGAATATCCGCTTATACCGTGATAAATCCAACGACAACAGGTAAGGTGCAATTGGCGCATTAATCCCTCAACTTATTAGCAGAAATAAATAATTTTCAGCATTTTATACGATTAAAATGTGTGAATTATGTAACTTTTAAATAGAATTATGCAACATGATTGTAGTTAATATTGCGCACCTTTGTAGTACATTCCTCTAAAAGATAGTTTTTTGAAACTCTATATCAAATAAATGGTGAGTAACCGCTGCAAAATGGCAGTCAAAGAGGAGTTACGAAAGCTTGGTCTCCATTTTATTCTGGTTGATCTGGGCGAAGTTGAAATCATGGAGAATATTACACCGGAGCAAAAGCAGCAACTGAAAATTGCGTTATTCAATTCAGGGCTCGAATTAATGGACGACAAACGGGCCGTATTGATTGAAAGAATAAAAAATGCAGTCATCGAACTTGTACATCACAGCGACGAAGTCATCAAGATAAATTTTTCCGATTTTTTAAGTGAGCGCCTGAACCACGATTATACCTACCTGGCCAATCTGTTTTCAGAGATTCAAGGTACTACCATCGAACAATTCGTTATCCTCCACAAAATTGAAAGGATCAAGGAACTGATCATTTATGACGAACTAAATATTACTGAAATTGCATGGAAGATGAATTACAGCAGTGTGGCTCATCTGTCCAATCAGTTCAAAAAAGTAACAGGCCTGACTCCCTCCCACTATAAGCAATTAAAGAGCAAATTGCGCAGTCCGATTGAAGATGTCGGAAATTCAAATGATCTAAATGGCGTTAACGGTAAATAGCATGGAACGAACTAAACTACACGATTCACGATACGCCAGCAGTCTGATTGAAGCAAGTTTGGATCCGCTGATCGTCATAAACATTGATGGGAAAATAACGGATATGAATCAGGCAAAGGTGAATATCACCGGAGTTGAACGGAAAAAGCTGATGGGTTCCAATTTCTATGACTATTTTACGGACCCTCAAAAAGCACAGGGAGTATATACTCAAGTATTTAAATATGGATCAGTATCTGATTCGCCTCTTACTTTTTGTCACGTAAACGGAAAGTTAACGGATGTGTTATTCAATGGTTCGGTTTACAAGGATGACAAAGGAAAAGTCGTAGGCGCTGTTGTTGTTGCAAGGGACATCTCTGCACAGAAGTGGGCCATGGATCTGCAAATTGCCAACAAGGAACTCGCTTTCCAAAATGATGAAAAGGAAAAACGGGCAAATGAGTTGATTCTTGCCAACAAGGAACTTCTGTTTCAAAATACGGAGAAGGAGAAAAGAGCTGCAGAATTAATTATAGCTAACAAGGAACTTGCTTTTCAGGTAAAGGAAAAGAAGAAACGTGCCGACGAGTTAGTCATTGCAGATAAAGAACTTGCGTTTCAATCGGGAGAGAAAGATAAACGTGCCGCAGAACTTATCATTGCCGATAAAGAACTTGCTTTCCAGACGAAGGAAAAGAAAAAACGGGCGGATGAGTTAATTATTGCCGATAAAGAACTTGCTTTTCAATCAGGAGAGAAAGATAAACGTGCTGCTGAACTGATTATTGCCGATAAGGAACTTGCTTTCCAGACCGGCGAAAAGAAAAAACGGGCCGATGAGTTGATTATTGCCGACAAAGAACTTGATTTTCAAAACGAGGAGAAGCTTAAGCAGTCAAAAGCCAACAAGGATTTGGAAGAACTAAGCAATTCCTTGAAATTGGCTTCCCAGTATTCACTAAGCCTGATTGAAGCAAGTCTTGATCCGTTGGTCGTGATTAGTCCTCATGGGAAAATTACGGACATGAATGAGGCGCTGGTAAATATTACCGGAATGGCTCGGGAGGAATTGAGAGGCACTGATTTTCTTGATTATTTCACTGAACCACTGAAAGCCCGTGAAGTATACCAGGAAGTATTCGCGAAGGGCTATCTGGCGGATTCACCTCTTACCATTCGGCACCAGAAAGGCAAACTTACAGATGTATTATTCAATGGCTCAGTCTATAAAGATGATCATGGAAAAGTACTTGGCGTAGTTGTTGTGGCCAGGGATATTACAGACCAAAAAAGAGTTGCGAATGAATTGATGGAAGCCATTGTTTTCGCGGAGTTGGCTGTCTCAATTGCAGAAGAGGCAAAACTGAAAGCAGAAAGCGCTGCTTTGATCGCTGAGACGGCGGTTAAATCCAAACAACAGTTTTTGTCTAATATGAGCCATGAAATCCGTACTCCGATGAATGCGATTATCGGTTTTACGAAGGTGCTGTTGAAAACGGATACTTCCTCCAAACAAAAGGAGTATCTACAAGCCATCAAAATGAGTGGTGACGCTTTAATCGTACTGATCAATGACATTCTTGACCTGGCAAAGGTTGATGCCGGAAAAATGATTTTCGAACAAACTCCGTTTAAAATGGCCGCCTCCATAGCAGCCATGATCCATCTTTTTGAACCAAAGATCCGCGAAAAAAACCTGGAATTGGTAAAAGTGTATGATCCTAAAATCCCTGATGTTTTGATTGGTGATCCGGTACGATTGCACCAGATTATTTTAAATCTTCTGAGTAACGCTGTTAAGTTTACAAACCAGGGAAAAATCAAGGTAGTCGTAAAACTTCTCAGCGAAGATGAACGCTATGTTAGAATAGGATTTAAGGTAACTGATACCGGAATCGGAATTTCTGATAGCAAACTGACTAAAATATTTGAAAATTTCCAACAGGCATCCAGCGGTACATCCAGATTGTATGGCGGAACCGGACTGGGACTTGCCATAGTTAAACAATTGGTCGAAGCGCAGGAAGGTACAATCAGTGTGCACAGTAAGATGAATGAAGGCTCCACGTTCGGATTTGAATTAAATTTTCAAAAAACCAATGCCAAAGTCGAGTCAGAAGCAGAACTTATGGAAATGGATCCTGAAATAAAAGATATTAGTGTTTTGGTGGTTGAAGATATCACACTCAATCAGTTGCTGATGAAAACCCTCTTGGATGAATTCGGGTTTGAATGTGATATAGCAGCCAATGGTTTATTTGCCATTGAGAAATTGAAGGTCAAGGACTTCGACATTGTGCTTATGGACCTGCAGATGCCTGAAATGAATGGTTTTGATGCGACCAAATACATTCGTGAAACCTTGCATTCATCGATTCCGATCATTGCTCTGACAGCCGATGTAACCACGGTAGATCTTGAAAAATGCAGAGCGGTCGGCATGGATGATTACATTGCAAAACCCGTGGATGAAAAGATTTTATACAGTAAAATAATCGGATCCGTTAAAAGATTGAAAACGGGCAGTCGGGATCCGTTAGCTGAAATTATAAAAGGTCCAGTATTAAAATATACCGATTTGAATTATTTGATTCAACGTACAAAATCCAATCCAGTCCTGATCGGAGAGATGATCTCCTTGTATCTTGAACAGACTCCCCCCTTGATAAGTGTCATAAAAAAAAGCTGGCAGGAAAGGGACTGGAGTTCTCTCTATGCGGCCGTACATAAATTGATTCCCTCCTTTGTCATCATGGGAATCAGCAACGATTTTGAAGATATGGCCAGAAAGGTGCAGGACTTTGCTAAAAATCAGCAACAAACAGATGGAATATCCACTATGATCAAAGAATTGGAAAATGTTTGCCTTCGGGCCTGTGATGAATTGAAAGTCGATATAAATAAGTTTAAACCGTGATAAAATGACCGATGATAAAAAGATAAAACTGTTTCTGGTTGATGACGATATGATCTATTTAAAACTTCTGGAAATAGAATTCCTTCAGCATGGCGATTTTACCATTGAAACCTTTGTAACAGGAGAACTATGTATTGCTGCTTTATTCCGGAATCCGGATGTGATTATCCTTGATTATTACCTCGATGGTTTGGATAAAAGTGCCATGAACGGAATTCTGACTCTGGACAAGATCAAAGCTTATAATTCTGCTATTCCTGTTGTAATGCTCTCCTCCCAGGATAAGATTGAAGTTGCTATTGATTGCATGCATCACAAGGCGTCCGATTATGTTGTCAAAAGCGAAACGGCCTTTGTACGTCTGCAAAAGACCATTACTACCATATTCAAAATGCAAAAGATTGAAAAAGAACTGAGTTGGTACATGGATAGAATGTAATATCGGCTTGTAAACTTCACGAAGATTTAAAAGAGCGTTATCCAATTGGATGGCGCTCTTTCTGTTTAAAATCAGGAAAAAAGCGAATGCCTCATTTATCAAAAATTTGACCCTCTAAATCTCCCCAAAGAGACTTTTGATTTGCGTTCGGATCAACATAAGAGCGTTACTCCCCTCCTTGGAGGGGTTAAGGGAGGTCAGAATGAGAAGGATATAAATTATGACATTATTGTGTTCTTAATATTTCAAGGTCTTTCACGTGTGAATGATGTAACAAATTACAGGAATTCTGTAACGTATTAAAGACTAAAGTGGCTGATCTTTGAAATGAAAATTCATACTATCAAAAAAAATTATTTAAATGAAAAAGTTAATGTTTTTTACAGTGATGGCATTTATGATGTTGTCCACGATCCCAACACAAGTGAAGGCGGCTGATAACACAAAAACAGTTACTACTGCAACCACAAAATCAGATGTATCCACAGAAGCAGCACTTTCTGCCAGGTTGGATGAGATCAAAGCGATGGATATGTCTACGCTAACGAGATCTGAAAAGAAGGAGTTGAAAAGTGAAGTAAAAGCGATTAAAAGCCACCAGGAAGAAATTTATGTTACAGCTCATCACCATCACAGTGGAGTGTACTTTGGAGCCGGTGGTTTATTGGTAGTTATACTCATAATCATTCTTGTGGTTTAAGATCAGAATTTCAAATTGTTCAAGAATAAAATTTTATTGTCATGGGAAATTTACTTTATGTTATTGCAGTCATCCTGATCATTGGATGGGCTGTTGGATTTATCGGTTATGGTGCCGGCGGGATCATTCACATACTCCTTGTTATTGCACTTATTGCAGTCATCCTGCGAGTTATTGAAGGCAGAAGGATCCTATAATGAGATTTAAGATTTTATTCCGTTCAAGCCGATTGAAAAGTCAGCATTGGCGGAATAATTTCTTTTCAAACAGCGCACTAAAACGATGCCGTTCAAATTCAAAAAATAAATCACACAAATGCAAAAAAGAACACTGGGAATTGTAATAATCGTTGTAGGAATTCTGATGATGATCTATACCGGATTCAATTATGTTACAACTGAAAAGGTGGTTGATCTCGGACCACTCAAAATCAGCGCCGAAAAGAACCATCCAGTTCAATGGTCGCCGATTGTTGGCGCTATCCTGCTGGTAGGAGGTTTTGCGCTTGTATTCACCAGTAAAAAGGTCTGATTGGCCCGGAAAAAAATGTGAAAAAGCCGATTTCCAAATTTAAGTCATTTTTAAAAAATATAGGTCCTGGAGTGATCACAGGAGCGGCTGATGATGATCCTTCAGGAATTGCAACCTACACGCAAACTGGGGCGAAATTCGGTTACGGCATGCTTTGGACTGCCGTGGCAATGCTACCTCTCATGATTGCAATTCAGGAGGCCAGCGCCCGAATTGGCGCTGTCACAGGTCATGGACTTGCCACAGTAATCAAGGCAAATTACAGCAAAAAGATACTTTATTCGGCAGTCATACTTGTCGTAATTGCCAACACCATCAACATTGGTGCGGATATAGGTGCATTGGCCGCTGCAGTTCAACTTCTCTTACACATCAATTTTGTCATCCTAACACTGGGTTTTACGGTATTGATATTAATTCTGGAAATTTTCACCTCCTACAGGCTTTATGCACGTATTTTAAAATGGCTGGCCCTTACACTCCTCGCCTATCCCCTCACCCTTTTTATCATTGCAAAACCCTGGAAAGAAATAATTTCCGCAACATTTTTGCCGCATATAGATTTCAATTTTGAATTTTTCTTCATTATTACAGGTGTATTGGGAACCACCATCTCACCTTATATGTTTTTCTGGCAAGCCTCTCAGGAGGTAGAAGAAGAAAAAGAGCAACATCTTACCAGCAGGTACGGAAAGCCCCGGATAGGGAAAGATTTCATCAAAAATTTGCGTCTCGATAATTTCTTTGGAATGGTCTTGTCTGAATTTGCGACGTGGTCCATCATTGTAGTTGCGGCTACAGTATTGCATACCAATGGCATTACCAATGTTGAATCGGCTGCGGATGCAGCAAAGGCGCTTGAACCACTTGTGCAGACTTTTCCGTTTGCGGGCTTCCTCTCCAAATTGATTTTCGCCATCGGAATAGTTGGTCTTGGTCTGCTGGCCATACCTGTTTTATCAGGTTCGGCCGCCTATGCCCTGTCAGAAGCCTTCAACATGAAAGAGGGGCTGAACCTCAAGTTAAAAAAGGCACATGGTTTTTATGGGGTAATCACCATCGCCACGCTTATTGGCCTGATGATTAATTTTATTGGTATAGATCCGATCAAGGCACTGGTGTTTACTGCTGTTTTTAATGGCGTAGCAGCAGTCCCGCTAATTTTCCTGATAGCCCGTATAGCCAGAAACCCCAAAATCATGGGCGAATACAGCAGCGGATGGTTATCACACACTATTGTGTGGATTACTTTCCTGGTTATGCTTACTTCAGCAGTAGCAATGTTTTACACTTTGGCAAAAGGTTAAATTATGTGTGAATCATGTAATTTTTGATTAAAGTTATGTAACACATACCGGAAGGAACCAGCTTACATTTGAGTTTAACTCAAAATAACTCATTATGTCGCTACTCTCAATTTTAATCGCCATCATTGTCGTTGGTGTACTTCTGTGGATTATCAATACTTTCCTACCCATGGATCGTCAAATCAGGAGAATCTTTAACCTTGTCGTTGTCATTGCACTGATTATCTGGCTTCTGAAAGCCTTCGGACTCTTTGCTTACCTGACGAACATTTACGTTTAAACTGATATTATGAATCTGAAAAGAATCTTTGGAGCTTTACTCACATTCCTTGGTGCCGGTAGTCTGATATATGCTGCTGTCCTGTTTGTCAACGAAACAGGAGAAACGCCGAATGTCAAGGCACTGGTCATATATGGCATTCTGGGCCTTATATTCTTTGTAGCCGGAATAAGTCTTGTCAGAACAACCAAAGACGAATCATAGTTGTAAACAGGCTATTTTCGACCATTCAAATTTAATTAAGATTAAATAAAATTAAATGCCATTACCATCATTGGAAACACTACCTTCACCAGTCAAGAAAGTGGTTCTTTCAATCCCGGTTTTATAACTGTCCTCCATGCAAATTACTGTAATCAGAAAAAAGCAGATCTTTTCCCCTGACTCTACAAGGGTGATCGCCAGGTTTCTTTATCTCGATGATGACAGGTCAGCAGATATTATCAGGAAAGTACTTGCCATGCCCGAAGAAGAAGTTAAGATTGCAATGAGTCAGCTTTTGAGAGGTTACTCGCGCCGGCATAGAAATATTTCGCTCATATTTAAAAAGCATTTTGACAGACTGGATCCTATTTTCGATAAGATTGAAGTAAACCATGAGGATCTAAGCCTGGCTCAGAAAGCACTTATTGGTTCCTATTTTACGATGGAATACTCCATTGAGTCCGCCGCTTTTTTTAATCCTTCCATTGTTGAACATCCGGATCAGTCAGAATTAAGATCGGATGAAAAAAGGGTAATCTTCAGTTTCAGGGCAACCGGAGAAGGTCATATTTCCTCCATTGTATTCAGATCAGGTATTCTTGACAGGCATAACAACCTGTTGATTGAGCCTGTCGGTAAAATGTTGGCTGAAGCTGATAAAATTGTACGGAATACTTACAATAAAAGAAGCTTCAGGGAAAAACTAAATGAAATTCAGAGTCACAGCACGGTTAATGCTACCTCACCCAATCTGGGAGCTCCTGAGATTCAGGTACCTGAAAATGTGATTACAACCGCTATTTCCGATAAAAAGGATGAAATGGAGGAAAAGGCCAAAACGATAACACCTGATTTCATCCTGGATAAATTAGGTGACTCCTTTACCTATGGCGAATTGATGAGGAGTCTTGGAGCAGCCATTAAAGATACTGCGCTAACAGAAGACCATATCAAGATAATCAATCAGATGATGTGGATGGCATCCTCCCATTATGAAATCCATTTTTCCATTGATTCTGCCATTTCGGAGAGAGTAATTTTCCCGGTTTCGGCGACCGAACAACGGGGAATCGAAGATGCCAGGTTTGTAAAATTCACGGACGAACACGGAGAAATAACCTATTATGCCACCTATACTGCTTATGATGGAATAGCGATCATGCCCAAACTGATCAGTACAAAGGATTTTTATGATTTTAAGATACTACCCATCAATGGCGAAATTGCCCAGAACAAGGGAATGGCTTTGTTTCCGAGGAAAATTAACGGCAAATACGCGATGCTTTGCAGGATTGATGGGGTAAACAATTATCTTGCCTATTCCGACAACATCAATATCTGGCACAGTGCAAAAGTTATCCAGAAACCCAAATATCCCTGGGAACTGGTGCAAATAGGCAATTCAGGTTCGCCAATTGAAACCTCAGACGGCTGGCTTGTTATCACGCACGCTGTCGGATCCATGAGGGAATATACACTCAGCGCTTCGCTGTACGATCTTAATGACCCGGAGATTGTAATCGGCAGATTGAAGGAGCCATTAATGGTTCCCAATGAAGAGGAAAGAGAAGGATACGTTCCAAACGTTATATATTCCTGTGGTTCAATGATTCACAATGAAGATCTGATTATCCCCTATGCCATGTCGGATCATGCCTCTTCCTACGCGACTGTAAATTTGAGGGAATTACTGGACGTGCTGAAAGCCTCCGGAATTTCAGATTCCTAACAGATTCCGACTCCCCAAATAATTGATTTTCAAAATTTCATCTACACTGTAAATGTGTGAATGATGTAAATTTTTCGTGTAATTGTGTAACGCAAAACGGTGCCAATAGCCTCATCTTTGACAGTATAATATACTTAATCAAAGGTGATTATCATGAATACTACAGAAGAAAACGGAATCCTGCAGAAAGAGAAGGGAGCTCTTAAACAGAGATTCGCCCGCTTAACAGAAGATGACCAGGTTTTAAGTGAAGGTCTGAAACAGGAAGAATACGGAAATCAACAGATCAGGTATGGAAAGACGGAAGAAGATCTGTCCAAAATCATTAAGGAACTCTAATGCGATAGCGATGGGACAATCGCCTGCAACATCCTATTTAACATGTAAACAGGCAAATAACCATTATTGACCGCAATAAATTAAACATCAATAAAATAAAAATTATGAACTCAGGAAAAGTTTTGTTGGGCGTTTTGGCCGGTGTCGCAGCCGGTGCTTTGGCAGGTATCTTATTGGCTCCCGCCAAAGGGTCACGTACACGGAGAAGGATTTTAAAGAAAAGTGAAAATTACGTGGATGGGTTGAAAGAAAAATTCAATGATTATGCCGACACCATTTCGGAAAAACTCGAGCAAGCCAAGGAAGAAGTTTCAGCCTATGCCCAAAAGGGAAAGGAAAAATTTGAAGAAGCAGAAGAAGAGATTCGAACTGCCAAGAATTGAATGGCTTTCAACAAATAAATCAGGAGAAATCTCCGAATGATCGACTTTTTCGAAATCCCTGTCAGGTATTAAGCAATAACATACCAATGATAGAATAAACACTGTAAGGATGATTTCAATTCAATCCTGGCAGGGATCTTCGAATAGTTTTCACTTTTAAAAAATAAAATAAAATTATCATCATGTGGAAAGAGATGTCAACGGATAAATTTTTATACTGCAAGGATGTACCTTCAGTTCATCCTTCCCTTTTCCTTTTTGATTTCCCCGCTATCATAAGGAAGATGAAGCATACACTGTCTTTTCTGAAAACACCGTGTATGCCATTGGATACACGGTGTTTTTTTGTGTTAGGTGATCACTCTTTATGTAATTTGAAAAAAATGGTTTTCAGGTTGTTTTCAGGTTATAAATTCTCAAAAAATATTATCAAATATTTTTATTAAGTTTGTTTGGTAGAGGTAAATTGCTGGGATTATAATATATAAAGTATTAATTATCAAAGATATAAAAAGATAATTCTATAATTTAATACTGCAAAAGCGATGTGTAAAAAAACTTTATAAATCAATTGGAGAATTGATTGCGAATAATCACATTGCAAATTGGTCAAATAGACTTCGCATTGTACCCCTCATGAAAAAGTTTAATTTAAAGTTTAAAGTCAAATATACGGTCATATAAAAAATAGGAACAGATGAGATCACTTTACTTTTTAGTTTTATTTCTCGGAATTTCAGTTAATCTGTTTGCTCAACCAGATACTCCGACCCAGTCTTCACCGGCTAATGCTTCGACTTTCTACGTTGGATCATCCATTAATTTTTCATGGACATCCGTTACGGATGCTGTATCCTATGATGTAGAATTTGATACAGGTACAGGTTATGTGTTTCTAACAAATGTAGCGGTAACAGGTTATTCCATGACTCTTGTAGCATCAAACGCAGGACCGCATACATGGCATGTCAGAGCCAAAACGGTTTCATCTACAGGTCTCTGGTCATCATCACAAAATTTCACAGTCATTGGCATTCCGGGAGCGCCAACTACAGTCTCACCCGCAAATGCATCAAACATAACCTACAATACTGCAACGAATTTTATCTGGAATGCCGTTACCAATGCAACAGGTTACAAAATTCAGTTTGACAATGATACGCCCATTGTAGTGGCAGGAACTTCCTATCCCAATACCTTTACAATACTCGGAAGCCATACGTGGAAAGTGCTCGCTTCCAACCCTGCAGGAGAAAGTGATTGGAGTTCATCCAAAAATTTAACAGTAATACTTGGAACCCCCACCCTTTCATCTCCGGCCAATACACTCACCGCATATGTCGGTTCAACCATCGACTTCTCCTGGACACCTGTAAGTGGGGCATCTTCCTATGATATAGAGTTTGATCCGGGTTTAGGGTATTCATCACTTACAACTCTTCCAGGAACGACCATGAGTCTTCTTCTTGGTGCTTCTGCCATAGGTTCCCATTCCTGGCATGTACGTGCAAAGAATGGTTCAACCATCGGCAATTGGTCTGCATCTAGAACTTATACTGTTGTTGGTATTCCTGCTACTCCAACCACCAATAATCCACCAAGCGGCGCCAATGTCAACTACAACGCGAATACAAATTTTTCATGGAATAATGTAAATAACGCCTCAAGTTACCAGATACAGTTTGATTCCGAAGCACCGGTTACCGTTACCGGAAACAACTATTCGCGTACTTTCAGCACTTTTGGAAGTCATACCTGGAAGGTACTTGCCTCAAACGATGCCGGCGACAGCGATTGGAGCACTCCTAAAACCTTCACGGTAGTTCTTGCCGCTCCACCACTCAACTCCCCGGCGAACGGATCCACTTCCTATATTGGTACAAATCTCGGATTTTCATGGACTTCGGTGCCCGGAGCTACTTCCTATGATATTGAGATTGATGGCGGACTGGGCTCGGCTTCTCTTATAAACGTTGCATCCGTCAGTTACCAAAAAGCTCTTACTGCAGCCTTTGTCGGACAGCACACTTGGCACGTTCGGGCTCTCAGCGGATCGACAACAGGGCAGTGGTCTCAATCATTTACATTTGTGATTGCAGGTATACCAGTTACTCCTGTCACCGGTAATCCTCCGACTGAGTCAACAGTTACCTATGAAGTCTCCACAAATTTCACTTGGAATCCGATTCAGTATGCCACCAGTTATCAGATTCAGTTTGATGCGGAGGCACCATTGACTGTTACAAATAGTTCCTATTCCAGAACTTTCAATACCCTTGGAAGTCATTTCTGGAAAATTAAAGCTATCAATGCCGCAGGAGAAAGTAGTTGGAGCAATGTCAGCAACTTCACGGTAGTACTTGGTGTGCCTACACAGGAATCACCGGCAAATGCCACCTCTTATTATGTAGGTGAAACCGCAAGTTTTTCCTGGTCCTCTGTTGCCGGTGCAACATCCTACGACATTGAATTCGATGCCGGACTTGGAACTGTTACACTCTCCAATGTTACAGGAATCAGTGTAAATGTTACGCTTACGGCTACCCAGGCAGGCACACACACCTGGCATGTTCGTGCTAAAAACGGCACAACAGATGGAGCATGGTCTTCTTCAAGGACGATAACCGTGATTGGTATTCCTGGTGTACCAACAACTACTTCTCCAGCAAGTGGATCAACAATTTATTACGATACAGCTACCAACTTCACATGGAATGTCGTTCCCAATGCTACGAATTACAAAATTCAATTTGATTCTGAAGCGCCGATTACGGTTTCAGGTACATCATATACCAGAACATACAGCTCTATAGCCAGCCATACCTGGAAGGTTCTTGCCTTCAACGATGCCGGAGAAAGCGTATGGAGTAGTTCCAAAACATTTACAGTTGACCTTGGTGTACCCAATTTATCCTCTCCGGCAAACGGATTTACGGCGTTTATCAATACAACGCTGAATTTTACATGGACTTCAGTTGGCGGAGCCACTTCGTATGATATCGAATTTGATGCCGGACAAGGTTCAGTTTCACTTTCCAATGTAGCGGTAACAAGCAAATCATGGGCACTTGTTGCTGCCAGCGTGGGCAATCATACCTGGCATGTCCGTACCAGAAATGGAACCGCAGTTGGACAATGGTCACAGTCGAGAAACTTCACGGTAGCAGGAATCCCTGCTGTTCCTGTACTTATCAATCCTCCTGCAGATGGAAATGTACAGTACAGTACGTCTGCTGTGTTTTTATGGAATCCTGTTCAGAATGCATCCAGCTACTTCATTCAGTTTGATTCAGAGGCCCCTATAGCAGTTACAGGAACGAACTTTCCAAGGACTTTCAGTACTTTGGCAAGTCATACCTGGAAGGTGAAGGCTGTCAACTCAGCAGGAGAAAGCGATTGGAGTGGAGTCAGGAATTTCACTGTGATGCTTGGTACACCGAATCTGACCTCGCCTGTCAACAATTCCATTGAATACGTAGGCTCGACCATTGAATTTTCATGGACTTCTGTTGCAGGTGCAACCTCTTACGATGTTGAATTCGATTCTGGTCTTGGATATGCTTATTTGACCAATGTTTCGGTCATGACACTGAACATGTCACTTTCAAATTCAAACGCAGGTCCTCATACGTGGCATGTCCGTGCGCGGCTCGATACGTCTGTAGGTCCTTGGTCAGGTTCACGTTCCTATACGGTTGCAGGTAAACCGGTGGTTCCTGTACTAATAAGTCCTGCAAACGGCAGTTCCGTGACAAGTGAACAGAATGTACCGTTTACATGGAATGGCGTCACAAATGCCACTAGCTATAAAGTACAGTTTGATTCGGAAACACCTATTGATGTATCCGGAACAAGCTATACACGCTCATTTACTTCACTTGGCAATCATACCTGGAAGGTGCTTGCATCCAATGACGCCGGAGACAGTAACTGGAGCAGCGAAAATGCATTTACTGTTGAACTTGGAATCCCTTCCCAGACCTCACCCGCCAATGCCACTAACTATTCTGTTGGTTCAACCATCAACTTTTCATGGACACCTGTAACAGGGGCAACATCCTATGATATTGAGTTTGATGCAGGATTGGGCTATGTCTCGTTGACAAATGTAACTAGCGCAAGCCTAAATCTGATCCTTACCAATACCAATGCGGGGTCACATACATGGCACGTACGCGCAAAATCCAGTACATCTATAGGTGCATGGTCAGCCACAAGAACTTACCAGGTTTACGGAATACCAGCAGTACCGGTTTTATTAACTCCTGTGGATAAATCTACCATAGCATATGATACTCCGTTTAATTTTACTTGGAGTGCTGTTACCAGTGCTACCGGATACCAGATTCAGTTCGATTCTGAAGCGCCTATTACTGTTGCCGGGACTTCCTATAGCCGTTCTTTCACCGCACAGGGGACTCATACCTGGAAAGTTTTGGCAACGAATGCTGCCGGAAAGAGTGACTGGAGCAATATAAACACCTTCGCCATAGCTCTTGGCGCTCCAACGCTGAATACACCTTCAGATGCTGCGTCGTTTAATGCCGGGGCAACTATTAATTTCTCCTGGACAGCCGTTTCAGGTTCAACTTCCTATGACGTGGAGTTTGACAGTGGAACAGCGAATGCTGCACTCAGCAACGTTTCGGGAACCAGCCTGAGTATAGTAACTACTGCCAGCAATGCAGGAACACACACCTGGCATGTTTTGGCAAGGTTAAACAATACAACAGGCCCATTTTCATTATCAAGATCATACACTGTTTATGCCATTCCACCCATCCCTGTTCAGGTTAATCCTGCAGCAAATGAGACAATTTTCTGCAGCACTCAGTATACCTTTACCTGGAATGTGGTAACTGGTGCAACAGCCTACAAAATTCAATTTGATGCAGAAGCCCCCGTTGTTGTGTCAGGTACTTCTTACACCAGATCATTTAGTTCGTTGGGACAGCATACGTGGAAGTTGCTGTCGTCGAATAATGCAGGAGAAAGCGCGTGGAGCTCCTCTTCGCTATTCAATGTTGATCTTGGTATACCTAATTTGTTATCACCTGTCAATGCATTTACCTATTTTGTAGGTTCTGCCATTACATTCTCCTGGATCTCTGTTGCATGTGCAAACTCCTATGATATTGAAATCGATGCAGGTATGCCAACCGCCTCTTTGAAAAATGTCTCTGGAGCAAGCATGAGCCTGCAAACAGACGCAAATAGTGCAGGAAATCATACCTGGCATGTCAGGGCAAATCTAAACTCTGGTAACGGTAAGTGGTCATCGTCCCAGACCTTTTCGGTTATGGGTATTCCAGATGTCCCGGTGTTGAACAGTCCGACAAACGGTTCAACGATTTACAGTGAAACTACAACCAATTTTACGTGGAACGCTGTCAGTAATGCCTCCGGCTATCAGATTCAGTTCGATGCAGAGACGCCTGTAACGGTAACAGGGACAACTTATTCTCGCAATTTTGATACAGCGGGCAATCACACCTGGAAAGTGTTGGCAACCAATGCAGCCGGAAGCAGCGCCTGGAGCGCATCAAGGACTTTCGCGTTTGTTTTTGGAACGCAGATTCCGCAAACACGTGTATTATCTGTCACACCTTTTAATTTGTGGGACTTTGGCATCGTCACCGTAAACAATACCAACACAAAAACCTTTAGTTTGCAAAACTCAGGGAATGCAATCCTAAAAGTTTCAAATCTTTCTTTGTCCGGAGCAAATTCCAGTCAGTTTATCATAACCGACCCATCCGTTACGGCTTTTGAAATTGTTCCCGGAGGCACAATACTGGTTTCTGTTGGATTTAAACCGGCTTCTGAAGGATTTAAGAGTGCAACGCTGATAATAACAAGCAATGCGGATAATGCTTCTCCTTCGAAGAGTATAACATTAAGCGGAACAGGAACCCTTCTGCCTACGAAAACGCTTGCTGTCAACCCGGATGTACTTTACGATTTTGGTAATGTTGTTCTTAATACATCAGGAGATAAAACATTTGTTGCGCAGAACATCGGAACTGCATCCTTGCATGTTACCGGACTATCCCTTTCCGGATTAAATGAAGATCAGTATGTGATCATTTCTCCCGCTTTCACCTCCTTTGACTTGCTTCCGGGTGTAAATCAGGAGATTATAATAAGATTCAAACCATCTGCTACAGGTGTTAAAACAGCTAATCTGATCTTAACAAACAATTCAGATAATGCATTCCCCTCCAGGCAGATAACTCTGAACGGAACGGGAGTAATTCAACTGGTAGTGAATCCTTCTGTAGTAGTTACTTCTTCAGTTTCAGGTATTACTTCAGTATCTGCTATAGGAGGCGGCAACGTAACTTCAGATGGTGGCGGTCTCGTTATCGCCAAGGGAATATGCTGGAGTTTGAGCAATAATCCTACAGTTTCCGATACGAAAACAATTGATGGCACCGGTACTGGATCCTTTATCAGCAATATGACCGGACTGAATTCCGCATCTGTTTATCATGCCAGGGCTTATGCAACTAATTCTGCAGGTACTTCATACGGAGCAGATGTGCAGTTTACTACTTTGGCTTTGGCAACGGTAACCACCGCTCCTGTGACTTCCATAATTTCATCATCGGCTGTGGGTGGTGGTAATGTTACCACTGACGGAGGTTCTCCTGTAACTTCCAGGGGATTATGCTGGAATACGAAGGGAAATCCAACCACTTCCGATTCAAGAACAACGGACGGTTCCGGAATAGGAGCTTTCACCAGCAACATCTCAGGATTAATTGCAGGAACTACTTATCATGCAAGAGCTTACGCGACAAATGCCCTTGGAACATCATACGGCGAAGAGGTGTTATTTATAACGCAATCCCTTGCCATCGTATCAACGTATGCCATAAATACGATCGCTTCCACTTCTGCTATCAGCGGTGGCAATGTTTCTGCAGATGGAGGTGCTACTGTTACCTCCAAAGGCGTATGCTGGAGCAAATCAGAAAATCCAACAATATCAGATCCAAAATCAGCCGACGGAACCGGTACCGGAGTATTTACGAGCAATCTCACCGGATTGATTGCAGGAACAACCTATCATGTCAGAGCATATGCAACGAATGCAGTTGGAACTTCTTATGGGGCAGATATCACATTCGCAACACCAACATTGGCTAGTGTTGTAACTGTATCAGCCGTAGCGGCATCTTCCACAACTGCTTTGGGCAAAGGTGAAGTGATTACGGATGGTGGTACACAAGTCCTCAGGAAAGGTTTCTGCTGGTCCCTTTCTGCCAATCCTACCATTGCGGATACGAATACTGCCAGCGGATCAGGAACTGGATCCTTCTCGGAAATATTAACAGGATTGAACCCTGGAACCACCTATCATGTCAGGGCCTATGCGACAAATTTAGCGGGAAACTCCTATGGAATTGATATCATGTTTACTACGACTACGGTTGCCACAGTGATTACATCATCAGTTACCGCCACGGAGAATAATTCTACAACTGCTACCGGAAAAGGAAATGTCACATCCGATGGTGGTGCAGCCGTTACAGAAAAAGGATTCTGTTGGGCTACTACCGCAAATCCAACTGTAGGTGACTCAAGAACCACGGATGGTACCGGCATAGGTACGTTTTCAGACGTTATTGCTGGACTTGTTCCTGGAACAGCCTATCATGTCAGAGCCTATGCAATCAATGCAGCAGGAACCTCTTACGGAGCCGATCAAACCTTCATTACATCTGTCAATAATGGCGTTTACAACATCAATAATTTTTACCAGTTATACCCAAATCCTACACATGGGAACATAACCATAAAAAGCAAGGAGGAACTTCCGGTTGAAATGTCTGTTTATTCAACCGATGGCAATCTACTTACAAACAGTAATTTAACAAAGCAAATTACTGAACTCAATCTAGGTCTGACGAAAGGAATTTACCTTATAGTTCTAAAAAGCAGCAAAGCCACTGGGTCTTATCGGATCGTAATATTGTAACCCGACTTCTGCGGCAAAAAAAAGAGGCCGTCTCAAAACAAATTGAGGCGGTTTCTTTTTTTTAGTTCGATTTTCATTTTTAATCAAGTATCGCTTAACCGATTTTGCATGGGAGGGGACTATATCTCACAAGATCGCCAGATAGTGAGTATTCGATGAGATTTATGAGGCAAAAGAAGCAGAAATAGGGTCTTATTTTGCCCTTTTTGCCAGGCAATGTGCCAGTGCCAACAGACCAGTTTCAATTTCAGTTTTGTCGATTCCCTTTAATAAAAATCGTCTAAATCCTTTGTTGTATTTGATGTTGCCAAATACAGGTTCGACATCCACTCC
>CAIUUO010000135.1 GCA_903902325.1 uncultured Bacteroidia bacterium
AGCATTATCTGACGATTACACTATCCTCAATTAAAAAAGAGAATTTGATTGGAAATAGTTAACTAGCTTTTATTCTACGTGTGATGTTCAAGCTCGGATATTACCCACTTGGAGTATATATTTTCAACCTAAGGGTTGAATTAGATAAAAATGAATGATAGTGATTTCGAGATATGATCCAAATGGGTGCATTTAATAAAAACCATTTTTCTAAATAAACCGCTTGCCATGTTCAGCCTCGGAAATATTTAAGCGAAAACAAAATGTCCTGGAGAATTGAAAATATTTTCCAGGACATTTTATAATCTCGAAATGGATGGTAGAGATAATTATTCTCAATCTATCAATGGCACTGCCTTTGCGAAGCTGTATTCTTGTTCGCGCTGAAACTTAAACTGCTGGGTGTACAAACGATAATAATGCCCTTGAGCCTTTAAAAGCTCAGCGTGGGTCCCAATTTCGGCAATTTTACCATTTTCAATCACAACGATACGATCTGCCCTTCTAATTGTGGATAGCCGGTGAGCAATCACAAATGAAGTCCGGCCTTTCATCAATCTTTCCATGCCTTGCTGAATAAGCGATTCGGTCAGGGTATCTACACTTGATGTTGCTTCATCCATAATGAATAGTTCCGGCTTTGAAAGGATGGCCCTTGCAAGGCTGATTAATTGTTTTTGACCAACAGAGAGCAGGTTGCCGCCTTCACCAACATTTTCATCATATCCTTTTGGAAGATTGTTAATAAATTCATGCGCGCCAGCCAGAATTGCCGCTTCTTCAACTTCCTCATTGCTCGCATCCAGGCGGCCATAATGGATATTATCTCGAACAGTTCCGGAAAACAGGTGAGGGGTTTGAAGAACGATCCCTATCTTCCTTTGTATTGAGGAAAGAGTATATTCTTTGTAATCCTTGCCATTGATCCGGATGGTGCCATCGTTGGGTTCATAGAACCTGCATAATAAATTTACAATCGTTGACTTCCCGCCACCAGTAGGACCTACGAGGGCAATAGTTTCGCCGGCTTTGACTTTCAGGCTGAAATCTGACAGTACCGGTTTTCGATCTTCGTAATAAAAATTGACATGCTCAAATTCAATCTCGCCCAGCAGAGTCTCTGCCTCCGTCGCTTCTGGCTTATCACGTATTTCTGGTTCTGTATCAATCAGTTTGAAAATTCGCTCGGCTGATGCAATTGAATGTTGCATTTCTGCATAAACTCTCGCCAAATCCTGAATTGGCCACATGATAAATGTGAGGTAGGATACAAAAGCATATATTCCTCCGATAGTGAGCGTGCCAGATAAAGCTTGGTAGCCGCCGAACCAGACGATAAATGCCAGCGCAATTGCTGTGATAATTTGTACGGTTGGCAAAAATAGAGCAGACAGCCAGGCGGCCCGGTAGGTGGCGGAGTACATGTTGTCGGTAAGATCCATAAACTCCGTCAGATTTTTTTCTTCACGACCCAGAGCTTTGATAACACGAACGCCTTGAATGTTTTCGTTGTATGCGCCTGTAATTTTGCTGTTGGCCCGGCGCGAATTACGAAATTCAACCAGGATTTTTTTACGGAAATTGATCGCTATGATTGTTAGAATCGGCAGAACCGCGAGAACAATCAAGGCCAATTGCCAGTTGATGATAAGCATAAAAATGGTTGCAGCCGTAATATTCATGAAGGCCCAGGTGGTATCCACTAGCCCCCAGGTCATTAAATCTGCGACTCTTCCTGAATCCGAAGTTACCCGGGCGATCAGCCTGCCAACCGCGTTTTGAGAGTAATACGAGAGTGAAAGGTCCTGTAAATGCTCAAACATACTTCTGCGCAGATCGTATTGGATGCGTTCGCCCAGTACACCCGCCAGATAAATAAAAGTGAATACCATGCCCGACTGGATAACCTGCAGGATTCCATAAACGGCTGCCAGCTTCCACAGGATGCCATAATTTCTCCCTACAATTGCCAGGTCTATGATATTTTTGTTAATATAGGTGAAGAATGAATCTAGTCCAGCTGTCAGCGCGATGGTAATCAGGAAACCCACAACCGATTTCCTATGTGGTTTGAGTAATCCAAGTATGCGGTTCAATACGGGGGTAGTCAATGAACTGGTATGTTCCTCTTCTTCTAATTCAATCAATTCAACATCGTTACTCATTCAAATTTCTCCATTTCAAGAAACGACCACTGTGGGAATTTAGATTACAGCCAAAATTTCGGCCTGTAATTCCTGGTCAACACGTGTTTGAATATCGTATATCTTCCGATACACCCCGTTAAACTGTTCTACCAGTTCAGAATGTGTACCTTTTTGAATAATCTTGCCATGATCGAGCACAATGATTAAATCAGCGTTTAAAACAGATTGAATGCGGTGTGCAATAATAAAAGTGGTGCTATTATCCATCAAACTTTGCAGCGCTTCTCGTATTTCAGCTTCGGTTTCCATATCAACAGATGAAGTTGAATCATCCAATATTAATATTCTGGGGTTTTTCAGCAATGTCCTGGCAATGGCAACACGTTGTTTTTGACCTCCAGAAAGGGTGACACCTTTTTCGCCGACAATGGTATTGTATCCATCCGGGAAATCATTAATAACATCGTGAATTGCGGCAGCCTTTGCAGCCGATTCCAGCTCTTCATTGGTGACAATGCGTCCAACGCCATAACTGATATTTTCGCGGATTGAACGGCTGAACAAGAAGGGTTCCTGCTCGACAATGCCAATCTTGTCTCGCAAATATTTACGCGGGTAATCTTTCAATTCAATGCCATCCAGGAAAATATGACCGCTAGTGTATTCGTGAAAGCGTGGTAACAAATTTACCAGTGATGTTTTTCCCGATCCGGTCGATCCCAGCAGGGCGACAGATTGACCGGATTTTATGTGAAAGGAAATAGCTTTCAATACGGGTGTATCGCTATCTGAGTATTGAAAACCTACATTATCAAACTCGATATCGCCTTTGGTGGTTTGTTTAGGGTGATAATTCCCATCGGTAAGATTTTCTCGCTCCTGCTTAATGATCTCCAGTAGCCTAGTATAAGAAACCATACCAGTTGATGTTTGCACAATCAGCCGTCCCAGGTTGCGAATAGGCCAGATCAGCCAAACCACCAAACCAACATATGCCAGATATGTTCCAACGCTTATTTCGCCGTTGATAGCCATGGATGCAGCGTAAATAAAGCCTCCAAGCATCTGAAAGCCAAGAACAATATCAGAAAGGGGCCAGAAAAGTGAATGCATAAGCAAGAGAGCTTTCCCCCTTATAAACTTTTCCCAATTATCCTTCTCGAACTTGCCCTTTTCAAATTCCTGACGTGCAAAAGCCTTTACAACCCGTACCCCCGTTAAATTTTCCTGGAGGGTAGTTGAAAGCAAGGCTTCCTGTTCCTGGTATTTTTCATAACGCTCTGTAACTTGTTTGAAAAACCACAACGAAACAAGCAAAATGAAAGGAATGACAGCTACCGATACGAGTCCTAATTTCACATTGATGGACAGGATGGCTATGAAGTTAATCACAAACAGTAAAACGATTCGGCCAACACCGATAGCTTGTTCACTGAAGAACCTGCGAAGAGCATCTACATCGGAGGTAACTCGCTCAATCAGATCTCCAGTCGATGTGCTGCTGTGATAAGAAAAACTCAAACGCTGGATGTGGTCAAATAAAAAATTCCGCAGCCGGCGTGCAATATTTTCAGCAGTGTATGCGGCCAGCCGGCCAGAGACATAAGCGAAAAAACCTTCCAAACTCGCAAGGAGAACAAACCCCAGTGCAATATATACGAAAGTAAGTTCCAGGTTACCATTGATAGGAGCGGCATTACCTCCAACCAAATCAGCAAAATAGCGAAGTAGAAGGAAGGTAGCCGTTTTGGCTAAAGCAGAAATGGAGAGGGCTAAAACTGCTCCGCCGTAAGATACATGATAATTTGCCATTACTTGCCAGAGGCCTTTCAGGCGGTTAATGGAAATTGCTTCGCGAAAATCAAAATACTTGGATTTTTTCGAGGATGTTGTAATTGTCATTTTTGCCTGCGTCGATTCAGATGTTGAGAATATAAGTTAAAAAAAAACGCGGTGCTTAAG
>CAIUUO010000136.1 GCA_903902325.1 uncultured Bacteroidia bacterium
ATAACTAAACTTTTTAGCCTTTAGCCTTTAGCCTTTAGCCTTTAGCCTTTAGCCTTTAGCCTTTAGCCTTTAGCCTTTAGCCTTTAGCCTTTAGCCTTTCACTCCAGATACATGTCAATCAGTCCTTCAGGGCATTCCAGATGAAGCTCCCTGTTTAACTCATCAAATTTGGTGATCAGCTCTTCAGACAGCGGTATTAGGATTTCATGATCGCCATGCTCGATGGTCAGTACGATATTTCCGGAGAAATCATCCACCCGGACAATTTCCCCCAATTCTCCTTTTACACCGTCAAAAACCTTGACTCCGATCAACTCATTGAACTCATCTCCGGTCTCCTCCTCTCTGATTGCATCCTTATTCAGATAGATTTTGCACCCACAAAGTGATCGAACCAGATCAGCCTCTACAATATCATCAAATGTCACAGAGAAAGAGGTGTCAGTCCGGAAGTTAATCCCCTCTTCACTGATAAAAAATGGAACCAGTCCGCCCTCTATTCCCAGCAAGAGATATTCTGAATCAAGGAGAATATCTTCGAATCCTTCCTCTACTTCCACTACCATCTCTCCCCGCAGACCATGCGGTTTGGCAATGTATCCAACCGGAAAATAATCTTTTATTTGAAGATCAATCATTTAATTAATTCTTTTATAAGGCAAAATGGCCTTATTAATCTAAGATTTTTATCTCTGTGGATCTCTGAGTATCTCTGTGTGATTTTTTCAGACAGAGTAAGCCTTGGAGTACAAAAATAGCAAATAAAAAAGCGATGGTTATGCACCATCGCCTTTATTGTGTATCCGTTGGAAACCGGATCAAATGTTGTTTATGCTTCGGTCGTCTCTTCTGCAGCGTCGACGGCAGTTTCAGGAGCAACCTCTTCGGCTACAGCTTCGACGACAGTTTCAGGAGCAACCTCTTCGGCTACAGCTTCAACTACAGTTTCAGGAACAACCTCTTCAGCAACAGCTTCAACTACTACTTCAGGAGCAACTTCAACTGGAACTTCAGCTACCACTTCAGGAGCAATTTCTTCAACAACAACTGCAACAGGAGCAATTTTGGCAGCGGCTGCTGCAGCATTGCGTTTTGCAATTTCTGCAAGACGTGCTTCATTCACTTTTACTTCGGCTTTTAACCTGGCTTTTTTCTCATCCAGTTGTGAACCGGTCAATTTCTCTTTAGACGCCTGAACTTTAGTTGTTTTTTCTTTCATCCATGCATCAAATTTCAGCTCGGCCTCCGCTTCGCTGAAAGCTCCTTTTTTTGCACCGTCCAAAAGGTGCTTTTTCATCATAACCCCTTGGTGGGAAAGGATAGAACGGGTGGTATCTGTCGGCTGAGCTCCCTTGTAAAGCCAAGCAATGGCTTTGTCAAAGTCAAGATCGATGGTGGCAGGATTAGTGTTTGGATTGTAAGAACCGATCCTTTCAATAAACCTGCCATCTCGTGGCGCCCTGCTGTTTGCTACCACAATGTGGTAGTAGGCATGTTGTTTGCGGCCATGCCTAGCCAAACGAATCTTTACTGGCATACAGTTTTACTCTTAAATGTTTAGTAATAAAAACGAGGGGCAAAGGTACAATATTTCTTCAGAATACAAATTTTAGTCACGCTAATAATTTCGAACGCAGGATATTTTTATGCAAAATAAAAAGGAAAGGATTGTTGACAGGGATATTTTTCAGCAAAAACGGAGATTTGTCCTGTGAAGATACCATTTCAATCAGTACAACATGAAAGATTAAATACTAAATTTGTGTCTTCGATTGAATTTAAAATTGATCAAGATGGAAAAAGGTGCATTCAAATATTTTGCAGCGGCAATTTTAGTGTTCTCGCTGCTTTCTTCCTGCAACAAGACTGTTGTTAACAATGCGGTTTTCACAGATTCCTATATTCATTCTGTTTTCAACACGAAGGATACCGTCGAAAGTAAACGTTACCCGATCTATTCTGTCATGCATACTGCCTACTGCTACACAAAACTCACAAGCGTAAGAGTGAACGGCTCGTCAGGGAGTGTTATCAATCTGACTGATTTTGACCAGACCGGATTTTCATTTTATACTCCGATCAAAGATTCGTCTGCCTACAAACTCACAGTACCTGCTCCAGAAACTTATACATACAATGTGAACTACGTCAGTGGTGAGACAGTGGTACAAACGGATGCAACATTGGCTAAATCGCTTATGCCGGCAAGAAATCTGAATGCGGTAAGGACAACTACGACTTCTGCGGATAATATTTTGGTTTCCTGGAAGCCTGTTACCAACGCGGACGCATATAAGATTCGCATTCAAAGTGAAGATCCCACCTCGAAAGTACTGACGTTGATTTATGAATCTGATTTCATGGTGCCATTGGATCCCAATGCAACTCTCTCGCTCAGTTTTGCTTTTTCTAATTTCACCCCATACTTGAATACAAATATTTATTTTGAAGTCTCATCCTTTATTTTCCAGCAGAATCACGAAACTTTCCACGCTGTAAGTGAGACAACAATCAAAAGATACTACGGGATTTAGCATTTCCCCGCAACAAATAGCAAGGCACTTACGGGTGCCTTTTTTTGTTTATAGCGTTGCCGTTTTATAATTCTGTTGATAAGATTTGGATAAGTTCCCATCGGAGGGCACCACTTTTGATTATCTTTAAACCACCCCGGAAACCACTTCCGGCAAATATTTTTTATCTCTAAGTCAACAGTTTCGATAGATGATCCCGTTTACCCATTTGCATGTTCACAGCCAATATTCGATTCTGGATGGTGCCGCCAGTGTTTCAGGTCTTGTCAGTAAGGCAAAAAATGACGGTATGGGCGCCCTTGCCTTGACCGATCACGGAAATATGTTTGGCATCAAGGATTTTCATGAGACCTGCAAAAAAAATGGCATCAAACCAATTTTGGGGGTAGAAACCTATGTGGCCTCCAGGGGTATTCAGTTCAAGGATAAAAACGAGAAGGAGGACAGGTCGGGTGATCATCTGATTCTGTTGGCTAAAAACATGAAGGGATACAGAAACCTCCTGAAGCTTGTCACCATTGCCAATACCGAAGGTATGTATTACAAACCCAGGATTGATAAGGATTTACTTGAAAAACACAGTGAAGGGCTGATTGTATCTTCTGCTTGTCTGGGAGGGGAAATCCCTCAGCTGATCATGAAGGGTGACACGAAAGGTGTAAATGAAACCATTGTCTGGTACAAATCCATTTTTGGAGAGGATTTTTATCTGGAAGTTCAGCGTCACCCTGCGGCAAATCCTCAACTCAGGGAAGATGTTTATGAAAAGCAGGTAAGCGTCAACAAGGAATTGATAAAATTGGCCAAACAGCACGAAATCAAACTGATTGCTACCAATGACGTCCATTTTGTCAATCAGGAAGACGCGGATGCTCATGATCTGCTGATTTGTCTCAACACAGGAAAGGATCTTGATGACCCTTCCAGGATGAAATATACCAAGGAGGAGTGGATGAAAAGTACGGAGGAAATGAACCGGCTATTTGCCGATCTGCCCAATGTGCTCGAGAACACACAGGAGATTGCCGATAAAGTGGAGTTTTATGAGCTGAATGCCAATCCGATCATGCCCGAATTCCCCATTCCTGAAAGTTTTGGTACCCTGGATGGTTACAGGCAATTATTTTCTGAAGAGATGCTGAAGGAAGAATTTGAAAAGGATTTTGACCGTTTGGGGGGCTACGAAAGTACCCTGAGGGTCAAATTCGAATCTGACTACCTCCAGTCGCTTGTCACCTTGGGAGCCATCGAAAGATATGGGGAGAACATTGATCAGGATACCACCGAAAGGATCAACTTTGAGCTGCATGTGATCAAAACCATGGGTTTCCCGGGTTACTTCCTGATTGTTCAGGATTTTATAGGCGCTGCCCGGAAAATGGGGGTCATCGTAGGTCCCGGCAGAGGTTCCGCAGCTGGTTCGGTGGTTGCCTTCGCCACTGGCATCACCAATGTTGATCCGCTGAAGTATGATCTGCTTTTTGAAAGGTTCCTCAATCCCGAAAGGATCTCAATGCCTGATATTGACATTGACTTTGACGACGACGGCCGGCAGCTGGTCCTCGATTGGGTCAAGGAAAAATATGGCAGGGACCGGGTGGCCCATATCTGCACATTTGGTACAATGGCTGCCAAAATGGCCATCAAGGATGTTGGAAGAGTACTGAGGATTTCTCTTTCGGAAACAGATCGAATCGCTAAGCTAATTCCGGATGCCATGCCTGATTCAAGCAGAGTCACCCTTAAAAAGGCTTTTGATATCAATCCTTTGTTCGCAAGAGAGCGAAATTCAATCAATCCGATGGTGGTTCGGATGCTCAAGTATGCCGAAACACTCGAAGGCTGCGTCAGGCAGTTCGGTGTACATGCTTGCGGCGTCATAATCGGCAGGGATCCTCTGGATATGCATATCCCCCTGATGCCTACCAAGGATGAAGACCTTCTCACCACGCAGTACGATGGCCATTTTGTGGAGTCGATCGGACTGATGAAGATGGACTTCCTCGGATTGAAAACTCTATCTATTATCAAGGAATGTCTTGAAAACATAAAGCTTTCCAGGAAAATTAATCTGGATATTGACAAAATTCCGATGGATGATGCCAAAACCTTCGAATTGTTCAGCAATGCGGAAACGACAGCCATTTTCCAGTTCGAATCTGCAGGAATGAAGAAATGGCTGAAGCTTTTGCAGTCAAACTGTTTCGAAGATCTTGTAGCTATGAACGCTTTGTACCGTCCAGGCCCGATGGAGTATATCCCACAATACATCAATCGTAAACATGGCCGCGAGAAAGTTGTTTATGATCATCCCATGATGGAGACCTATCTCAAAGATACATATGGCATTACCGTATATCAGGAGCAGGTGATGTTACAATCACGTGCGCTGGCCAACTTTACCAGGGGACAGTCTGATTCCCTCCGGAAAGCAATGGGAAAAAAGGACCGTAATATGATGGATGAACTTAAAGTGAAATTCAAGGAGGGATGCAAAAAGAACATTCAGTTTGTGGAGGGATGCAAGGAGATAGGCAAACAACCGGATGCCCTGACTGAGAAAATCTGGAAAGACTGGGAGTCTTTCGCCTCTTACGCTTTCAATAAATCACACTCCGTCTGCTATGCTTTCATCGCTTACCAGACAGGCTATCTGAAAGCACACTACCCTTCCGAATTCATGGCTGCCGTTTTGAGTTGCAACCTTTCCAATTCGGACAAGATCTCCCTTTTCATGGAAGAATGTACCCACATGAACATGAAAGTACTCGGACCTGATGTCAATGAGTCGAGAGCTTCCTTCTTTGTCAATAAAAATGGTGCACTAAGGTTCGGATTGACCGCTATCAAAGGAGTTGGAGCCGGCGCCGTGGCAGATATCCTGAAGGAGCGCGACCTGAACGGCGAATTCAAAAGTATTTTCGACCTTGTCGAACGCGTGAACCTTCAGTCTAGCAACAAAAAAAATCTGGAAGGACTGGCAATGGCCGGAGCCTTCGATAGTTTCCGGACAATGAACCGAGCCCAGTTTTTTGCCGATACAGGCGACAGTACCACTTTTATTGAAGCATTGATCAGATATGGCAACAAGATACAAGGTGAAAAATCGGGATCTATGGCCAATCTTTTTGGCGACGTACAACCGATCTCCATTAAACTGCCTCCCATTCCCAATGTACCTGAATGGCCACAGATTGTTGCCCTCGAAAAAGAAAAAAACCTGATCGGAATCTATCTTTCAGCGCATCCACTTGATGATTACAAACTGGAAATCAATAGTTTTTGTACAAAAGGAGTGACCCTTTCCGATTTGAATGCCGATATACTTGCCTATAAAAACAGGGAAATTACACTGGCCGGAATCGTTACGGAGGCCCAGGAGGGAATCTCAAAAACAGGAAAGAATTTTGCAAGCATGACCTTGACAGACTACAACGGATCCTTGAAAATTATGCTCTTTGGGAGTGACTATGTCTCCCATAGTAAGTTCTGCAAAAAGGGGTTGTTCATTCTCGTAAAAGGACGTGTTTCCGAGCGGTGGAATGGCGGAAATGAATATGAGTTTAAACCTCTGAAAATGGATCTCCTGGAAGATCTGGCCTCCAGGGCCGAAAATATCACGATTGATATACCTGCAGATCAGGTGGATGAAATTACCATCGATGAACTGGACAAAGTTTTATCCAATATACCCGGGAAAACAGTCCTGCACTTCAACCTGACAGACCCCGAAACCGAAATGCAGGTCCGGATGTTTTCCAGGTCCAGGAGTATTAGACTTACTCCAGAATTAAAAAGCTATTTGCAAAATCACCCGATTATTAACTTTAGTATAAATTAATTTTGTAATTTTATACCTTTGTGATCTCGGAACAATATTCAATTTTAAAATATTTATCATGACCATTGAAGTTACTGATGCAAATTTTGAGGAGGTTGTACTCCAGTCTGACAAACCAGTTTTGGTTGATTTTTGGGCAGAATGGTGTGGCCCATGCCGTATGATCGGTCCGCTGGTAAGCGAACTCGCTGACGATTACAAAGATCGTGCGGTCATTACCAAAATGGATGTCGACTCCAATCCGGGTACAGCTGCCAGGTTTGGAATACGCAACATTCCTACCATTTTATTTTTTAAAGGCGGTGACATTGCCGACAAACAGGTTGGAGCCGTTCCAAAGACCATTCTTGCCGCAAAAATTGATGCCCTTCTGTAACCGGCAGACGATTTTCAATAAGGCAAAAAATAGCCCTGAAGAGTTTCAGGGCTATTTTTTTGGCTCTGTCGGCATGCAACGTCTTTGCATGCAACGTCTCTACCGGTGCGGTGCCTTTGTCGTAATATGTACGGATTTGCTTCGTGTCCTTCGTGCAACCTTTGTGCCCTTTGTGGTTAAATCATCTTTTCCTGTACAGATATTCCGGACTTATCTCCTTTTTCCCAAACCCAGGACCATCCCAGCTTACCTTCAGGCTTTTTCCTCCTCCGCACTGCATGTATTTTACCTCAATGAAGTGATATCCTGCCTTCAGGGCAACTTTGCCGGGTTCCTCCACGGTCCCATGGTTTCCGTCATTTTCAATCAATTCTTTGCCATCGAGGTAAAGGTAGCTGCCATCGTTGGAAGAGAGATAGAAGGTGTAAAGGCCATCGGCAGGGACTTTGATAAATCCTTCGAACCGGATGCCAAAATAATTGGGCACTCTGGCCATTTTCATGTTAAAATCCGATGTGGTGCCTTTTGAAACAGGTCTGACAAGATCCATATTTATTGCCTGCACAAAAAAACGTTCAAAATAGTCGTACTCAAGTCCTGATACCACATCCGTCGCCAGGGAGGCATCGTTCAATTCTGCTTTCCTGATAAGTATCTCAACGGGAATACTTGCCATCAAAGTAGGATGAAAGGCTCTCATCTTTAATACAGTAGTTCTGCCAATCAAGATGGGTGAACGATATAATTCAGAATTCTTGTCAGGTTCTGCACCATTCAGCGAGTAGCGAATTTCTGCCCCTTCTGTCTCACAGGCAAGTACGATGGTGGTATTTTTTAGAAACAACTGTTCGCCGGAATGGATGTAAGGAAGTTTGGTAACCTCCTTGCCGTTTTCTGACCATGGCCGGTTCTCCGGGTTTAAGCCCCAATTCTTGTTGGGGGCGGCGCCCATCGTAAAATTGAGCTCACCTCCTTTCATCAGTTCGTTGTGGAGAAGAAAGGTATTGGGATACTCCTTGCCGTTGAAAGCGGCCGATTGGATGTAATAATTGGACGGGGAGTTATTTTTGGCTTTGATGACTATGGATTTCCCGTTCTCGAGGTGGACGATTGCCTTTTCAAAGAGTGGAGATCCAATAGCATAAATCTTTTGTCCCGGGGAAACAGGATAAAATCCAAGTGAGCTCAGGATGTACCATGCCGACATCTGACCGCAGTCTTCGTTGCCTGCCAGACCATCGGTTGTGTTTCGGTAGAGTTTTGTCAGGATTTTATGTGTCAGATATTGGGTTTTCCATGGTTCCCCCACATAGTCAAACAAGTAAGGCAGGTGATGCCCGGGTTCATTGCCATGCCAGTATTGGCCAATCATGAGTGTGTCTTTGGAAGGCATGTAAAATAGACTGTCAAGCCATGTTGCGAATTTATTATCGCCCCCGGCTAGTTTTTTCAACCCGTCCACATCGTGCGGGACAAACATGTATTGGTAGGCATTTCCCTCTGAATAGGCAGAGTTGACTTTCGGATCAAAAGGTTTCAGCCAGCTCCGGTCCATCGCCTTGCCCCGCATAAAACCCGTGGAAGGATCAAAGACATTTTCGTAGTTGTGTGCGCGCTGGTGATATCGCAGGTAATCTTCCTGCTGACCCATGGCCAGTGCTACCTGTGAAATACACCAGTCGTCGTAGCTGTATTCCAGTGTTTTGGAGACTGATTCTCCTTGCCGGTCGTAAGGCAGGTATCCCATTTGCTTATAATACTTGAGGCCTAACTTATCCAGTTCGGCGCTGTGCTTCATTGCTTCGTAAGCCTTGATGGTATCGTATCCACGAATACCCTTCAGATAGGCATCCGCAATCACAGATACTGCATGGTACCCAAGCATGTCGTCTGTATAATTGCCTGCAAGCGGCCACATCGGAAGCCTGCCACCATCGTCATAGATTTGGAGGAGAGTTCGGACAAAATCGGTAGTCCGCTTTTGATCGATAATCGTAAAAAGCGGGTGAAATGCCCGGAAAGTATCCCACAACGAGAAGACGGTATAGTTGGTAAATCCTTTAGCCATGTGAATCAAGTGATCGGTTCCGCGGTATTGTCCGTCCACATCCATGAAGAGATTGGGTGAAATACAGATTCTATACATCGATGTATAAAAAACGGTTCTGTCATTTTTGGTGCCGCCTGTCACCTCAATCCTGCCAAGTTCCTTGTTCCATGCCTTAGCGGTTTGGGCTACAGTTTCATCAAAATTCCAGCCCGGGACCTCAGCCAGCAGATTCTTCCTGGCACCCTCACAACTTACTGCCGAAATACCCACTTTAACCAGGATGGCTTCTTTGTCTTTCGTCGAAAAGGTGGCAACACCCTTGATATTCTTTCCTTTGCAGGAAGTCAGGGTACCAAGCAGGGTATCATTTTTGGCGATCTCAAAAGTTTTGAAAGGCTTCGAAAATTGTGCCACAAAATAGACATACTGGTCCCATGCCCAACCGTGCGACCTGCGGAGTCCTTCTATTTCGTGGTCGTTTACTTTGGTGATGATTAGTTCTTCCGCCCCGTTGGGATGTGCCAGGTCGATTATTACCCGAGCGCTGTCGGTTCGGGGGAATGTGTACCTGTGAAAACCTACTCGTGGAGTGGCTGTCAACTCCACCTTCACTTTATAATCTTTCAATACGACAGAATAATATCCGGGCTGGGCCTTCTCATCCCTGTGATCGTATGACGACTGGTATCCTGTACCTTTTACACCTTCTTTGCCCGACTGCAACCTGATAGTTCCAACAGTTGGCATAAAGAGCACATCGCGGTATTCCGGCTCACCTACTCCACTCAGATGGGTATGCGAGAATCCAAGGATCATCGGGTCGGGATAATAGTATCCGCCACAGGAGAGTCCGCCTTCTTTCCGGGTATCCGGACTAAGCTGCACACTTCCAAATGGATAACAGGCGCCAGGAAAGGTCTGTCCATCCCGGTAGGTGCCGATAAAGAGGTTTGCATTTTTGGTGTAATCTGTTGTTTGAGCGCAGCTATTCCATGAATTTCCCAGAAGGAACAAGGCCATTAAACAGGTTGTATTCAGTAATTCTGATTTTCTCATCGTTCATAATTGAATATTCACTCTTATTCATCATTATTCATGATCCGGTCGATGAAGCATGAGATCCTTGATTCCTCCGCCTAAGAGTTTCAGAATAGTTAGAGTCATTGCGGTTCCACCAATCAGGCAGAACTTGTCAAAACTGCGCAACACATCCACAGACAGGATGCGCTTGTCGGCAGGAATTGTTTTATTCATGATTTGTCAATAGTCAGAGACTCTTGCAAATATATGAAAAAGAGTCAGACTGTCCGTTGAACGGTCTGGAAACAAAAAAAGAAGAACTTAGGGAGTTCTCTCTCCGGCTAAGTTCTTCCCAGGTTAGGATTTTAAACGCTTTGTCTAAGGTCTTGTGGTACGGTAAAGCAGAAAACGAAGACAACTACCTTTTTACTATCTAACTATTACATTGCAAGTCTACCAAGATTATTGACGCGATCAATTGCATTTGAGTAAAAGGTACTTTACAACGAATGAAAGGGGGCATATCGTGATTAAACGGAAGATCATTGTGAAGATGATTCCGTTCTTCCAAACTGTACCGGGACTATTATTTCTATTCTTGTTCCGGGGTTAGGCAGGCCTGGAGATTTCTCTTTATAAGTAATACCCGTCTTTATCCCATATTTTTGACCCAGAAGGTTCAGCCGTTTTCTTGTAATATCAATGCCTAATTTCAGATGACTATCGCTTTTATATCCATATTTTTCTGCATTTTTGATACCAATACCTGTGTCTTCAATAATGACCTGGAGTGAGTTTTCACCTTGAAACTTAAACATAATTCCAATAATCCCCTTTTCTTCCAGGTTCGCAATTCCGTGCCAGATTGCATTTTCTACAAACGGTTGCACGATCATGGATGGAATAAATATATCCTCTGCCTCTGCCGCTTCATCAATTTCAATGTAATAGGAAAATTTGTTGCCCATTCTTAGGTTCTCAAGTTCGAGGTAGTTTTTCAGACGATCTGCCTCTTCATCAAGGTTGATCATGGAGGTATTGATGGCATTTAGGTTTTGCCTGATTAGCCGGGCAAACCGGGAAAGATAAACGCCCGCTTCATTTGGTTTGTTGTGAAGTAGATAGTTTTGAATCGATCCGAGAGAGTTGAAAATAAAATGCGGGTTCATCATTGACTGAAGAGATTTTTGCTCCGACAATAAAATCTGATGTTCCAGTTCCCTGCGCCTCAGTTCGTTATTTTTTCGTCTCAGAACAAGCAGGAAAAAAAATCCTGAGAGAATGATGATGACAAGAAAGTAAAACAAGGGGTGTTGCCATAAGGTCGCACTCACATGAATCCTGAAATCAATCGGATCACTCCATTCGGAGGTGGGTTTTCTGGTTCGGAGTTTAAAAGTGTAATTCCCTTTTGAAAGATTTTGTAAAACCACATTGTTGCTTTTTGCAATGGTCCAATCCGAATCGCTACCTTCCAATTTGTAAGAGAATACAACAGGGCTGATTGAATAGTTGATACTGCTGAAAACAATATTTACCCTTTGACTGCTAACCAGTGAGATTACATTTTGATTCACCTGATTCTCCTTTTCATTTACCTGAATATTTTGAAAATAGGGAATAGGCGCCAGTGTGCTGATATCGTGCAGGTACTGGAAAGAAATTGAGGTGAGGCCATCATCGCTTCCAATATAGAGTTTCTCGTTGCTGAATAGAATGGCATGAATTGACCTGAAACTGATATTGGCCATATGCAGAAAGACCGTCTCATTATGCAATATCTTCAGGGGATTGTCGCAAATATAGATATTTTTTGAGGTCGCAATAAACAGGGTCGAATCGTGGTACGCGAGATATCTGATCTGAAAATCTATCTGCTGATCAAAAGCAGCGGTAAGATTGAATATCCGTTTATCTTTCATCACAAAAAGGCTGTCCCCTTCAATATTGAACAGTTCAGCCTGATCGTTCAGGTTCAGATGGTCCGATATAATTTTATTGTTAAATTGGGACAGTTCCTTGCATTCGCTTTTGGTTCCTCCATGAAAAAGATAGTTCTTTTTTGCATTTATAATTAAAGCATTGTCTTGATTGTAGAAGGTGTTATTGATTCGTTCGTCGATGATCGTGTCTTTTGTGGTCTTAAACAATTTATCCGGAGTCATGAAATAAAGATGAAACTGATTAAAACTGCTGATCTCCTTTTTTTGAGGGCTATAGATTAATTTTTTCAATCGATATTTTGATTGACTGACATGGTCAATATGAATAGTTTTTATTGCATGATCTAACCTGACACCTTCCAGCAAAAAGGGCAATTTGCTGGTTTCCGCAACAAGTAAGATTCCTGGACTAATCTGCATAATTTCGTTGAAAGAATTTTCGGAGTCCTGGAAATCGATCTCATAAAATTTCTCCTTCACAAGGCAATAGAGGTTGTCACCATTCGTACACCAAATCCCCAAACTGTCATTTGAAGCCAAAGCATAAATGCCGTTGTTTTTGAAAACAGTGCTTTCATAGTGCTGATCCCGATTGATAATTGGATTGATCTTAAATACACCTTCTTTCAAAGAACTTATCCAGATATTATTTTCATGATCCTGAGTTATTATTTTTGCATCCTTGATATTGAAATGATAGATTAACACGTTATCCCTGTAGCAAAAGACTCCTTTATCGTACGTGGAAATCCACAAAATGCCGTTATTATCCTCCAAAACTGATGAGATATAATCTGAGCCGGTTCTGACCAAAGGATTCAGGTTAACCAACGAATGGCCGTTTTTTAACTTCCTGATATCGTATGAGTTGGTATTTTTTTGTCTAGTAATGCTGTAAAATTCATTGGTTGAGGATGTTATTACATCTTTAATCCTGAAGGAATCATCGAAAAGAACAGGTCTCTTCGAGAGATCACGGGTATGGAAACAACCTGCGGGTGTACCCAGGATAAATTCACCTGAATCATTTTTGCATAAGTAACGAATACTCATCGCTTCAAGAGAATCATTGGTAACATCTAGTCTTGCACTCATTTTAGGTAATTGATACCTCCTTACATTATTTTGTGGATCCAAAGTGAAAATCTGTCTTTCAACATTGTTGTAGAAATAGAGGTTGTGTTGTTTATCCTCATAAAATTTATGAAAGAAATTAGTGGTTTTCAGCGAATCAATAAAGGGCGTGTTTTTCCGGTTATGGATGGAATTTTCGTGGAAAAAGTCGAGGCTGGCATTAATATGGAAGAACCAAATCCTGCCAAAAGAATCTTCAGTGATCTCAAATACATCGTTACTGCTTAGACCCTCTTGTTTTCGATAATAGGTAAACCGGGTGCCGTCATACCTGGCAACTCCTGCATCCGTTGCAAACCAGATAAATTTTTTACTATCCTGGAATACTTTGTATACACAATTGGAAGGAAGACCGCCTGAAGTTGTGATGTGGCGGATAAAAGGATTCTGTGCCGGCAGGTCGATGGCGGCAAAAAGCAGGAATACAAAGAATAACTTTCCTCTTTTCAAGTCAGTCAATTGATTTGCTGCAATGTTTGATTGCTTCCCGAAAATCGCCCAGTCTTCTGCGCGAAATACTAAGGGAGGTACCATCGCTCAGTTCCACGAAATTTCCCTGGTAACTTGAATAGGCTTTCAGGTAATTGATATTGATAATAATGGATTTATGAATCCTAAAGAAGGCAGGTTGATCCAGAATTTTTTCAAAATCACCCATGGTTTTGGTCGCAACTATTTTCTTTAATCCCGACAGATGTAAAATTGTATAATTGCTGTCAGCTTCCAGATAAATGATGTCGGATGTATTAACGAGATGAAATCCAAACTGTTCAGCCACGGTAATCTTTGAGATATACTTGGATGATGAATTGATGTTTTCATTCAGGTTATTGAGTGATTCATGGTAGATTCTCTTCTCCGACTCACGGCTTTGGCGTAACTCATGTTGTTGGACTGCTTTTGTAACAGCTTCGCGAAGATCCTGTGGTGTTATAGGTTTCAACAGATAATCGATCGCATTCGCCTTAAGTGCCCTCAGCGCATAGTCCTCAAATGCAGTGACAAATATGATGCAGTATTCATTTTTGGGGATAGATGCTAAAAAGGTAAACCCATCTTCTTTTGGCATCGATATATCCAGAAAAATAAAATCGATGGCATTCTTTTTAAGCAGATCACGTCCTTCCGCTGCAGATGAAGCAAGGCCAATTATTTCGACCTCGCTGCAAAATTGATTTAGCAGAATTTCTAGCACTTCCCTGACATTCCTTTCATCGTCAATGATAATGGCACTGTATTTTTTCACACGCAAATTGTCTGGTTAAGGAATGATAAATGTATATCCAAATATACCTTATAAAAATGTATAATGATGCAGATTGAGTAAAATGACCATTGTCAATTTCTAAATGTTGCCCTGACGGGAAAGTGATCGGATAAATCGACCCTGTCACATTGGTAAGTTACAGCTTTAAAGTGTTGACTGAAGAGTATATAATCAATCCGGAAAGAGGGCAAAAATCCATTGTAGGTATGTGAAAAGCCAAACCCAGCTTCGGTAAAGGCATCTTTAAGTTGATTCCCAATGATGTGATAGGTATAGGAAAGCGGAGTATCGTTAAAATCACCGCAAACAATGACAGGATAGGGACTTTTTTGGATATGGGCCTCAACGGCTCTCGCCTGTCTTGCCCGGATGGAGAAAGCGATGATCATCTTTTTGGTGATAAGCTTTGCTTCATGCAACTGTTGTTCGTTTGTTCCTTGCTTATCAGGATCAGTCAACGAATAAGCTTCAGGTGAGATCTTGTAGGATTGGAAGTGACAGTTGTAGACCCTCACTGTATCATTTGGCTTTATCACTATATCAGAAAAGAGCACCATGTTGGCACTGTGCTCAAAACGGATCTCCCCCAGCCTGTAAATCGGAAATTTTGAAAGGGTCATGGGTCCAGCATAGGAAATTGAATGAGCCAACTGGTAGTGCTTGATTCCCGGTAGGGCATCCCGGATACCGTCAGGGCTCAGTTTGCCCGATTTGAAGAGCCGGGTTTCCTGCAGACAGATAATATCGGCATCAGCCGACTGCAGATATCCGATTATACGGGATGGGGATGTTTGCTTTTTGGAAATATCCTTTGAGAAGAAATCTACATTGTAAGTCAGAATTTTAAGTCCTGCCTGGTTATGCACTAAATTGGGAACAGGCTGGAAATAATTAAAATGATGCTGGGAGCCAACAACAATGATCAAAAGGGATAACACGATTTTTTTGGATTTCCGCAATGCATAGAAAACGACAAAGAGTAGATTTATCAAAAAAAGATAAGGATACAAGAGTCCAAGAAAGGCGGCTAGCCAAAATCTATCTGGTGGAACATAGACTGACAGATAGACCAGCAACAGCAATATACCAAAACCAATGTTGAGCACGAACCCAAATCGGGAGAAAAAATCCTTAAGCGTATTTTTATTCATTTTTTTCCGCTCATTCTGAAGAGCATTTCTTTCTCCTCAACGGTCAGAGAGTCGTATCCTGCTGTACTGATTTTATCAAGGATACGGTTGACTTCTTCCTGTTGCTCCTTTTTGCTCCTGTTGTAACCATATTCACGATAGTTACCTGCATTGTATTCAACTTTCAACTTTCTTTTAGGTTTTGGCCAGACAAAAAGCAAATCAAATATCCCTCCGAACCGGGATGAAAGATCATACCCTGACCTTAACAGCATCATGAAAAGTAATCCCCCGCATGCTCCCCCAAGATGGGCAAAATTGCCTCCGGCGTTATCCCCGGTAAGGTTAACCACATAAAGTATAACCGAAATTAGGGCTATCCATTTTATTTTAACAGGACCGATAAGTATCACATGGATCACATGGTTGGGCACATAGGCTGCGGTCGCTATCACGATGGCGATTACAGCTGCCGATGCTCCCAGCAACTGGGAGAAATCGATGGAATGCCTGAAATAGGGGAAGAGATTGTAAGCTCCCATAAAAAACAGTCCACCGGTAATTCCGCCAAAGAGATAAATGAACAACAATTTTCGGGGCTGATGATATTCGAGAAAGATTCTACCGAAAGAGTAGAGCCAGAGCATATTGAATAGGATGTGCAGCAACTCATAATGAAGGAACATATAAGTGAGAAGCGTCCATGGACGGGTCAAAAACAGGTTGAAGGAAGCCGGCAGCGAAAGCCAGTCGATGAATGTGAGATCATTGTTACCACTGAGGAGCAAAATGACGGCTGTGAGGCGCACAACAAGCCAGATCGCCAGATTGATGTAAATCAGCCTCGTCAGATAGGACCCATGCTGGTAGGAGAGTTTAATCTCATCTGTAATTCCCATGTCATTTTCAATAAAAATTCTTCGAATTGACATTCCAGTATCTCAGCAGCAGATATCCGAACAGCATACCACCGAGATGGGCAAAGTGAGCAACACCTGGTTGTGCTCCGGAGAATCCCAAAAACAATTCAACCAGACCATACCCAATCACAAAATATTTGGCTTTGATCGGTACAGGCGGAAAAAGCAGCATTAACTCTGTATTCGGAAAGAGGACGCCGAATGCAAGCAGTATACCGAAAACTGCGCCGGATGCACCTACCGTAGGAACGTTGATGCGTTCTTCGAAAATCTTCTGGACAAGATCGGTTCCTTGTTGGATAAATGCTGGATTGTTGGGAGATTCCGACCAACTGTTGATGAAATCATGCACCCACGGAGCAGCATTATTGCCAAGATTGGTCTTTACAAAAGAGTTTAGAAGTTCAGGTGAAGGTGTATTGGCAAATGCGGCCACGGTTTTGGCCACATGCGATAACTCCAGATAGTTTACAAAAAGATGAAGCGCCGCAGCGCCAAGTCCTGTAACCAGGAAATAGATCAGAAAACGTTTTGGTCCCCAAACCATTTCGAGCACTTTCCCGAACATATACAATGCGAACATATTCAAAAAAAGGTGCATAAAGTTTGCATGCATAAAAAGGTGGGTCACCAGTTGATAAGGCCTGAAATACGGTGAACCGGGATAATAGAGGGCAAGTTTTTCAGTAAGATCAATCCCTGTGGGCTTCAATGCCCAGGTAGCCACAAGCATGACCACGTTGATCAGGATCAGGTTCTTGACGACCGGGGGGATAGAATATGGGGAAGTTGGACGATAATTCATGTTGTTATTTTTCAGATCTGTTTTGCAAAAATAAGGAATCAGATGACAAACCCTAAATTTTCTTCAGGAAAGGTTCTTTCCGTTGTGCTCATTTTAAGAATCGCTCTATATCTGCAAGGGCTACAATTGAAATAATCTTTTTCCCGGAAGGAGAATGCCCGGGAGACTGACAGGCAAAAAGACGGTTAAACAGGTCGCTCATCTCCTCCTGTTTCAAGGCAACTCCGTATGCGACTGCAGAAGATTGTGCAAGAACCATTGCCAGTTGGGACTTGATCTCTTCCATCAGATCAACCGGGCGATCCTGGAAGGAGGCGATCACACTTTCAACAAGTTCTTTGGCATCCAGATGGCTCAACACACCAGGAGTCCCGTCAATGTAAAATTGGTTGTCATTTCCCGGTCTGATTTCAAATCCGAGTTGATGTAGTTCATCCCGAAGGGCACTCAGTATTTCTGTATCCTCTGGATTTAACTGCAATACGGGCGGAAAAAGTTGCCGTTGACTGACGGAAAGGTGAGCGCTGAAATTATGCATGAATTCTTCATACAGGATCCTTGCATGAGCCTCCCGCTGGTCGATGACCATCAGTCCCGATTTGACCGGAGTTAGCAAGTACCTGTTTTTCAATTGAAGGAAACCTGAAGTCTGTGAGGTTTGTTCTTCTTCGAAGGGAAATCCTGATTGATTATCCACAAATCCCTCTTCATCCTCTCGCCCCCTCGTCCCCTCGTCGGGTCGTTCCAATCCCCTGTAGAGTTTTTCCCATTGACTGAGGTCTGCATTTCTATCGGAATCCGGACGGTAACCGGAATAATTTTCCTGCTGAAACGGGTTGTATTGTCTGTTGATTTCGATTTCCGGAGGATGAATACTGCTTCCTCTTGATGGCGGAACCGGTATGTCAATGGAGCCGCTCTGATCAAAATCGATGGCAGGCATCAGGTTGTATTTGCCGATTGCTTCCCTGGCACTGGCATGAATGATATGCCAGATAGCCTGCTCATCTTCAAATTTAATCTCAGTTTTCGTGGGGTGGATATTGATATCAATGGTTGCAGGATCAACCTCAAAATAAAGAAAATAAGAGGGGATGGCATCAGGAGGAAGAATCCGTTCGTAGGCATGTGTCACAGCCCTGTGAAAAAATGGATGCTTAATGAATCGTCCGTTCACAAAGAAAAACTGTTCACCAAAACTTTTTTTTGCAAATTTAGGTTGCCCGATGAATCCGGATACCTTGATCAGCGAGGTCTCTACCTCCACGGGTGTCAGGCTCTGGTTGATGGCTTTACCAAAAAGACCAACAATCCTTTTCCTGATATTTTCGGAAGAAAGTTCAAATACGGGCGACTGATTGTGAAAAAACGAGATGGACAATTCCGGATTGGCCAGTGCAATGCGTTGGATCTCGGTGATGATGTTCTTCAATTCGGAACTGTTCGATTTCAGGAATTTCCTTCTTGCAGGAACATTGAAGAAGAGATTTTTGACGGAGAAATTGGATCCTTCGGGACATTGGTCGGTTTGCTGCTTCTGAAAGACGGAACCGAGGATATGCAAAAAAGAACCAAGTTCTTCTCCCCGCTGTCTGGTTCGTAACTCTACGTCTGCCACTGAAGCAATGGAAGCCAACGCTTCTCCGCGGAAGCCCATAGTCCGGATGGAGAACAGGTCATTCGCTTCTCTTATCTTGGAAGTAGCATGCCTTTCAAACGACATCCGCGCATCGGCAGGCGACATTCCCTTTCCGTTGTCAGTTACCTGAATAAGCGTCCGGCCGGCATCCTTGATATTCACGGTTACGGAATCGGCGCCTGCATCAATGGCATTTTCAACCAATTCCTTCACCACGGAGGCGGGGCGCTGGATCACTTCACCAGCAGCAATTTGGTTGGCAACTGATTCGGGTAGTAGTCGGATAATGTCTGACACTGGATAAGAATATTATATGCTCAGACAAATATAACGGATATTTTGACGGAATCTTATTCCGTTTCGTTTGACAGGTAAGATTTGAATCAGTTCAGACTGTGCACCTGAAATGCAATCTGATCATCTGACTCAGAGAAAAGACTTTTTGGTTTAGCGTAGAAACCGGCTTAAGTAAGTGGTATAGTATGAAGATGGCTCATTTTTAGGCCTTCCGATTTTCTTCTGCCGGCCAGGTTGAGAATCAGGAAGGTTACACAAGCTCCGCAAAGTGACCCAATCAAAAAAGACAAAGCGATCAATAGGGAAGGCGGAAATGTTAAGAACAAAAACGCCGAAACGATTAAGCAAATGATAACTGCAATCAATGAGATAATCAGGATCAATCCAGTATTTTTCAATTGTAATCAGATTGGCTGATATGAACATTTCAAGGGTCAGTCAGCGGTTTTCGAAACAAGAGCAGAAGTATCTAAGCAATTATTCAATGTTTATTGAAGCAACAATAGAAAGATCACTGTTTTATCTTTTGAAAAGTATAGGAATTAATTATTTTGTTGCTTCTCATTTCAGTGGAAATAAACATATCGAAAGATTTAAATTCATACATGAAATTGGTTTTGGATTTTTCCGAATTGTTATCATCACTCATGGATATTTTCTGGCATTTGGTGGGAGCCGTAAACCAAAACGAATACAACGTCATTTCTGCACTATTGGTCATTATCTCTGCTTCAATCATTCTGTCACTTATTTTGTCGTAACCAACCAGTTGCTTCCATTCAACAATCGCCTTTCCTTTCGTTTCAATGATGGAATGAAATTCAAATCCGTTGTAAATTGATTTGCATTCAATGGTGCAGGTTATATCATTTCCCATTTCGGCCTTCCAGGTACCTAACCAGATTTTCATCAGGTCAACCTGACTTATTTTAGTTTGTGCTGGCTGAGCCGGCGTACCATTTGTCTGGGTCGTCTTGGTCTGCGTTGTTTGTGCTTGTGTTGTTTGAGTCTGTGTCTTGGTTGTCTGAGTCTGTACGACGTTCGATTGGCTTGCTTTTGTTTGGGTAGTTTGAGCTTGCAACCCTGTCGACAGGATTAATAAAAGCAAAGCAATTGGTACGTATAAATAAAATTGTTTCATTATTATGAATCTTAGGTAATTATTGTAGTCATTGCAATTTTTCGGTTGAAGCAAGATATAAAATATTTCAGAGTTATTCAAAAGAAATCCAATAAATATTGATGAAACAGCCAAAGTGATATCCATAATCTGGCTCAAAACAGATTGGAACAATAAATAATCCATAAAAGCGATACTGAGATCTCAATAATTGTCATCAAATCTTTCTTTTTTCTCCCAAAAAACCGGTATATTTAAGAGTATCGTCCGAACAGATTAAATTCTTAACCATGTTGGTAAAAACTTATGGCAGTGCCGTTCACGGAATCGATGCTACGACTATTACGATAGAAACGGATGTCTCGAGAGGGATTCGCTTCAACATGGTGGGACTGGCCGATCTGGCAGTTCGTGAAAGCCAGCAAAGAATTGATGCAGCGCTACGCTTCCACGGATTCAGGCTGCCGGGGAAGAAGACAGTGATCAACATGGCGCCGGCTGATATTCACAAAGAGGGTTCGGCCTATGATCTTCCAATAGCTATGGGAATCCTCTCTGCTTCGGAGCAAATATGTGCCCCTGAGATTGGCCGTTTCGTGATGATGGGAGAACTTTCCCTCGACGGAGGATTGCAATCGGTTAAGGGAGTCCTTCCTATCGCCATCCGTGCCAGGGAGGAGGGGTTTGAAGGATTGATCGTGCCTGCCCAAAACGCCCGGGAAGCCGCCGTAGTGGACAGATTGAAAATCTACGGAGTGGAAAACATCCGTGAAGTGATCGACTATTTTAATGGCGCCATTCCGCTTAAGCAAATGGTCATTGACACACGGGAAGAGTTTAACTCCTGCAAAAACAGGTTTGACGTCGATTTTTCAGAAGTGAAGGGTCAGGAAAACGTGAAGCGGGCCCTCGAAATCGCGGCCGCCGGTGGGCACAACCTGATTATGATAGGGCCTCCCGGAGCTGGCAAGACGATGCTCGCAAAAAGAATTCCGACCATCCTGCCGCCTTTTACACTGAAAGAAGCGCTGGAAACAACCAAAATCCATTCTGTAGCCGGAAAGATCGAACGAGAGACTTCACTGATGATCCGCAGGCCATTCCGTAGCCCGCACCACTCAATTTCGGATGTTGCTTTGGTAGGTGGCGGATCTTTTCCCCAACCTGGCGAAATTTCCCTGGCGCACAATGGGGTCTTGTTCCTGGACGAACTTCCAGAGTTCAAGAGATCGGTACTGGAGGTCATGCGCCAACCCCTCGAGGACCGAACCATCACCGTTTCAAGGGCAAAAAGCTCAGTAGAGTTTCCTGCAAGTTTTATGCTGGTAGCATCCATGAATCCCTGTCCGTGCGGGTTTTATAACCACCCGACCAAACAATGTGTCTGCGCCCCGGGGATCGTGCAAAAATACCTGAACAGGATATCCGGGCCCTTGCTCGACAGGATAGATATTCACCTTGAAGTGGTACCTGTTCCCTTCAATAAACTTTCAGAATTGAGTTCCGGCGAGTCGAGCGACACCATCCGAAGCCGGGTGATTGCGGCCAGGGAAATTCAGCGGCTTCGGTTTGAGGATGCCGGGATCTATTGCAATGCGCAAATGACCACCCGACTTTTGCATTTATACTGCTTGCCGGATAGGGCGGGTGAGGCTATCCTGAAAAACGCGATGGAAAAATTGGGGCTCTCCGCCCGGGCTTACGATAGGATCCTGAAGGTGTCGCGTACCATCGCCGACCTAGAAGGAGCGGCAAATATTCAGCCTGATCATTTGAGTGAGGCAATCCAGTACCGAAGCCTGGACCGTGAGGGATGGGGGAGTTGATGTGCTGATTCGACTATTCGACAATTTGGAAAGCCCTTCCCCTCGTTTGAGCGCAGCGGCAACGAGGATAAGTGAAGGAATTGTTTAAACAGAATGAGTCTGCCTTTTCAGCCAACCCCATAAATTATAAAATGATGATCAGTTAAATGTCCATCGCGTTAATCCGACGGTTCCTACCTGCAATTCTATGACCAGATTGCTAATGGTACCTTCAATTACGGCATACGCCTTAAGACCATCCAATGTCAGTGTTTTGGCATCGTCTGCCAATTTCCAGGTGCCTGTTTGTGTATTGTTGCATGAATCGTAGATTGCATAGGTTCCATCCGATTTGAAGTTCCATTTTGACAGCTTTTCGCAGTCTGTGGCAACACTCAAACCGGTTATTGTTTTGGATGCCATTGTCCAGTTTCTGATAATCATGTTCGTTTCAGTTGCTTCCTTTTTGCATGATGTTGCAAGGAATCCTGATAATACTGCAATTCCAACCAACCAATAAAAAATTATTCTTTTCATTCCTTGTATATTAAAATGATAAAACTTATTGCTGCAAGGTTATCGTTTTATTGGCATGGGCAGGTTACACAATTCAATCTTTGAATTACATCATTCTCACATAGTACGTAATAGTTGTTTTCCCCGCTCGTTTGATCGCTGTGGTAACGGAAGTCAGCTTCAAAAAGGAAAGGTATTTTTGTCTAGAAACTTATGCCTATGAATTCATTGAGAACGAACAATCAAAAATCCCTTTTTTTGATGTGCTCAAAAATAGAGTGGCTGAGAGAAGAGAAATAATTTGTTAATTTATTAAAATTTAGTACATTAGAATTTTGATTTTCTAAAGTGAAAACTAGATTTCTCATGTCATTAAAACTATTCATCATTTAAAACTGTAGTCATGAAAAGTTTGAATAGCCCTTTGACCAAAATCGCATCGATTATCTTCGGGATTATAGCCATGCTCCATCTTCTGCGCCTAACCTTCTTTCATGTTGAGATTGTAGTTGCCAATTTTCAGGTACCCTTTTGGATAAGCATATTTGGCTTTGCCATAACTGTTGTACTTTGCGTTGGATTATGGGAAGAGGCAAAAAGCAGGCAATAGACTATCCCCGAATTTTGTACTGGATTATTAGGCAATTTTAGAATCGGATCGATGGAACAGCAAACGTTTCAGAGAAACTTCACTTCTGTAAGTCCATCCGCAAGGTGGATGATGTTATGGAAAGGATACACAGATATCCCCTACGCCAGGGAAGTGGCAGAACTGCTGGAATATCCCAATCCGTATGTTCCTGACTTCAAAAGGCGGGACTATACTTTTTGGGCTAGCACGCCTGGCCTTGAAGGCCGGTACCGTAGTATTGACCTGCTCCTGAATGAATTGGATTCGCCAAATATTTTAGAACTTTCCTCAGGATATTCATTCCGCAGTCTGGATTTTGCCCGTCAAAAGGGTGTTCATTACATTGATACGGACCTGCCTGAGGTGATTGCTGTCAGAAAGGAATTTCTACACAAATTGGTAAAAGAGGATTCTTTTGGCGGCGGTAAATTGGAGTTGCTACCATTGAATGCCCTGGATGAAAATGCGTTTCGTAAAATTGCTGACCATTTTCCTCTGGGTGAGGTAACCATTGTGAACGAAGGGCTGTTGGGATATTTGAATCATAAGGAAAAGGAGCAGCTTTGCTCGATCATTCACGCTGTTTTAAAGGAGCGTGGAGGGTATTGGATCACTGCCGATATTCACCTTAGGAATTTCGCAACTAAACTTGGACTTCAATACAGCGAAGAAGTCAGGAAGTTCAATGAACAACAGCAAACGAATGAGAATAATTTTGAGAGTTTCCGGCAGGCAGAGCTTTTCTTCAACAGCATGGGTTTCGTGATTGACAAGGTAGCCAAATTGAAATATTCTGAATTGAGTTCATTTAAATTTATGATCAGAAGTCTGACGCTGCGGCAATTGTTCAAAGTGAGGAAAGGCCGCGAAATTCAGGCTACCTGGCGGTTGAGGGCGGTTTGAAAATTCGGCAATGAGATAATTCGTTGATGTGATGATTTGATGATTCGACTATTCGACCCTGTGCGAGATAGGGGAATTGCAATCTTTATTTTCCCGGTTCTACCATATCCTTTTCTGCCAGATTCTCTTTGTTAAAAAACTTCAATCACTGGACTACCTTCCAGGATTTCCGTAATCTGACCAATGAATGTTTTAAAGTGGTTGGTTGAATTGTGGAAATCAACGGCTTCCTGGTTTTCATACTCTTCATAGAAGATGAAACTGGAAGGAATGCCAACTTCCTGGTATAGGTTGTAAACCAGACATCCTTGCTCCAGATTGCTGGCCAGCACAATGACTTGCGCGTAAGAAAGGAACTGGTCGATTGCTTCCGGGTTAACCGTGATTCTTGCGTTGATAATTTTCTTCATAAGATATTTATTTGATACTTATTGCTTTAATTTTTGTGAGTTTATTTAATTCAATTTATCTGATAAAATTGGTGGCCACTTTCTGTTCTGCTGCCGGTTCCGGAATCAAATCCTTCGATGCTTCTTTCATTTTCAGCAGCCAGGTCATGTTTTTCCCCAGCATCCGCATGATCTGCCGACCTTCATGGTCCTGCTCGACTTCGCCCGCCGCCCTGCCATGGGTGATGTTCCAGTAATTGGCTGTAGCAACAATCATTTCTGAGTAGTGAATGTAATGGTTCAGACTATCCAGGGTGGCAGAACCACCACTTCTTCTGAGCACAACCAGTGCAGCACCGACCTTGTGCCGGAAAAGGCTGCCATTCGACCCGGCCACGTAAAAGGCCCTGTCCAGAAAGCACTTCATGGTTCCAGCAATGCCGGAATAATAGACAGGTGAACCGATAATTATACCATCAGCGGTTTTTAGCTGCTGAATCCATTGGTTGACATCATCCGTTTTGATGGAGCACTCTTCATCCTTGTTCACCGCACATTTGCCACATGCCATGCATCCATGGATTTGCTTATGCCCCACATGCAAAATTTCGAAATCGATTCCACCTGCCATAAGTTCCTTACCAACCATCGACAACGCCTGAAAGGTGTTGCCATCTTTTTTTGGGCTTCCGTTAATAGCTATTACTTTCATTTGTATTATCATTGATGAATGGATCTGTCCGGTTTGATTGATCCTTTCTATTTTATTTCTAATTTTCAAGGTCTAAACTA
>CAIUUO010000137.1 GCA_903902325.1 uncultured Bacteroidia bacterium
AAATCATTAACTTGCGTTTGCATAAGTCTTTAGTTTTAAGTGAGTATTATTTATGTCAAAACTAAATTTACTTAAAATCTTAAGGACTTATGCATTACAAACATAGGGTCTCAGGGACCTAAAAATCAGGGACCGAAATTGAAAATCACTCATTGAGTGCTTCCCAGTATTCTACAGCCCTTCTCGTATGCGGTATGACGATGGTTCCACCGACCAGGTTGGCAACTGCAAATATCTCGAAAAGCTCTTCCGTGGTAACGCCTTGCTCGTGGCATTTTTCGAGGTGGTACTTGACACAATCGTCGCAACGAAGCACCATGGAACTGACCAGACCTAGCATCTCCTTGGTTTTGGTCGTAAGCGCGCCTTCCATGTAGGTGTTGGTGTCGATGTTGTAGATGCGCTTCATGACCTTGTTGTCGGAAGCCAGAATCTTCTCGTTCATCTTCGCCCGGTAGGAGCGAAACTCTGTTACTTTTTCGTTCATTTTATCAAAATTAATCTGTTTATTCTTGATCTTTTTTCAGGATTTGTTCCTTCCGTCCGAAAGGAACCAATTGCCTTTTTCAACATGCTACCGCGGACGGTGGTTTCCCTGCATTTTCTCCTCTCCCGGTTGAAACCGGGGGTTATGCATGGGCAACCCTTGCCGGGGTTGAAATTCTGTATTCTCCGTCGACTATTCAATATCTCAGGACACTTTGGACTCTTGAGACAGTTGGCCGGTTTGGCTCTTCTCCGGTAGTTTGAAATGGATAATACACTTTCAAACTCCTTGCAATCCTTGTCGTCCTAGTCTTCCCCGTCGTCCAAGTCTTTTCTCCTGCTCTCCACCTCACCAAGTCTCTCCGTCTTCTTCGTCCCCTCGTCCTAGTCGTCCTAGTCGTCCGCTCGTTACTCCGATGGTGCATCAATTTTGCCAACCACTTCCCCGATCAAAGTGGTTTGCGTGCAGTCAAGGATCCTGACCCGGACAAAGTCGCCGATCCCGACATCCTCGCCGGGGAAAACCACCACTTTATTCTGCGAACTTCGGCCAAATAGTTCACTTTTTTTCTTTTTGGATACGCCCTCAGCCAGCACCTCCACGGTTTTGCCGATATCGCGGCGATTGCTTTCGAGGGAGAGCCTGTTTTGCAATTGGATAATCTCCTCCAGCCTTCGTGATTTTACCTCTTCCGGCACATCATCCTCAAAATGATCGGCAGCATAAGTGCCCGGCCGCATGGAGAATTTGAACATGAAGGAGGTGTCGAACCCGACTTCCTCCATCAGTTGCAGGGATTGCATTTGATCCTCTTCTGTTTCTGTGCAGAATCCGCAGAAAATGTCTGTGGTGATCCCGCATCCCGGTAGGGCAATACGGATCGCCCTGATGCGGTCGAGGTACCAATCCCTGTCGTATTTGCGGTTCATCTTTTTGAGGATGGCCGAACTTCCCGACTGTACAGGCAGATGGATGTGCCGGCAGATATTCGGAAAGGCGACCATCTTTTTCAACAACTTATCTGACAAGTCCTTGGGATGTGAAGTGGTGAACCGAACGCGCAGGGAAGGGGAGATTTGGGCAACCATCTCGAGCAGATCTGGAAATTTGATCGGCTTTCGGGTGGCTTCCGGGTGCCAGGCATAAGAGTTTACGTTTTGTCCCAGCAGGGTCACCTCCCTGGCGCCGCCTTCGAACTGGGCTCTTACCTCATTGAGGATGTCTTTTGGATCACGGCTGCGTTCGCGACCGCGGGTATAGGGAACGATACAGTAGGTGCAAAAATTGTTGCAGCCCCGTGTGATGGACACAAATCCTGATATCTTTTCGTCGCCAATCCTCTTGGGAATGATGGAGTCGTAGGTTTCGTCGATGGTAAGCTCCACGTTGACGGCATTTTCGCCCAATTTGGCTTTGTCGTAGAGATAGGGCAAGTCCCGGTAGGCATCCGGACCGGCAACGAGATCAACAGATTTTTTCTCCACCAGTTCGTCTCCAATCCTTTCGGCCATGCAGCCAATGAGCCCGACTATCAGCTTCGGATTTTTCTTTTTAAGGCTCTTAAAAAAGGATAGCCTGTTCCAGATCTTCTTCTCGGCATTGTCGCGCACCGAGCAGGTATTCACCAGAATGGCATCCGCCTCTGCATATTGGTCGGTGATGGTAAACCCACGGTCTGCCATGACGGATGCAACCACCTCGCTGTCTGCCACATTCATCTGGCAGCCATAGGTTTCGATATATAGTTTTTTCTCAGACATCATTGTATGTTTTTCCCTTAACCTGAGAGTCAGGAAAGCGGCAAAGTTAGGATCAATTCTTTCAATTATGAAATGGATGCAAAACTTTGAATTTTGACTTTTTTTCTGTATATTTATTATGAATCTGATTCTTCTCAAGAAAGCGTTTTAATCTTTTAGGGATGGATTGACCATGATCATCTTAGTTACAAGTTGGCCCTTCGGCTCTTTAACAGGCTCAGTACCGGCCAAGACAAAGATTAATTTGTAAAGACTTAATATTAAGTCCCTTCGGCTTCGCTCAGGGACCGGATTTCGGCAAATTATTGAAAAGCTGCCCTTCGGCTCCGCTCAGGGCGCGAGTTTTGCCGGTCCCTGAGCGGAGTCGAAGGGACTATCCTCCATGATAGATATGATTCGGTCCCTGAGCGAAGCCGAAGGGCGGTGATAGTAGAAAAGAACATAATTCAACACCCATGAAAGCCTATATGTACATCCTGCAATGTTCAGATGGTCAATATTATACCGGAAGTACCAAAGATCTGGAGAGAAGGTTGGAAGAACATCAACTTGGCATGGGAGCTAATTTCACCCACAAACTTCTACCCTTAAAATTGATTTATGTAGAAGAATTTGAAAGAGTTGAAGATGCCTTCTTCAGAG
>CAIUUO010000138.1 GCA_903902325.1 uncultured Bacteroidia bacterium
GACCTATAAATAACTGATTATCATAAATTTCAAAGAACATTTTTAAAATTAAACGAGACACTAGTGGGATTTAATAAATAAATACAATATTGAAAATCTGCTTTTAGATAGAAAATTTTTCAATAGTGATCCATTACTTCAATCAAGGAAAAATTACTTCTTATTTAGGAAGAAAAAATATCAAGTTGTTGACCATGGTATTTTAGGAGGACTTTTGCTTTATGATAGGCTTGTTAAAATAAGACAAAGAAAAGAGTCAGCTAATGAGGACCAACTATTTTGGGGGAAAAGTCTTGAAAAACAGTACAAAAAAGCAGCCGACGCAATTTCGATACATAATATTTGGTTACAACCAAAAGAGATTTGCATTGAATATAACCTTAAAAAATTAATAGACTTCCAGGCAGTTAAATTTATGGATTCTCCTCTTTTCTATCTTTTAGGCATAGTTGACACAATCGAACCCTTAAAGATTTATAAAGATTGTGGCTTTTCAGATGAATATATTTTGAAAAACCTATATTTTGGCTTTGGTAATAATTCAATCAAAGTATCTCAAGCAGTTAGATCTGAACTTGATTTTAGTAAACTCTTGAAACAAATCAAGTATTTTGAAAATTGGTTAGATATGGATATAAAATTTAACGATAATAATTTTGAACTTATTTTCAAATAACCAAGCCCCCCCCCCGCTGGCGCGGATTTGCAATCCGTGCCCTCACAACTGCCGCATTACCTGTTTAATAACCAACCATTTCTGACAATTATCTCCAATTTGTTATTAAATGTATGGAATATTCGTACAAGCACGGATTACAATTTAGGAGTGTTCGGAAGAATTTAGAATCTGTAAATATGAGCGGATTTTCTTTTCATCTTGCCACAAAATTAATTGAATTTCCAGCCAGAGCCGCCCAGCCGGGCGGCTGTACGATTAGCATTAGATCTTTTTTAGTCGGGACGTCCGGCCGGACGTCTTTGCACGACATCCCGGAAGCCTGTACAGCCGCCCGGTTGGGCGGCTCCGATTTCTTCCGAACACTCCTAAGTGCAAATCCGCGCCAGTGGAGTAGAACTTCAATTTACAAAATACGTAATAGGAATGTATTGATGTCGCATTACCCAATGATTTGACCCCTCTAAATCTCCCCAAAGGGGAGACTTGAGATTCGTGCACTAATAAACATCAGTGCTTAACTCCCCTCCTTTGGAGGGGTTGGGGGAGGTCAAAATGAAGTGGATAGAACGTTGGAAATTATTTTGTTCTTCTTACTTAAATAATGGGAAATAATTAGTGCCGCATTCTTCAAAAATTTGACCCCTCTAAATCTCCCCAAAGGGGAGACTTCAGATTTGCGCTCTAATCAACATCAGCGCGTCACTCCCCTCCTTTGGAGGGGTTGGGGGAGGTCAAAGTGAAGTGGATAGAAAGTATGATCATATTTTGTTCTTTATTTAACAGATCAACACATGAAAAATATATTTGGAGAACCCTTAAAATCGTGCTGCACAAAACCCATCACCGGATTTTACAGGGACGGATTTTGCAGAACAAGTAAAGAAGATGATGGAAAACATGTCGTCTGTGTCGTAGTTACATCAGAATTCCTTCAATTTTCAAAAAGCAGGGGAAACGACCTGACAACGCCACGGCCTGAATATGGTTTTCCGGGATTGCAACCCGGTGATCAATGGTGCTTGTGTGCCTTAAGATGGAAAGAGGCTTTTAAAGCAGGCTTTGCCCCAAAAGTGGTATTGGAGTCAACCGATGAAAGCGCATTGGAATACATTGATATCAATAACCTTATCCTTCACGCAGTAAAGAGCCATGCTTAACCTGGAATATTCCTATTTGTCCCTTCCTGGTAAGTTTTATCAACTTGTCAAGCCTGCTTCATTCCGCCAACCTGAAACAGTGCTGCTGAATGAGGCCTTGCTGGAAGAACTTGCTATTCCACCTGCCAATCACCAGGAGCTTGTCTCTTTTTTATTGGGAAAGGAATCCGGTGGCAAAACATCTCCTTTTGCCCAGGCGTATGCAGGTCACCAGTTTGGAAATTTCACCAATTTGGGTGATGGAAGAGCCATCGTGATGGGTGAATGTATCACAGCTACAAACCAACGATTTGACATTCAACTCAAGGGAAGCGGAAGAACCTTGTATTCAAGGGGCGGAGATGGTAAGGCTACCTTAAAGGCAATGCTAAGGGAGTATCTGATCAGTGAAGCAATGCATCACCTGAATATACCTACTTCCAGGAGTTTGCTGGTAGCAAAGACAGGGGAATTGGTCCAACGCGAAACTGAACATGATGGAGCTGTCCTGGCAAGGGTCATGAAGAGTCATATCAGGATAGGGACTTTTGAATATGCCAGCCATTTGGGAACAACCGAAGATTTGGGGGCACTCAGCGATTATACCATCCATCGATTGTATCCTGAAATTGAACACGAGGAGAGTCCGGCACTCAGTTTACTGAAAAAAGTGATGACCGTTCAAATTGATTTGGTGGTGAATTGGATGCGTGTTGGTTTTATTCACGGTGTAATGAATACGGATAATGTATCCATCAGCGGCGAAACATTTGATTATGGCCCATGTGCTTTCATGAACGTCTATCACCCTGATACTGTTTTTAGCTCCATAGACAGAAACGGGCGATATGCATTTGGAAACCAACCCGGCATCATCAAATGGAATATTGCCAGATTGGCCGAAGCCTTGTTGCCCATTATACATCCTGAACCATCCACTGCATTGCAATTGGCCCAAACCTGCATAGATCAATTTGATAACATTTGGGTTGAAAAATATTATGAAATGATGCTTTTAAAATTAGGCATTGAAAAAAAAGCTCCGGAGCTATATTTGTTGGTGGATGAACTGCTGGCATTGATGCAAAATCTAAAACTGGATTATACCAATACTTTCCTGGCGCTAACCCATGATAAAGTTACCGGAGAAGGCACCTTGGGCGGTCCTGAATTTAAACCCTGGCTGGATAAATGGAAAAACATCCTCAATCATTCCAATCTATATGAACAAGCAAAAACCAGGATGAAAGAAAATAATCCGGCATTTGTACCAAGGAATCATTTGGTGGAAGAAGCACTGGACTCAGCAGTAAATGGAAATCTTGACTTGATCAAACAATTGCTGGTTGTGTTGGGCAAACCCTATCATTACCAGGAAAATTTAAGCCATTTTACCATTCCGCCACCTCCTGTTTTTGAAAATGAATATGCAACCTATTGTGGCACTTGATTCCCTCTGCTGGCACGGATTTGTGATTAGGGATGTTCGAGCCGACCAGCCGGTCGGCTGTACAGGCTTCCCGTAAGTTGCGTAAAGGCGTCCGGCCGGACGCCTTTACAAAAAATGGCCATTTCAAATGGTACAGC
>CAIUUO010000139.1 GCA_903902325.1 uncultured Bacteroidia bacterium
CAACAAATAACTAAAACGTGATGAAACCGTTACAACTTAAACCAGCATTTTGGCTGATCCTCGGATTGACCCTGTTATTTTTCATCGGCTGCAAGCCAGAACAAAGCAAGGAAGCAGACAAGATCAACGATTTTGCGACCCTGCAGGCAAAGCTTCAGGATCCTCCTTCTGAATACCGGAGCGCCCCGCTTTGGGACTGGAACGACAAAATCACAGAAGAAGGAATCGATTTCCACATGAAGAAATTCAAGGAGGGTGGATTAGGCGGAGTGTTCATTCATCCAAGACCGGGGCTGATTACCGAATACATTTCGGAGGACTGGCATCACCTTTTTGATTACACCGTTCAGAAAGGGAAAGAACTGGGGATGAAAGTATGGATTTATGACGAAAACAGTTACCCAAGCGGATTTGCCGGTGGCCATGTCCAGGCAGAGATGCCTGATTCCTATTCGCATGGCACAGGTCTTGGTTGGTTAATTCAGGATACGCTGAAAACGGATACTACCAGGTATGAAATTGTCCTTAAACAAGAAGATGATCTATTCAGGGACATCACTGCAAACCTGAAAGAAGAACAGGGACACATCGGAAAATATTATCTTTTCACCAAAACTTATGGCAAAAAGGGCTATTGGATGGGGAACTTCCCCTACGTTGATCTCCTCTACAAAGGGGTAACCCAGAAGTTCCTGGAGATTACCATGAAAGGCTATGAAAAGTATAACAAGGCTGATTTCGGCAAAACCTTGCCCGGTATTTTTACCGACGAACCAAACCTGGAGGCTGCGCTCGGTTCAAGAGCCAATCTGAGATGGACTCCCGACCTGTTCAATGAATTCCTGAAGCGCTGGGGCTACGATCTGAAAATCAATTTACCCTCTTTGGTGGATGAGACAGGCAACTGGAAGAAGATTCGTCATGACTACTATACCATTCTCCTTGAAATGTTCATCGACCGCTGGGCCAAACCTTACAGCAAATATTGCGAGGATAACCATCTGGCGTGGACCGGCCATTATTGGGAGCATGGCTGGCCAAAACCAACAGAGGGCATGGATGAGTCGGCTTTTTACATCTATCACCAGCAACCCGCCGTTGATATGCTGGGTAATACCTACACTCCTGACGGTTTGGGCGGCCAGTTCGGAAATACCAGAGCCCTGCGCGAACTACACAGCGCAGCCAATCAGGGCGGACACAACCGGACACTGAGCGAAACTTACGGAGGCGCAGGATGGGAAATCAGTTTCGCCAACCTAAAAAGGCTTGTTGACTGGGAAGTCGTTTTGGGTGTCAATTTTGTCAACCAACATCTCTCCTATTTTACGATCAAGGGAGTTCGGAAATTTGATTATCCCCCGAGTTTCACTTACCATGAACCTTGGTGGGACAATTACAAACCCATGGGTGATTATATTGGTCGAATATCCATGGCGATGTCTTCGGGCGAGCAAATCAACAGGACTGTGGTACTTCAACCCAACACTACCGCCTGGAGCTATTTCTCCCGGAAAGTTTCTAACGCTACAATTGACACCATCCAGGTGGATTTCAAGCGGTTTATCTATCAGCTGGAAAGAGCCCATTACGAGTATGACCTTGGATCAGAACTGGTTTTGCGCACCATTGGATCCGTCGAAAAGGGAAAACTTGTAATTGGCAAACGTTCCTATGCTTTGGTCGTGATCCCGACTACCATGGAAAATATTGAACAGGGAACCTATAAATTGCTGAAGGAATATCTTCTTCAGGGCGGAAGAATTCTCTCCTTTACCAAAAACATTCCAAGACTGGATGGTGTTGAAAGCAAACTTGTCACCGAATTGATGACCGCCTTCTCCAGACAATGGACTTTTGTAGCAACAACGGAAGATGATAAAGTCAGGGTAGCCATGGCAAATCCTGATTTCGACATTTCAGAATCCCTTCCAGTATCAGGTGAACTCTATCACCAGCGCCGAATCCTCAAGGATGGTGAATTGCTCTTTTTTGTCAATACTGACACTGCTCGCACAGTTAATGCAACCATTACAGGTAATGGCAAAAGCCTGATCAGGATGGATCTTGGGACAGGTCGATCAACCCTTGTGCCTGTTAAATCCGAAAATGGCCAGATCACTTTTGATATAGCGCTTTCCCCGATAGGAAGTGCCCTTTATTATCTGACAAAATCAAATACTTCTGCGATAGCCGCATCAGATATTACCTCATCAACCGCGGGTAACGGAGATTACACGGAATCACCTGTCAGCGAAAAACCTGAACCCAAAGTCAAACAGGAGGCTGACAATGTGCTGGTTCTGGATTATGTGGATTTGAAAGGCAGGAAACTCGACCTGAAAGAGACCTATTTCATGAAGGCCATGCATGCCCTTTATGACAGTAGCGGCTTCAAAATGGGAAATCCGTGGCAGCACAAGATCCAATACAAACAAGACTATATGGCCCTTGACACCTTCAAAACCGGTTCCGGGTTTGAGGTTACCTATCACTTCAATGTAGCTGCAAATGCTGACCTAAAATCATTGGCAGGCCTGGATATTGTAGCCGAGCGTCCTGAAATATGGGATCTTTACCTGAACGGAACTATGCTGACCAAATCGGATAAATGGTGGATAGACCGTGAATTCTATCGTTTCCCTGTTGGAAATCATCTACAGTCAGGCACAAACACCATCACCCTGAAAGCCAGTAAAATGTCAGTCCATGCGGAGATTATGCCTGCCTATGTGGTTGGGAATTTCAAACTGAACCCGCTCAAAAAGGGCTTTGAAATTACCGGCGGAACCATCCAGGCTATGGGATCATGGAAAACACAGGGATATCCTTTCTATGCTCAGAAGGTCCTTTATTCACAGAAATATCAGACTCTTCAAGTTGGGAAGACTTACAAACTCAAGCTAAACAGGTGGAATGGCACTATGGCAGCAGTATGGCTAAATGGTGAAAAAGTTGGTTTGATTATGGCTCCACCTTACGAAATGGAACTTTCCGGACTAAAATCCGGTGAGAATACAGTTGCGGTTGAGGTTATCGGAAGTCTTAAAAACACATTCGGATTTTTCTACAAAAGCGCTGCAGGCAAATGGATCATCGGTCCAGGTGACTTTGATGTGGCTCCTCCCACCCTTCCGGCAATCAGCGACTATATCCTGCCGGATTATGGTATGTTTGAACCCTTCAGTTTGGTATCGATTAATTAGGGAAGTCTTAATGGCGGTCTTTGCGGTTCCCTTTGCGTCCTTTGCGTGATATTTTATTTTCTCGCAAAGAACGCAAAGACGAAATCGCGAAGAAAATGCAAAGATTTAGGTAAGTAATTATATTACATTGATAAATAAAATGTTCAGGTATTTTAATAATCTGGTATTTTCTTCTTTTCTCTTGTTGAGTTCTGCTTTTTACCCGTGTCTTGGCCAGAAAATGGTCTCTAAGGAGACTATGCAGAAAGTCTATGAAACCATCAAAACCCCCTACAAGTTTGGATTGGTGGTGGCTCCTGAAAATGACCATCAAAAAACCGATTGTCCGACTGTATTCAGATACAAAGGCAAATGGTACATGACCTACATTGTATTTGACGGCAAAACAGGAAAAGAAGGCAGGGGATATGAAACCTTGCTGTCAGAAAGTGACGACCTGCTTCATTGGAAATCGCTGGGCAAAATCCTCTCATTTTCAGACTCTTCCCATTGGGATTGCAACCAGAAGGCGGGTTACATTGCCCTTGTTGATCCCGACTGGAACGGAAAGCATAAGGTTTCCCGTTTCAAGGGTCAGTACTGGATCTCCTACATTGGCGGAGGATCAAAAGGATACGAAACCCCTCCTATCAGCATTGGGATTGCCTCAACGAGCCAAGAAATAAGCAGGGTTCATGCATGGAATACCCTTCCGGCTCCCGTGCTTACTTCTGATGATGCTGATGCATCCTGGTGGGACAATAAAGTATTGTATAAAAGTTCTGTTATTCTGGATCGTAGCAAGACTCTGGGTCACCAGTTTGTGATGTATTACAATGCCAAAGGGGCAAAATCAGATTCCGCCCAGTCGGCTGAGAGAATCGGCATCGCCGTTTCTGATGACATGTTGCACTGGAAGAGATATGGGACGAATCCGGTATTGGACCATCATACGGGCATTACAGGCGATGCACAGATCAAAAAAATCGGTGGCATATGGATTATGTTCTATTTCGGCGCCTTCTGGAAAAACAAGGGAGGTGCCTTCAACCGGTTTGCCTGCTCTTACGATCTGGTGCACTGGACAGACTGGACAGGTGAAGACCTGATTTCTCCTACCGAGCCATTTGATAACCTGTATGCACACAAACCGTGGGTGGTTCATTACAAGGGAGTTGTATACCACTTCTATTGTGCTTTGAACAAAAAGGACCAGCGAGGCATCGCGGTAGCAACTTCCAGAGACCTGGGGAAAAGTAAAATTGCTTTTTAAGATAATTTGGAACCCGCCAGATTCCATTTTGGATTTTGGATTTTGGATTTTGGATTCGGTTTGCAGTGATTGTAAAATACACTAAATTCGTAAAAACAGGACTTCGGATCCTTCGTATTTTCTCAGTGTCCAATATGGTATAAAATAATAACTATGAAAAAATTTAGTCTCCTATTCTTGTTATTGGCCCTCATCTGCAGTTCATGCGATTTCTTCATGTCTGGAAAATCCTCGGCCAACGAGAAAAGTTGGCAAGAGCAGTTGGCGGATGAAATTCCTCTTCTTGGGCACCGGAACTGGATCCTGGTGGTAGACAAGGCCTTCCCCGCCCAGACGGCAAGTGGTATTAAAGTGATCAATACCGGTGAATCCCTGCAGGACGTGCTTCAGTTTACCCTGCAGAAACTCGACAGGTCATTGCATGTAAAACCCATTATTTATACGGACAAGGAACTGGAATATTTAACTCCTGCGATGGTTTCCTACATCGGCGACTATAAGAAACAACTGCAAAAAACCCTGAATGGCGTTACGCCGCAAACTCTTTTGCATGATTCCGTTTTTGTGAAGATTGACAAGGCTTCGAAACTTTTCAGGGTGATTGTGTTAAAAACGGAAGAGACCATACCCTACTCCTCCGTTTTTCTTCAACTTGATTGCAGGTACTGGTCGCCGGAGAAGGAGAAGGAGCTTAGGGAGCTGATGAAGAAGTAGAAAATATGACGGAACGATCAGGAAAATGTGAAAATGTGAAAATGTGAAAATTGCATTGGTGCGGGGGCAGAATTGGAAGTCATCCTGACGATGGAGATACGTAGTAGATGAGCCGATGGCCAGGGGCATCTCACCGATGCCTTATGTTCTGTTAAACTCTCAGTTTCTCCAATTCAATGCCTTTTTGTCCACTTCACGTTTTCTCAGCGCTCAGTTTCAAGAAATGACGGCAAGACCTGCATGAGTGTGCCCGGCACAATCTGAAGCACTTTCATTCCTAGCTTTTCGGCTGCTTCTGTGTTTGCCGGCAGATCATCCACAAAAAGGGTGTTCCTGGGAAAGATGGTGGCATCCTTCATAACTTTCAGATAGGACAACGGATCCGGTTTCCGGAAACCAAGCTCATGTGAGTAGTAGGTCTTTTCGAACAGATCATCCAACCGAAAACCATATTCCAGAAAGAAAATTTCCCTGAACCGTTTTAGGTGGATGGCATTGGTATTACTGAGGAGATAGAGATGAAAGGAAGATTTCAATTCTGTCAGAAAGCCGGCTATCCCGGGGAGAAAGTCGATGAGCATCGCATTCCAGGCATCATCAATTTCCTGATCTGAGGGGCTTCCTGGTAAGGCTTTACGGAGGTTTTTCCTGAATTGGCTTTCGGTTGAGGCTCCTGTCTCGAGGTTCTCAAATAGCTGGTGCTGACCATGTAGATTGCTTTTCCAATCATCTTCCTTCCAGCCCAGGGAAGTAAAGGCCCGGATAGTTTTCTGCATGTCAATGTTCAGGAGAACGCCGCCGAGGTCAAACAGGATATTTTCGATCATTCAGAGTGACTAAAGTGAACTAGATTGACTAAATTGCCTAAAGTTTCGTTTTCAACAACCCGGAAACGGTGAAACGGAGAAAGGAAGGAATAGAGCGAAGTACGAGGGAGCGATTCCTGAATCCCGTAACTTGTAACCTGCCCTTCGACTACGCTCAGGGACCGAACACAAACCATAATTTTTTTCAGATCAGCCGCTTTGGCTCCTTCCACTCGCCGTTGTCCTTGATCAGTTTCTTCAGTTCCTCCACGGCGTGCTCTGCAGCGACATGCCGCTGAATCAGTTTTTGCCCCTTGTAGAGGTTGATCCTCCCTTTCCCGGCGCCAACAAAACCGTAATCCACATCCCCCATCTCGCCCGGACCGTTGACGACACAGCCCATCACCCCGATTTTGAGGTTTTTTAGGTGGTTGAAATTTTTTTTGATTTCGGCGACCGTTTCGCGAAGGTCAAAAAGGGTCCTGCCACATCCCGGACAGGAAATAAATTCAGTTTTGGTTACCCTCATCCTGCTGGCCTGAAGTATGCCGAAAGACAAATTTTTGAGTTCATTGTAGCCGATGTTCCCCTCGTTAGAAATCAGGATGCCATCGCCGTAACCATCTATGAACAATCCCCCAAGATCGGTACAGGCTTTGAGCAAAAGCGATTCGTAGTCGTTTTTCTGGTAGGTGCGGTGCAGGATGACAGGGATTTTACAGATGTGTGCATCGAGTTCAAGGAAAAAGGCGCGCATCTCTGCAAGACTGTTGAGGTTGTTGCTCTCCATGATCAATACCATCCTGCGCTCCCGTTTCAGTTTTTCGATGGTTTCGGGGTTTTGCCCCTTGAACCTATCGTATTCCGCCTTATGGACACGAACAAATCGCATCTGGTTGGCGTAGAAATCATTGTAGAGATACTCCTCCAGGGTTAAGATCGGATACTCTTTCCCGCTTCTGTCGATGATTTGTTTGCCGTCGTAAAAATAATCGGGTTCTGTACCGGAACTGATGGTTTTGATTTCATCCAGGCGATAGTTGTTCAGATCGGCGACTACGATCACCGGCATTTTCCCGCCAATGTCGTTGACAGGCCGGTTGGATCTTCGCTCATATTCGAACGGATTGGTCTGTGCTACGAGCGGGGCAGTTATTGGGGCGTGCTTTTCGCGGTCGCGGAAGATATCCACCAATTTCCGGGCAAAAGGGATCTCTTCGGCAGGGTCTTCGGTCAGGGATACCCGAACGGTGTCGCCTATTCCGTCGGCAAAAAGAGCACCTGAGCCTACCGCAGACTTGATGCGGCCATCTTCACCTTCGCCGGCTTCTGTGACCCCAATGTGAAAGGGGTAATTCATCTCTTCGAGCCGCATCCTGTAATTCATCAGTCTCACGGTATAAACCATCAGCCGGGTATTGCTCGATTTGATGGAGATGACAATGTTGTGGTAATCTTCAGTCTTGCAAATTCGGAGGAATTCCATTACCGACTCCACGATTCCAGCCGGTGTATCTCCGTATCTGCTCATGATTCTGTCGGAAAGCGATCCCTGGTTGGCTCCAATCCGCAAGGCAATGCCTCTTTCCTTGCAGGCCCGGATGAAGGGGACAAATCGCTCCTCAATTTTTTTCAGCTCTTGACGGTATTCGTCATCCGTATAATTGAAAGTTACGAATACAGCCCTTTTGTCGTAGAAATTGCCGGGATTGATCCTGACTTTGTCCACATACTGTATGGCTATTTCGGCAGCAGCCGGATTAAAGTGAATATCTGCACAAAGCGGCTGGTTGTAACCTCTGCGATTGAGTTCACTCCTGATATTTTTAAGATTTTCTGCTTCACGTGTCCCCTGAACGGTCACACGAACAAGATCGGCACCTGCATCAATAATTCTGATTATCTGATTAACAGTGGCATCCGTATCGTTGGTATCGGTATCTGTCATCGATTGAATCAAAACACGCTGACAGGAGCCCATGCAAACGGATCCAATCTTGACCGGGGAGGTCTCCTGGCGTTTGTATTGCAACAAATTATCGATATAATTGAAATTCTGATTCATCACTAATTATTCTGCTTTTCAACCCGTAATGAAAACAATGTAGCTGATTTTTATGTTCGTTGTCAGTTGGTGTTCCCTCTATCAAGTCAGTATCAGGATACTTTAAAAATCTTTCCCGATAACGCTGGCAAATTTATCCTTTTATTTTGAATAAATTTGATCCAAAATTTCAATCATATGTCTGTCATTGTAGAAGAAGTTTCCAAGACTTACGGGAGTCAGTTTGCACTCGATAAAGTTTCATTTACAGTGGATTCAGGAACTGTTTTGGGAATTCTCGGACCCAATGGAGCAGGAAAATCCACCCTGTTGAAAATCATTGCAGGATATCTTCGCCCATCCTCCGGTTTGGTCAAAATTAATGGCATCATCGCTGATCCTGAACAACTTTCCTTTAAGCGGATGATTGGCTATCTTCCGGAAAACAATCCGCTCTACACGGATCTGTATGTTCGGGAGTATCTCAGGCTCGTTGCCGGGCTGTACAAAATTCCCAATCGGAATAAAAGAATGGATGAAATCATTGAAATGACCGGTCTTGGATCGGAAATACACAAAAAAATCGGTGCCCTGTCAAAAGGGTACCGGCAAAGAGTCGGACTTGCGCAGGCGCTGGTGCACGACCCTTCGCTCCTGATCCTGGATGAACCCACCTCCGGACTGGATCCCGCGCAACTGATCGAAATCAGGCAGTTAATCCGCAACATCAGTACCAACAAGACCGTTCTTTTTTCCACCCACATCATGCAGGAGGTTGAAGCCGTGTGCGATCGTGTATTGATTCTGAATCAGGGGAAAGTGGTGGCGCTGGAAACTCCCGATAAGATCAAGAAACTGTCCGTTCAACAGATTCGCAAAGTCACCGTAGAGTTTTCCGAACCCGTTCCGGAAATGATCTTTGAAACCATCAGCGGAATCCTAAAAATTGAACAAATTGCAGCCAATAAATACATTGTATATGGCTCAACCGGGGATCTTCGACCGGAACTCTTCAGGCTGGCTGTGAAAAAAAAATATACGCTCCTGACGCTGTACGAGCAGGAGTCAAGCATGGAAAACAGTTTTCTGGAACTCATAAAGTAAGTGACAAAAGTGAACTAAAATGAGCTAAATTGACTAAAGTTGCTTGTACGACCATCAATGATCCAAATTCGGTTTTTTGCGATAGTTCTTTAACTTTGCTTCCTTCGTCTCAATACACTATCTATTATATGAAAAATCAACTCTACCTCCTATCATTATTGCTTTTGGCAGTTGTTTTGCAATTGAATGCCCAAACGGATAAAAAAACAAAAGGGCAAAAAGCTTTCCTGGGCGCCTATGAAAACAGGACGCTCACTCCGGGACAGACTCCAATTTTGTTGCCATACAACCGCTGGATAGATCCAGCCGGTACACAACTTTATTTCGGCAACAAGGAACAGGAGAACCATGCTTTGGATGTCGCTCTTTCGCCTGACGGGAAATGGCTTGCCGTAGAAGGACGGTATGAAGTGGTCATCGTTTCGACAGCAACCTACAAAATTGCGTCCACCTTTCAGCTGGGTCAATATTTCAATGGCCAGGTCAGGATGAATACTTTTTCAGGAATATGCTGGCGGCAGGAAGGAAATCTGTCGCAATTGTTTTGGGGGGCAGTGGGAAAGGATAACTCTGAAGTTGTTAAGGCAACCTGGAATGGCGGAAAATTCACGGATTCGGATATGATTCCTTTCGCCAAGGAAACTCCTGCCGAGACAGCTCTTGTCAATGAAGTATACTACAGGAACGAAGCAGGCAAGCCAGCCCTTTATGTGGTGCTCAACGGCAACAACAAGGTTGTGAAGGTTGATCCCGATACCAAGGCAGTTGTCTGGAGTACCCTGGTTGGCGTCGCGCCTTTTGGCATTACCTGTGCAAACGGCAAGATTTACGTAACCAACTGGGCCGGTGGTCAACCCACCCAGGATGATCCGAATGTTGCAGGCGTACCATGGGGAAAAGCAAGGGTCAATGATATCAATGGTGCCACCCGCGAAGGGACGGTATCCGTATTGGATCCGGCTACGGGAAAAGTCCTGAGTGAGATCCAGGTAGGGCTTCATCCCAACGATATTGTGACAGGATCAAACGGAAAATTTGTTTATGTATCCAATGCCAACAGTGATGAGGTTTCAGTGATATCTACCACTCAGGACAAGGTGACGGAAACCATCCCCGTCAGGTTGAATGCAGGCGAAAACGGTTATTTCGGAGACTCGCCCAATGGCCTGGCTCTTTCTCCTGACAACAAGACCCTATATGTTTGCAATGGGATGGACAATGCCTTGGCCGTGGTCGCTCTTGGAGAAAAATCAGCCGAAGGATCCACCCTGAAAAAAAGTGGCACGGAAGGATTTATTCCGACTGCAGCCTATCCCGGTGGTGTCGTGGTAACCGGTGATGGGCAACTTTATGTAGCCAACCTCGAGGGAGAGGGATCCTCCATCCCTTTCACCATGGAAGGATCTTCAAAAAGCAAATACAATTCGCACAAGGAGATGGCCTCCATTTCCAAAATCAGGATACCGGATAAAAACGAACTTAAGGCATTCACGGAAAAGGTAATTGCTTCCAACCAGCATTTCCGGCTTGAACTGACCGCCAAACTGCCCCGTAAAAAGGCAGAACCTGTACCCGTTCCGGAACGGATCGGTGAACCTTCCACCATCAAGCATGTACTCTATATCATCAAGGAAAATCGTACTTATGACCAGGTTCTGGGAGACATGAAACAAGGTGATGGCGATTCAACCCTCACGGTTTATGGTAAAAACGTAACGCCAAATATGCATCAGTTAAGTAGCCAATACATCTTGCTTGACAACTACTATGCATCCGGAAAATGTTCTGCAGAGGGACATCAGTGGACAGATGCCTCTATTGTAACCGACTATGTGGAAAAATCTGTAAGGGCCTGGATCCGCAGCTATCCCCATGTGCAATACGACGCATTGGTTTATGCTCCTACAGGTTTTATCTGGGACAATGCCCTGGCCCATGGCAAGAAGGTCTGTATTTATGGTGAGGCCTGTCTGTGTGATTTTGGTGGCCAAACCTGGAGTGCTATCTACAAGGGATTCCTAAACCATGAAAAGTTAACCTTCACCAACAAGACTACGATTAAACCGGTTGAAGCGATATTGAGTCAAAATTTTCCGTCATCCGACAACCATTTGGTAACCGATGTGCAAAGAGCCGAAGCCTTTGTCCGTGAGTTGAAGGAATACGAGCAGCAACCAGGCGACCAGCTGCCTGAACTGATGGTTATGGCCCTGTCCAATGACCATACAACCGGCACCCGTCCCGGAATGCCAACTCCCCGGGCCATGGTAGCCGACAATGATCTTGCCCTTGCACAAATGGTGGAAGCCATTTCGAAAAGCAAATTCTGGAGCAACACGGCTATCTTCGTCACCGAGGACGATTCGCAGGATGGCTGGGATCATGTTTCTGCCTACCGGACAGTGGGTACTATCATTAGTCCCTACACCAAAACGGCAAGTGTGGTGCATACCAATTACAATCAGGTATCGATGGTGAGGACAATCGAACAGATCCTCGGACTTCCTCCTATGAATATCATGGATGCTACCGCCATGCCGATGTTTGACTGTTTCACTGAAAAAGCCGACGCCACGCCATATAGCTCGCTGAAAAACAACATTCCGTTGGATGAGTTGAATCCCGGACTGGGAGCACTCAAAGGAACCGCCCTTCGTTATGCCAAAAAAAGCATGGAGCCCCAGTTTGATGGCACTGACGATGCAGACGAGGATGAGTTCAACCAGATACTTTGGTTTGCAGCAAAGGGGAAAACGCCATACCCCCACATAAAGAAGTGAACTAAAATGACTAAAGTGCCTAGAGTGCCTAAAGTACTTACGCTTCGAATCAAAATTGTTCGGAGACCATAACTTTAGGCACTTTAGTCACTTTAGTTCACTTTAGGCACTTTTTTTTGTTTTTTATCTGGAATAGTTCTACATTTGTGCCGTGGACGGATTTGATTGATTGCAACCACGGAAAAAAATGCTAAAACACAGTGTATTGTATTTCCCTTTATCAATCAGCCATCCCTATTTATTTTTATTCATCAGTCACCTTAAAGAAGTGGCATAAATATTTTAATATGGGATATCTATTTACCTCAGAATCAGTATCAGAAGGTCATCCTGACAAAGTTGCGGACCAGATTTCGGATGCCGTACTGGATGTCTTCCTCGCATACGATCCAGCATCAAAAGTTGCCTGCGAAACGATGGTCACCACCGGACAGGTCATCATGGCCGGTGAAATCAAATCGAATACCTATGTCGATGTACGCGAAGTGGCAAGAAATGTCATCAACAAGATAGGCTACACCAAGGCAGAATACCAATTCGACGGCGATTCATGCGGCGTACTGACTGCCCTGCACGAACAATCTCCTGATATCAACAGGGGAGTCGAACGTGAAAAAGTGGAGAACCAGGGTGCAGGCGATCAGGGCATGATGTTCGGTTATGCCTGCAGCGAAACAGACAACTACATGCCTCTTCCGCTGGAACTGGCACATGCATTGCTCAAGGAATTGGCCAAAATACGCAAGGCCGGTAAGGAGATGACTTACCTCCGCCCCGATGCCAAGTCGCAGGTGACCATCGAATACGACGACAACAACCAGCCATTGAAGATCCATACCATTGTGTTATCCACCCAGCACGACGAGTTTGACAAGGACGATGTCAGGATGCTTGCCAAAATCCGCGAGGATGTCCAGAATATCCTCATCCCTGCTACCAAGGCTGTCATGCCTGCCCGTATCCAGCATCTCTTCGAACCCGGATACATCCTGCACGTCAACCCTACCGGGAAGTTCGTGATCGGAGGGCCCCATGGCGACAGCGGACTGACTGGCCGGAAGATTATTGTGGATACCTACGGTGGACGCGGCGCACACGGTGGCGGCGCTTTTTCCGGGAAGGATCCATCCAAGGTTGACCGTTCGGCTGCCTACGCGGCCCGGCACATTGCCAAGAACATGGTAGCTGCCGGAGTTGCCGGCGAGATGCTCGTTCAGCTGGCTTATGCCATAGGCGTTGCCCAACCTGTCAACATCTATGTCAATACCTATGGGACCTCCAAAGTTGCCCTGCGCGACAATGAAATTGCCGACAAAATCTCGGCACTGTTCGATCTCCGTCCGTACGCTATCGAGCAGGATCTGAAACTGAGATTTCCAATCTACGAAGAGACAGCATCTTATGGTCACATGGGCCGGACTCCGCGAACAATCACAAAACCTTTCAAATCAGTCTATTTGGGTGACAAGGAAATAACCGTTGAACTGTTTACCTGGGAGAAGCTGGATTTTGTAGAGAAAATTCAAGCCGCTTTCGGAATCTAATTGGTCGTAAATCGATTTTGAAAGTCCCGTCGCAATTTTTTGCAGCGGGATTTTCTTTTTATACCCTTCTTTTTCTCCTTTTTTTGCCGTAACTTATGGTAACTAATTCCAGATTACATGTCTTATCACTATTCGTAAGAATCGTTTGTTTATGTGCTGAGATCAACCAAAAATCAGAGAAAATGATAAACATCCTTCCTTTGTCTCAACTTCCAATATTTGTTCCCTTCGTCCGATCCAAGCAGTGCTGGCCCTATTCGAATTCGTGCGCGGACGACTGTTTTCCCGGCATTGATCCAACCCCTGGTTAAAACCGTGGGCTACAAAATCGGTCGCCGCTAAGCGGCTAAACCCCGGAGTCGAATTCATTAGCACATTAGCACATTTCCAAATTTTCACATTCTCTGTCCCTTCGTCCCAGTCGTCCTCTCAACTATTCACCACACACAATCTCATATCTTAAACCCCATGTCTCTTCTCAACTATCTCTCCGACTTCATCTCCCTCTTCTACCCCCGTCTTTGCGCCGGATGCCAGGCCACGCTTGTTCGCGGGGAAGATTTGATCTGCCTGGGTTGCCTGGCAGATCTCCCTAAAACAGGATTCGAAAAAACGGCCGATAACCCAGTGGCACAACTCTTCTGGGGCAGGGCAGAAATTCAGCTGGCAACCGCGTTTTGCAGTTTCGACAAGGGAGGGATCATGCAACAATTCCTGCACAAGTTGAAATACAAGAGTTGTAGTGAGATTGGCGAAAAACTGGGGAGAATGTTTGGCAACGATTTGAACTTAAGTGCCCCCTACCGGGAAATTGATCAGATCGTACCCGTTCCCCTTCACCCACTGAAAGAACGCAAACGGGGCTACAACCAGAGCGCCATGATCGGTCTTGGCATTTCCGCTGCGATGGGAATACCCATGATGCGGGATAACCTGATCAGGAATTACAACTCAGAAACCCAGACCAACAAGGGGAGGTTCGAACGGTGGGAAAATGTCAGGGAGCTTTTCTCCGTCAGGAAACCCGAACAACTGGAGGGGAAGCACCTGCTCCTGGTAGATGATGTGGTAACCACCGGCTCCACCCTCGAGGCTTGCGCGCAAGTGCTGCTGGAGATTCCGGGTGTGAAGGTGAGTGTAGCGACACTTGCTTTCGCCTGAAACGAGGAAGTGATGACGAAATGAAACGGGGAAGGCAGATAATGTGCTAATGTGCTAATGAATTCGACTCCGGGGTTTAACCGCAAAGCGGTGGAATTTTTGTAGCCAGGGGTGGAGCGTAGCGGAACCCCTGGTCGGGAATGCCGATGGACCAGCCGTCCGCGTGCAAAGGCTGATGGCGCCTGGCATGACGGGATCGGACGGAATGTGCTAATTTGCTGATGTGATAATTTGCTAATGTGCTAATGAATGGACTCCGGGGTTTAGCCGCATAGCGGCGCATGGGTGCGGCGAATTCCGATTCGCCGTTAAGAGCGAAAATCCCGGAGTCGAATTCATTAGCACATTAGCAAATTTTCCACATTCTCGTCCCAGTCTTCCTAGTCTTCCTTTCATTCTCCTCCCCACCTGTATCCCTGATTGGAAATTCCCATCAAATCCAGCACTCTGTTTACGACCGTATCGACCAAATCATCCATCGTAGCGGGCAAACTGTAAAAAGAGGGTGTAGCAGGAACTACAATGGCTCCGGCTTCGGTGAGGGTAACCATGTTCCGAAGGTGGATCAGGCTGTAGGGCATTTCGCGTGGAATGACGATCAGGCGTCCGCGCTCCTTCAGCATCACATCCGCTGCCCTGGTGATCAGATCATCGGAGATACCCGATGCTATGCGCCCAAGCGTACCCATGGAACAAGGTATGATCACCATCGTATTGTATCCGGCAGATCCGGAAGCAAACGGCGCGTAAAAATCATGGGGTTCATAGACAGAAAATGGTATGGCCAGTTTTCCCACCTCCTCTTTCAACTCATAAGCCCAGATATCCAGGGCATTTTTCGAAAATACCACTCCACAGGCATCCGTTTGAATTTCAGCCTTGCCCAGTTTTTCTATCAGCCTTTTGGCGTAGACGGATCCGCTGGCGCCCGTAACGGCTATGACGATTTTATTGCTCATGAGCATTAATTTGGTGCTAATTTAATACATTACGGTCAATTACCTGCGTTTGTTCCTTTGTGCTTCACTTTGTGTCCTTTGTGGTTAAATAAAAAAAATTTCACTAAGGAATCCAAGGATAAAATAGGAACACAAAGACCGCATCCTATTCTGGATTAAAATTTATAGCCGAAAGAAACAACCGTTTGCGTTAAATAAATATTACGATCTGCATATTTTTTTGTGCAAAAAAAGCCGATTCCAAACCAATTCCCTAAATTTAAAACCATTTTACGATCAAAACCCAAACTTTATGGAAGAATTGAATCTGATAGGCGCTAAAATAACCGCCATCCGTCTGAACAAAAAAATTACGATTAAAGAACTGGCAGAGCGCTGCGGCTTCTCCGAAAAAATGGTTGAAAAACTGGAAGCAGGTGCGGCCATTCCCTCGCTCGGCCATCTCATCAAAATTGCCAGGGTATTGGGCGTGCGTCTGGGCACATTTATGGATGATCTCGACCACCTCGGTCCGGTTGTTACCCGGAAGGGTGAAGCCGATTCAGGAAACCATTTTTCAACTTCCAACAATGAGGCCGGTTCGGGTTTAACTTTCCATCCGCTGGCAGGCGATAAATCGGGCAGGCATTTTGAGCCTTTCCTGATCGATATCGCAGCCTCACCTGCTCCGGTGACGCATTTATCGGCCCACGAAGGGGAAGAGTTCATTTATGTGCTCTCGGGCGAGATTGAGATATCCTACGGAAGGGAGAATTACCACCTTTCGGAAGGCGACAGCATTTATTATGATTCTGTGGTAGATCACCATGTACATGCCGCAACAGATGAAGCAGCAAAAATCCTGGCGGTTGTTTATGCACCGTTGTAGGAAGGCGGTTGGCTGTTAGCTATTGGCCGTTAGCAAGAAATATGACCGCTCAACCCTCTCATATCTCCTATCTTATAACTCATATCTCATATCTTATAACTTATAACTCATATCTCATATCTCATCTCTTATTTCTTGCCTTGAAGCCTCTTCTGCCAACATATTGTGTCCTTCCGTCCGATCCCAAGATCCGGACTTTTGACGGCATTTGTGCGCGGACGGCGGGTCCATTGGCATTCACCAACCCACCGGTTGAATCGAAGATCAGCGAAGCTAAACCGGGGGCTACAAAATCGGTCGCCGCTATGCGGCTAAACCCCGGAGTCCCGAAATTTCCCAATTTTCACATTTGTGCACACATCAGCAGGACGACTGGGACGACTGGGACGAGAGCAACTATCGTGTATGGTGCCTTCCGTCCGATCCCAGCATCCCAGGCACCATCCTTATTTGCACGCGGACGGCGGGACCATCGGCATTCGCAACCAGGGGTTCCGCTACCCTCCACCCCTGGCTACAAAAATTCCACCGCTTTGCGGTTAAACCCTGGAGTCGCATTCATTAGCATATTAGCATATTAGCACATTAGCACATTAGCATTTTCAATCATCTCATAACTCATAACTCATACCTCATACCTCTCTATGGATCTTATCACCACCACCTTCGGACAGTTTCTTGAACAATGGGCCGCGCTGACGCCCGAAAAGGATTTCATCGTTTATCCCGACAGGGGACTCCGTTTCTCCTACCGCATCTTCAACGACAGGGTCGACAACCTGGCCAAATCGATGTTGCAACTGGGCATCGGGAAGGGCGACAAGGTGGGTGTTTTCGCCAACAATGTACCCGACTGGCTTACCTATTTCTTCGCTACCGCGAAAATCGGAGGGGTGCTTGTCACCATCAATACCAACTACCGCACCCACGAACTGGAGTACCTGATCAAGAATTCGGACCTGACCACCCTCTGCCTGGTGAACGGATGGCGCGACAGCGATTACGTGCAGATGGTCTATGAACTGATCCCTGAACTGAAAGAGAGCCAGCGCGGATTCCTGAAAAGTGATAAATTCCCCGAGTTGAATAATGTCATCTTCATGGGACCCGAAAAGCACAGGGGGATGTTCAACACCCCCGAACTGATCTTGCTGGGCAGCCAGCTGGACGACGCAGCCCTCCTGGAGGCAGCCGCAAAAGTCTCCTGCCACGATGTGGTCAACATGCAATACACCTCAGGCACTACAGGCTTCCCGAAAGGGGTGATGCTTACCCATTACAACATTCTCAACAACGGCAATGCGACGGCCTCCTGCATGAATTTCTCGGCCGACGAAAGATTGTGCGTCTGCGTGCCGCTCTTCCACTGTTTCGGATGCGTGCTGGCTTTATGTTCCATCATCACCCGGGGAGCCACCATGGTGATCGTCGAAAATTTCGATCCGCTCACGGTGCTTGCCTCGGTGCAGAAAGAAAAATGCACCGCCCTGCATGGCGTGCCGACGATGTTCATCTCCGAACTCAACCATCCCATGTTCCCGATGTTCGACCTCTCTTCGCTGCGCACCGGCATCATGGCCGGATCGCTCTGCCCCATCGAAACGATGAAAAGCGTGATGGAAAAGATGAACATGAAGGAGCTTATCATCGTGTACGGGCTTACGGAATCATCTCCAGGCATGACCGCCACCCGCGTGTCAGATTCGCCCGAGATACGATCCACAACGGTAGGAAGGGCCTATCCGGCCGTTGAGGTAAAGGTTGCGGATCCTGAGACTGGCAAGGAACTTGCCCCGGGCGAGCAGGGTGAACTCTGTTGCCGCGGATACAACGTGATGAAAGGCTATTACAAAAACGAAGAAGCTACCGCGAATGCCATAGATGTCGATGGGTGGCTCCACTCGGGCGACCTGGGTGTGATGGACGAAAACGGCTATTTCAGGGTGACGGGAAGGATCAAGGACATGATCATCCGCGGAGGCGAAAACATCTACCCCCGCGAAATCGAGAACTACCTCTACACCCATCCCGAAGTTGAAGCCGTGGAAGTTGCCGGCGTGGCCAGCGAAAAATACGGCGAAGAGGTGGGCGCCTTCATCCGCAGGAAGGCAGGCTCTCAGCTCACAGAAGAAGACGTGATAGATTTTTGCAGAGGTAAGATCGCCCGTTTCAAGATTCCCAAATACATTTTCTTTGTGGAGGAATTCCCGATGACTGCCAGCGGCAAGATCCAGAAATACAAGTTGAGGGAGATGGCGCTGGAGATGAGATATAAGAGATGAGATATGAGATGTCGGGGCGGCCCTTGTAGCAGACCGAGCTGGGAGGTGAAGAAGAAATGAAACGGAGAGACGGAGGAGAATGTGCTAATGTGCTGATGTGCTAATGTGCTGATGTGCTAATAAATGCGACTACGGGGTTTAGCCGCGTAGCGGAACAGGGGTGCGGCGAATTCCGATTCGCCGTTGTTGATTGCTTCCGAATGCTGATTAATTGCAGTCAAATATCAACCCCGGCAGGGGTTTCCTGTGCATAACCCCCGGTTTTAACCGGGTGGAGGGGGACAGGTGATGCCGGGAGACCCGCTGTCTGCGTGCAATGGCTGATGGCGCGTGGCATGCCGGGATCAGACGGAAGGCACCACACAAGATAGTTGCTCTCGTCCCAGTCGTCCCGGTCGTCCCGCTGGTGGGTGGGGGGTGAAAACCAGGTGGTCCCTGAGCGAAGTCGAAGGGCCGAAGGGCCACAAAAAAAAACTCCCCGAAGCGAAGCTTTGAATATGGAAAATTATAGATTCAGTTGGTGGCAATTTGCTAAAAAGGATTACAAATCCTTGGTCGGCGGTGAAAACCAGGTGGTCCCTGAGCGAAGTCGAAGGGCCGAAGGGCCACAAAAAAAAGCCCCCCGAAGGGAGGCTTTAAATATAGAAAACTATCAACTTTTAATCTACACCTGGCGTGGATTTTAATTCCGGAGACCAGGCTACGGAATGCATAACCAAGCAGAATCCTAAGCCGCCGGTTTAATTTTCTCAATAATCAGATAAGCAGATTTAAAACCCGAACTTATGGTATCGACAATTACATTGCCATCATAATAGCCATCAAGGTGAAGTACAGTATAAGCATTGTTGAGGTGTGCCATTAATTTACGATCAATCCTGGCAACATTATCACGATAGAATTCAATGGATTTCCTTCTTTTGGGAACCTTAACCTCTTTTGTAATAAAATAGCCGTCCAAAGCTTTTAGTACAGCATTATAGGCGATTCCGCAGGCAGTTTTTACGTATTTATCATCTTTATAAAAATCATCTTCCTTGCCTGCTTTTTTCAATGTCTCTTTGGCATTTTCCATATAACGAATGGCCTCTTCGTAATATTCGCTTCTTAATTTATCCTGCTCCAAAGTTCCCATTTTCCGACATTTTTTACAAAGTTATTAAATTTTAAAAACCAAATCACATTCTTCCAGCATCAACACTTTTTGGTCCAATCATACAAATTGATCAAAATCCTGCAACTCTTATACTAATATACGGAAAAAAAAGATCTTTATCAAGCGTACGGCAATTCGGAATTCGAAACACCCCTCTCGCCCATTGCGAAAGCCCCCTTTGGGGAGTGGGGGGGTCAAATCCTGCCGGTCTCTAATTCCCCCCGGCCACAAAAAAAAGCCTCCC